>NZ_LN681225.1:2190833-2556666 GCF_000953655.1 Legionella hackeliae
CAAACAAGATAACACACCAACAAAATAAAGCTGTCTTTTCAAGGCTGGCCAAAGTCTTGATAAATCAGGGTTTCTTATAAACATGCGTAACAGAAACACCCCTGATGTTCCCATAGTTTGTAAATTTGTTACGCCTCGCTGCCCTATACGGGCAAACATATCAAGCATCGAGTAACTCCTCTGTATAGGGACGCGCCGGATAATGAAACGGCACCACACCATCAGCTTCACCATGCATAAACTGTTTAACTTGAGGTTGATTTGATTGTTTTAATTCAAGAGGCGTGCCATGTCCGATAACTTGACCTCCTGCAATCAAATAAATATAGTCAGCAATTGAACAAGTTTCTTCCACATCATGCGAAACAATAATCGTCGTGGTTTGCAAAAGCTGATTTAATCTCTTTATTAAACGGACAAGTACACCCATTGAAATAGGATCCTGGCCTGTAAAAGGCTCATCATACATCATTAATTCAGGATCAAGCGCAATAGTTCGAGCCAAAGCTACACGTCTTGCCATCCCCCCTGACAATTCATCTGGCATTAATTGGGCGGCTCCTCGCAAACCCACAGCTTCAAGCTTCATTAATACAATATCGCGAAGCATTGCATCGTTTAGATGGGTATGCTCCCGCAACGGGAAGGCGACATTATCAAAAACAGAGAGATGGGTAAAGAGTGCACTGCTTTGAAAGAGTAACCCCATTTTTCGGCGTGCCAAATATAAGTCTTTACGAGATAGTTGATGGATGTTATTTCCCCCAACGAAAATAGTACCTGTTTGTGGGTATAGTTGTGCGCCAATTAAACGTAAAAGTGTGGTCTTGCCACTTCCACTCGGCCCCATGATCGCGGTAATTTTTCCGCGCGCCATCGCCATATCAACACCATCAAAAATACGACGCTCACCTCGGGCAAAGGTAAGATTAGTAATCTGCACCAAATTATCTTGCATGTATTTTTACCGGCAGAAAGTGAAAAAGTAATTATATACTTGATATGTATTATTTTGCGAATTAAATAGGAATAGTGTGCTGTTAAACTAAATCATACCTATTTTTGGATGAGTATGTTACACTTTATCACTTGTTCAAATGACACTAGAGCACATGAATTTTTGCAAATTAGGCCTTGCAGTCATTGAAACCGAGGCGCAGGCGGTACTTGATTTAACTCAACGTATTGATCAGCGTTTTGAAACCGCTTGCGAGCTTTTATTAGCATGTAAAGGCCGAGTTGTGGTCACCGGTATGGGCAAATCGGGACATATTGGTAGTAAAATTGCTGCAACCTTTTCAAGTACGGGTACCCCTGCTTTCTTTATGCATCCAGGCGAGGCAAGTCATGGTGACTTAGGGATGATCACACGCCAAGACACCGTACTTGCAATTTCCAACTCAGGCTTTACTAATGAGATAGTTACATTACTCCCTTTATTAAAGCGCTTAGAAGTTCCGTTAATTACATTAACCGGGAACCTAGAGTCTACAATCGCTAAAGCAGCAGACGTAAATCTCGACATTAGCATCCATCAAGAGGCTTGTCCTTTAGGTCTTG
Source organism: Legionella hackeliae (assembly GCF_000953655.1). Taxonomy (NCBI): domain Bacteria; kingdom Pseudomonadati; phylum Pseudomonadota; class Gammaproteobacteria; order Legionellales; family Legionellaceae; genus Legionella; species Legionella hackeliae. The sequence goes on from NZ_LN681225.1 coordinate 2,192,394, forward strand.
CTCCCACAACAAGCACTACAGTGTCCTTGGTTATGGGTGATGCTTTAGCAATAGCACTTTTGCAAGCACGAGGATTTAGTGCTGAAGATTTTGCTCTGGCACATCCTGGCGGTTCATTAGGCAGACGCTTGTTACTCCGTATAGATGAATTATGGCATGCCGGTGATGGATTACCTCTAATCAATGAACAAGCGACGATTAGTGAAGCCCTGATTGAGGTCACTGCAAAAAAACTCGGTATGACTTGTGTAACAGATGCTCGTGGTTGTCTTGCTGGTGTTTATACTGATGGTGATGTAAGAAGAACACTCACCCAAAATTTTGACATCAATACGACTCCTTTGTCGACGGTGATGAGCAGAAATTGCAAAACGATTAAAAAAGGCCTTTTAGCTGCAGAAGCCCTAACTATGATGCAAAGATATAGTATTACCTCCCTGGTTGTTATTGATGATGCTAACCATCCAATAGCTGTTGTACATTTACATGATCTGTTACGTGCTGGCGTCGTTTAGACGGTGCTTCAAAACAGTATGAGAAAGACAAACATGAACGAATTAATTGAAAAAGCAAAAAAAATTAGATGTCTAATCTCCGACGTCGACGGCGTATTAACTGATGGTCTTCTTTACGTGGACAACTTCGGTAATGAATTAAAAACTTTCCATGTACAAGATGGTATGGGTTTAAAATTACTCATGTCTGCGGGCATTGAAGTTGCAGTTATAACTACGTCAGTTAATGCAGTTATTGATCATCGCATGAAACAACTTGGTATTCAGCATTATTTTACAGGTCAGGTCGACAAACGAAATGCCTTTGAGCAGCTAAAGGAACGCTTAGGATTTGATTACACAGAATTTGCTTACATTGGTGATGACCTGCCTGATTTACCTATTATTCAACAAGTGGGTTTAGGTATTGCTGTAGCGAATGCAGTGAGTCAGGTTAAAGAATTTGCAGTGTGGCAAACAGAACAAACCGGCGGCCGTGGCGCTGTTCGTGAAGTTTGTGAATTGATTTTAAATGCGCAAAATAAACAAGAAATTGCGCTTACACGGTATTTAGCCTCATGAATGCCGCCAAACAAGCCACTTGGTTATTTTGTGCCCTAATCGCACTTGCTTGCTCTGGATGGTATTTTGCCAGCTCGACAGCTATCGTCAAACTTGATGACAAAACGCTTTCTCAGTCAGCAGATGTTATAGTGACCAACTTAACGGTGCGACGTTTTGATGAGGAAGGTAAATTAATCAACTACCTGCATACCCCACAGATGCAACATATTCCTGCCGACAACACAAATTTGTTAAAAACCCCGCAAATAATTATTACGCAACCCGGGCAACCCGCTTGGCAGATTAATTCAGACCATGCAAAAGCCATTCATGGTGGCGAAAAAATTACGTTCATTCGCAATGTTATTGTTCATCAAAACAAAGGTGAACATTCACAAGAAAGCACCATGAAAACAGAGGAATTAACTTATTTTCCAAAGGAAAAATTAGCAACAACTGATTTAGCTGTTAGCTTTGAACAACCCGGAAGTACTGTACATTCACAAGGAATGAAAGCTTATCTAGCGGATAAGCGAGTTCAACTATTAAGTAGAGCGCATGCAACCTATGAACCCAAACACGGTTAAGATAGTCAAAGTATTCTTTGCTTTTATTCTGGTTTTTATGGCAAAACTAAGCTTTGCCATGCCTGACGATCGTGAAAAAGTCGCCGAGTTATCTGCCGATTCTGCAGATCTCAATCAACAAACGCACCAGGGCGAATACATTGGCAAAGTTGAATTTGATCAGGGAACCTCGCATCTACGCGCAGCAAGAGCAATTACGGAAGGAAACCAACAAAATAAACTCACTCTCGCTATTGCTTATGGAGATGACAGAAACCAGGCTCATTTCTGGACGCAAACAGCAGTCGATAAACCTTTATTACACGCCTATGCGGATACAATTCGTTACTATCCTGAACGTCACTTGGTTGAATTAATTGGTAATGCACGCGTCACTCAGGGAGATAATTCCTTTGCAGGACCAAAAATCAGCTATGATACTGAAAAACAACATGTTCTCTCTAAAGGTGATCACAAAAATCGTACAACGATTATCATTCATCCCGAGAAAAAAGCATGAGTGAATTATTAGCAAAACATTTAAAAAAATCGTTTAAGACGCGCACAGTTGTTAATGATGTCAGCATTAACATTCGTAGAGGAGAATGTGTAGGATTACTTGGTCCAAATGGAGCGGGTAAAACCACGTGTTTTTACATGATTGTAGGCTTGCAATCCTGTGATAAAGGTCAAATTATTCTCAACGGTCAAGATATTACCAGAGCCCCTATGCATCAGAGAGCACGGTTGGGTATTGGTTATTTACCGCAAGAAGCTTCAGTATTTCGAAAAATGACCGTTTCTGACAATATTCTATCAATATTACAGCTACGTAAAGATCTTGATGATCGAAGTCGTCAGGAAAAATTACAAGAATTAATGCATGAATTTCATATCACTCATATTGAAAAAAGTTTGGGGATGAGTCTTTCGGGAGGAGAGCGACGCCGAGTAGAGATTGCTCGTGCACTTGCCATCGAGCCTAATTTTATCTTATTGGATGAACCTTTTGCAGGTGTGGATCCTATCTCAGTTCTAGATATTAAAAAGATTATTACCCATCTATGTGATAAGGGAATTGGGGTATTAATTACTGATCATAATGTTCGTGAAACACTCGATATTTGTGAGCGTGCTTACATCGTTAGTCAAGGAAAAATTCTTTGCGAGGGTACCCCAGAAGCCATTTTAGGCAATCAACAGGTTCGAGCAGTTTATTTAGGCGAAGAATTTTCTTTATAAACTCTTCTCATATCCGATTAGACTATAGGCTGTAACATTTAATATTAATTTTTAATTATCAGAAATCAATGCTACTTATTATCGATAATTACGATTCATTTACTTATAACCTGGTTCAATATTTTCAATCGTTGAACCAGGAAGTTTTAGTATTTACCAATGATCGTATTACACTTGATGAAATTCAACGGTTAGCCCCAAAACATCTGGTTATTTCGCCAGGTCCTAAAGGTCCACAGGAAGCGGGTATCTCTTTAGACGTCATTGAACGATTTCATCAACAAATACCAATCTTGGGAATTTGTCTTGGACACCAGTGTTTAGCCTATTCTTTTGGCGCTTCCATTGTACGAGCTCCGACTATCATGCATGGTAAAACTTCATCGATTGTGCATCATAAACATGGGATGTTCCGTGGTTTGCCTAGTCCTTTTCAAGCAACTCGTTATCATTCACTCGCCATAGATCCATCCACCTTACCACCCTGCTTTTCTATTGATGCCTGGGCTGACGACACAATTATGGCTATTTCTCATCGTCAATACCCACTTTATGGGCTACAATTTCATCCGGAAGCAATTTTAAGTGAGCACGGTTTGCAATTATTAAGCCACTTTCTTGAGACAGCATGAATACAAATAAACTTTTCGAGCAATTAATTTCACGTGAAAATTTAACCACATCGCAAATGCAAAATTTCATGCATGCCTGTATGAGTGGTCAGTTATCCGATGTACAAATAGCCACTTTCCTTGCTCTAATGCGTATGAAGGGAGAAACGGTTGAAGAGTTAACCACTGCTGCTACTGTCATGATGAAATTAGCGCACCCGATTGATCTTGGTGATGATCTTATTGACATTGTGGGGACCGGCGGTGACGGTAAAAATACTTTTAACGTATCTACAGTAACCAGTTTTGTTGTTGCAGCGGCTGGAGCTAATGTTGCTAAACATGGCAATCGTTCTGTTTCAAGTCGTAGTGGCAGTGCTGATTTATTACTTCATGCAGGATTTGAACTGCAACTTGATGATGAACAGCTTAAAGAGTGCATGCATCAGTGCCACGTGAGTTTTCTCTTTGCCCCACATTTTCATCAGGCCATGCAACATGCTCGTCCTGCGCGCCAACAATTGGGTATTCGAACCTTATTCAACCTTCTTGGCCCACTCATCAACCCTGCTCGTGTCAAAAAACAAGTAGTCGGTGTGTTTGCAAAACAGTGGCTTGAGCCAATAGCAAAGGTTTTAGTCAATCTTGGTAGCCAACATGCCTTAGTTGTTAATTCTCAAGATGGGATGGATGAAGTCAGCATTTCAGCAGTGACTGATGTGGTCGAGTATCAGGATGGCCAATTCAAAGATTGGAGTATTGATCCTAAAGAACATGGCTGTTACCACCCAACACTCGATAAAATAATTGTAGACTCTCCAGAGCAAAGTCTAGTGTTGGCTAAAAAGGTTTTGCGCGGTGAGCCAGGACCAGCACGGGATATCGTTCTAATGAATGCGGCCCTTGCTCTTTATTGTGCAACCCCTACTTTAAATATGTCTGAAGCAATCGAAAAAGCAAAACAAGCGATTGACAGTGGTGAGGCCGCAAGACGATTTGAGCAATTAAAAGAATTAACCCGTAAGGCAAGTAAATGAGCATTCTTAATAAAATTGGCGAACATAAAAGACTGGAAGTTGAACAAGCAAAACAGCGAACTCCTCTAACAACATTAATCGAACATGAGATGCTTCCCACAAGGGATTTTATCGCCCAACTTCAAGCTAAAAGCCCAGCTATCATTGCTGAGATTAAAAAAGCCTCGCCGAGCAAAGGAGTCATTCGCTCTAATTTTAATGTAGCTGAAATTGCAACAACCTATGAAAAAAACGGAGCGAGTTGTTTGTCTGTACTTACAGACATTAATTTCTTTCAAGGAGATCCCACCTACTTAGCGGTGGCTAAAGAAAACACTCGGTTACCTGTGCTGCGCAAGGATTTCATTATTGATCCCTATCAAATTTATGAAAGTCGTTTTTTAGGAGCCGATTGCATTTTACTTATCGTTGCAATGCTTGATGATTATCAACTTAAGGATTATTGCCAATTAGCACAAGCGCTTAATATGGCAGTTTTGGTAGAAAGCCATACCCATCAGGAGCTGCAACGAGCGCTAGCTCTTCCTACCCCACTAATGGGAGTCAACAATCGCAGTTTACATAGCTTCACTACAGATATTGGTACTAGCATTGAGTTAGCTCGGTCTCTTCCAGCCGATAAAATGCTGATTACTGAAAGTGGCATCAACACGCGTGAAGATATTCGTCTAATGTTAGATCATGGGATTCATTGTTTTCTTATAGGAGAAAGTCTAATGAGATCTGCTGACATAGGCGATAAATTAAGAGAATTTCTATCCGTTTGAGGGGATTTACATCCACTGTTAGTCGCTAAAATTTTCTCATTTCTGTCGCAAAAGCAATCTATTTACTCATTAAGACAAGATGCTCCAGAAAGAGGGTTCTATGTCTTAAAAAAATAATAATCTCTTAAATATTGCTGTATTTTCAATGCGATACCCTCACTTCACTCCTGAGTTGCCCTTTTATTTGTATTAGTGTGCTAAATTTAGCATAATGCAAACCCTTTTTTTTTATTTGAGAGTCTATGACCCAAAACAAAATAACTGTTGAGCTCTTAAAACAATTGGTAAGCAAAGCGGAACACAGTCTCGATGGTGATACGGCTAATTACATTCCTGAATTGGCCAATGTTAACAAAGACCTTACTGCCATTGCAGTTCATACTCTAGGCGGTGAAACACTTTCCTATAGTAATCAGGCACTGGCCCCTGTAACCTTACAAAGCACTGGCAAAATGATCACACTGATTGGCTTACTTGAAGAGTTCGGTGCTAATCAACTTTTTGAATGGGTTAAAGTAGAACCATCTGGAGATGATTTTGCCTCCATTACTCGCCTTGAGCAATTCGGACCCAAACCATCAAATCCTATGTTAAATGCCGGTGCAATCACATTGTGCTCTCATATTCCAGGTGTAGGTGAGCAACAATTTGCCTGGTTAGAACATTGGGTGGTCAAACTTTTTAATCAACGTCTTAGCATCAATCCTTTAGTTTTTGCTTCTGAAAAACGCACTGGAAATCGGAATCGTTCACTCGCTTATTTATTAAAAAGTAGAAACAATCTAGGTGCAGGCGTTAATGAAACTTTAGATCTTTACTTTACTCTTTGTTCTTATGAAGCCATGCTCGAGCAAATGCTTTATTTACCAACGGTTCTTGCCAATGCAGGTAAAGATCCTGCAACTGGTGAGCAAATTATCTCATTAGAGACTTGCAAAATTACACTCGCTATAATGGCAACTTGCGGCTTATACGATGAAACGGGAACACATATGGTTAGAACAGGAATGCCAGCAAAAAGTGGTGTCTCCGGCTATACCATCGCGACGGTTCCTGGTAAAGCAGGTATTGTTGTCTTAAGCCCCCGCGTTAACTGCAAGGGCAACAGCATTCGTGGCGAAATTATGTTGGAAGAACTCTCCAAGGCAATGAATTGGCATTTCGCACTACCTTACTAGCTACCCAATTCATTTACCACAACAACAGGTTGCTGTACGAGGTCTTGAATGGATGTAAGCCCTCCCACATCGACATTAGCGGCTAAACCAACAAAAGTAAGCTGTGCACCATTCGCAAAGTTCACATTCAGATCCTGTCCATTGTTGCTAGTAGTAAATGGATTATTTTGATCCAGCAAGGCATCAAGATCTCCTACATCATCCATATTTAAAACACCCTCAAATTTAAGAATATCTTGTTGAGGATTAAAATTATGAATTGTATTATGACCTTTAAGTGTTTCAACATTTAACAGCAACGTGTCTTGATCTGAATCGGCACCTAAGTCGATGATATTATTTCCACTTCCACCATCTACTATATCCGCTCCTTTACCCGCTAATATGGTATCATTTCCCTCTTGACCATAAATTCTATCATTTCCTGCACCGGCATCAATGTAATCATTACCACCACCACGACCTGTGTTATTGGCTAATAATGATTCCTGAGCTAATTCATGACTATGCTGATTTATATAATTAAGCGTATCTTCTCTAGACCAATTATATTGGCTGTTTGACTCTAATTCGTTAAACACATCCCAGCCAGAACCATTAGCAAAATCGAAAAGATTTAATCCCTGAAGTGCTGCCAAATGATCCGTATATAACGAATCTCCATAGAGAATATCTTCACCATTGCCGCCTATGATCGTGTCATCTCCAGTGGTATTCAATTGTTTCAGAGGTGACAAATCAGACAACACTTGGGTTAATTCTTCTGCACTATGAATATTGTTACTTGAGCTAGATGGATTACTTCCTTCCATTTTATCTAATATCTGTTTTGCGGTTAAATCGTTTGCTGTACCTGAGGGATTATAAACAGGTGTTGTTTCGTTAACATTAATGCCAATGGCATCGATAGGACCAAATTTTTGTTCGAGTAAAGCAACTTCATTAGAGCTATCGGTAACCCCGAGAGGATCAAACACAGTTTGTTGTGTCGTTGTATTGCCTGTACCCGCTACAGCTCCACTTGAGTTCAGATAATAAGTAGGTGCTCCATCAGAAATAAAGATGACTTGATTTATAAGGTTGTCTGCACTTAGAGCACCACCACTATCAACCCAGGCTAATGCCTGGTTGAATGCTGCTTCGTAGTTAGTTCCACCACCTGCCACCAGATTATTAATGGCACTATGAGCTTGCCCAAGCGCTTCATTAGATGAATCTTGTGGATCACCATTTACAATCAAATTATAAGTACCAACTGTCGTAGCTGTAGTATTAAACTGTATAATATTCACACGAACATTCGCCGCATCGCTATCGGTAAGTTGATTTAAAAGATTATTTACTGCATTTTTTAACGCTTGCATACGTGAAATTGTAGAACCGTCAAAAGAAATTTGATCCGCCATACTTCCTGAAGTATCCAAAATGAGGACAAGATTAATACTTTTTGGCGTAACATCGACACCACCGGTATCCCCTACCAGCACATCGTTTCCACCATCCCCTGTAATCACACCAGTTCCAGTACCAACTTCGTAAGGCGTATTAGCAGCAGCAGTATCACTAACATTTGTACCCACAATGCAAACAGGTTGCGCTAAATTCACTTCCAGATTGGCAGAACTGGTATCTCCATCAGCATCTTTAATAACAACGTCAAAATCCATTTGTACATCAGGGATATCCGTTACAATTTTATTGTAGGAGAAAATCCCTATATCGAACGAATCTCCATTTAAACTACTATCATTAACACCATGAGTTTTTGAAATAGCGTTTTCTATTTCAATCCGGTTATAGCTTTCATCTCCACTGACCGTAATTTTATCATTTAAATTCAAACCTCTGATTAAATACCCGCCATTTCCATCACTCTGCAGGCTACTTAAATTGATTTCCACATTATTAACTTGTATTGAAGTAATAACTTTTTGCGGATCATCTGCTAATTGTTGGCTATGGGTTGAGGTATTGCTACCAGCAGGATCATCATTATCAGCGTTATAAATTCGTACCCACACTTCTATAGAATTTGGTTGAGTGTTTCCGCCTACTTGAACAATATTAAAGCTGAAGTTATTAATATCGAAATGATCTACATAATTATAGGAGTTATTTGAGGAGTTGGTTACTGACGCTGAGTTTACAAAATCAATGCGAAGATTATCACCATCATTCATGCTTTGATTATTAATACCAATTGCCGTAGCATTCGTATTCACTGTACCAGTGGTTGTTGAGCCAGAAGAACTTCGGACAAAACCTGAAAACAATAAATCCTCTGATGTATTGGCGACATCAATATAGTTAAACGCTTTATTTCCCGCAGTTGAAAAATTAAGATTAGTCAATGTAGTTGAAGTCGCTGTTTCTATTGGAGCAAAAACATCGACTTTATAAGTATCATTACTTAGATTATAAGAGCCATCAGGTTGTAAAGTAACTCTAAACACTTCTTCCGCCCCATAGGATCCTGGTGCTCCTTTTATCCAACCCTCTACAACATCAGGAGTGTTCACATTTGAATCATGATCAACCAAATATAAACGGATAGGGAAACCACCAGAACTCAAGGGCACCTCACTACCATTGATAACACCTGTTGCCTGTTGACCATTTACAATACCTGAAAAACTAATCGTACCGGGTTGATCACCACCTATATTGTTGTGGATATTGCTATCTATATCCAAAGAAAACGTACCCGTTGATCCGGCGGCGTTACCAACAGAAGCATGTTCAGGGGTAATTACAGTAGGTACGTCATCATCAATGACAATAGTCATAGCTCCTGTCGCTGTGTCATTATCAGCATCTGTCACCGTGTAATTTAAAGTTAAGCTGGCATTGGTAGTTTCATTATTATCAGCGACCGCATGATGGCTAATAGCAGCAAGAAGAACAAATGTATATTGGCCAGTAGATGGATTCACCGTAATTTTAAATACATCATCTACCCCTAAGGCACCACCAGCACGATAAGCAGTTAACGTACTATTTGATGAATTCCAGGAGTACTTAACTGTTTCATTACCCACGACCGCAGTTTGTCCATTCATGGCAGCAAAATCAATTTTTCCAACACCGTCTGCCCCAAAATTATGAGCCAGGGTTCCAGTCAAATTAGTTTGTGCATCATCACCAGCAACAATATCCTTATTACCGACGGACAGATCATCTTCATCTGCGGTTATTGTTAGGGTACCTGCAGTGGGAGCATCATCTTTAAAGTTTATGGCATTGCCTAAATTAATGGAGGCACTGCTACTATCGCCATCTTTATCGGTAATGGTGGCTGTCAATCGGATTAAATCCGCGGCATTTAAACTGGTGGTTTGATCAGGGCCGGTGTTGGGGCTATGAATTACCGCACGCAATTGATCCAGGGTCACATTACCGCTGGCATCCACAGACACCTTAAATACTAAAGCGCCACCCGTGGTTTTTCCTTCCACCACCCCATTGTTTAAGGATAACACCACCGCCTGATTCGTGGCAGAATCCACAAGACCGGTGGTACCTGCCTTAATGCCTAAACTGTAACTCACATTACCAGCGCCATCAGCCCCATAGTTTAAATTGAAGTTATCGGCAAAGTTCGCACTCGCATTATTGGCGAGCGTGGTTTCATCAACTGTGAGGGTATCCGCCGCGGCACTAGCATTAATAGTAGGGCCATCGTCTTTAAAGTTCAGCGCTTGCCCTATATCAATGGAGGCACTGCTACTATCGCCGTCTTTATCGGTAATGGTGGCTGTCAATCGGATTAAATCCGCGGCATTTAAACTGGTGGTTTGATCAGGGCCGGTGTTGGGGCTATGAATTACCGCACGCAATTGATCCAGGGTCACATTACCGCTGGCATCCACAGACACCGTGAATACCAAAGCGCCACCCGTGGTTTTTCCTTCCACCACCCCATTGTTTAAGGACAACACCACCGCCTGATTCGTGGCAGAATCCACAAGACCGGTGGTACCTGCCTTAATGCCTAAACTGTAAGCTACATTACCGGCGCCATCAGCCCCATAGTTTAAATTGAAGTTATCGGCAAAATTCGCACTCGCATCATTGCCTAATGTCGTTTCATCAACCGTCAAACTGTCAGTCGCGGCACTAGCATTAATAGTAGGGCCATCGTCTTTGAAATTCAGCGCTTGTCCTATATCAATGGAGGCACTGCTACTATCGCCGTCTTTATCGGTAATGGTGGCTGTCAATCGGATTAAATCCGCGGCATTTAAACTGGTGGTTTGATCAGGGCCGGTGTTGGGGCTATGAATTACCGCACGCAATTGATCCAGGGTCACATTACCGCTGGCATCCACAGACACCTTAAATACTAAAGCGCCACCCGTAGTTTTTCCTTCCACCACCCCATTGTTTAAGGACAACACCACCGCCTGATTCGTGGCAGAATCCACAAGACCGGTGGTACCTGCCTTAATGCCTAAACTGTAAGCTACATTACCGGCGCCATCAGCCCCATAGTTTAAATTGAAATTATCGGCAAAATTCGCACTCGCATCATTGCCTAATGTGGTTTCATCAACCGTCAAACTGTCAGTCGCGGCACTAGCATTAATAGTAGGGCCATCGTCTTTGAAATTCAGCGCTTGCCCTATATCAATGGAGGCACTGCTACTATCGCCGTCTTTATCGGTAATGGTGGCTGTCAATCGGATTAAATCCGCGGTATTTAAACTGGTGGTTTGATCAGGGCCGGTGTTGGGGCTATGAATTACCGCACGCAATTGATCCAGGGTCACATTACCGCTGGCATCCACAGACACCGTGAATACCAAAGCACCACCCGTGGTTTTTCCTTCCACCACCCCATTGTTTAAGGACAACACCACCGCCTGATTCGTGGCAGAATCCACAAGACCGGTGGTACCTGCCTTAATGCCTAAACTGTAAGCTACATTACCGGCGCCATCAGCCCCATAGTTTAAATTGAAATTATCGGCAAAATTCGCACTCGCATCATTGCCTAATGTCGTTTCATCAACCGTCAAACTGTCAGTCGCGGCACTAGCATTAATAGTAGGGCCATCGTCTTTGAAATTCAGCGCTTGTCCTATATCAATGGAGGCACTGCTACTATCGCCGTCTTTATCGGTAATGGTGGCTGTCAATCGGATTAAATCCGCGGCATTTAAACTGGTGGTTTGATCAGGGCCGGTGTTGGGGCTATGAATTACCGCACGCAATTGATCCAGGGTCACATTACCGCTGGCATCCACAGACACCGTGAATACCAAAGCACCACCCGTGGTTTTTCCTTCCACCACCCCATTGTTTAAGGACAACACCACCGCCTGATTCGTGGCAGAATCCACAAGACCGGTGGTACCTGCCTTAATGCCTAAACTGTAAGCTACATTACCGGCGCCATCAGCCCCATAGTTTAAATTGAAGTTATCGGCAAAATTCGCACTCGCATCATTGCCTAATGTGGTTTCATCAACCGTCAAACTGTCCGCCGCGGCACTAGCATTAATGCTAGGGCCATCGTCTTTAAAGTTCAGCGCTTGCCCTATATCAATGGAGGCACTGCTACTATCGCCGTCTTTATCGGTAATGGTGGCTGTCAATCGGATTAAATCCGCGGTATTTAAACTGGTGGTTTGATCAGGGCCGGTGTTGGGGCTATGAATTACCGCACGCAATTGATCCAGGGTCACATTACCGCTGGCATCCACAGACACCGTGAATACCAAAGCACCACCCGTGGTTTTTCCTTCCACCACCCCATTGTTTAAGGACAACACCACCGCCTGATTCGTGGCAGAATCCACAAGACCGGTGGTACCTGCCTTAATGCCTAAACTGTAAGCTACATTACCGGCGCCATCAGCCCCATAGTTTAAATTGAAGTTATCGGCAAAATTCGCACTCGCATCATTGCCTAATGTCGTTTCATCAACCGTGAGGGTATCCGCGGCAGTAGTAGCATTAATACTGGGGCCATCGTCTTTGAAGTTCAGCGCCTGGCCTAAATCAAGATGCGCACTGGCACTATCGCCGTCTTTATCGGTAATGGTCGCCGTTAACTGGATTAAATCCGCGGCATTTAAACTGATGGGTTGATCAGCACCGGTGTTGGGACTGTGCACCACGGCTCGTAATTGGTCCAAAGTCACCGTGCCATTGCCATTCACAGACACGGTAAACACTAAATCATTGCTGGTTGCGGTTCGTCCTTCAACCACACCGTCATTGTTCATGGACAAGACCACCGCTTCATTGGTGGCGGTATCGACCAAGCCCGTCACCCCTTCGTGCACGGACAAGCTGTAATCAATCTGTCCTGCACCGTCTTCACCAAAACTGGACGTGAAATTATCGGCAAAGTTCGCACTCGCATCATTGCCTAATGTCGTTTCATCAACCGTGAGGGTATCCGCGGCAGTAGTAGCATTAATACTGGGACCATCGTCTTTGAAATTCAGCGCCTGCCCTAAATCAAGATGCGCACTGGCACTATCGCCGTCTTTATCGGTAATCGTGGCCGTCAACTGGATTAAATCCGCGGCATTTAAACTGGTGGGTTGATCAGCACCGGTGTTGGGACTGTGCACCACGGCGCGTAATTGGTCCAAAGTCACCGTGCCATTGCCATTCACAGACACGGTAAACACTAAATCATTACTATTGGCTGTACGTCCTTCAACCACCCCATCGTTATTGATTGACAAGACCACCGCTTCATTGGTGGCGGTATCCACCAAGCCCGTCACCCCTTCGTGCACGGACAAGCTGTAATCAATCTGTCCTGCACCATCTTCACCAAAACTGGACGTGAAATTATCGGCAAAATTGGCGGAAGCATCATTGCCTAATGTGGTTTCATCAACCGTGAGGGTATCCGCGGCAGCAGTGGCATTAATGCTGGGACCATCGTCTTTGAAATTCAGCGCTTGCCCTAAATCAAGATGCGCACTGGCACTATCGCCGTCTTTATCGGTAATCGTGGCCGTCAACTGGATTAAATCCGCGGCATTTAAACTGGTGGGTTGATCAGCACCGGTGTTGGGACTGTGTACCACAGCGCGTAATTGGTCCAAAGTCACCGTGCCATTGCCATTCACAGACACGGTAAACACTAAATCATTACTATTGGCTGTGCGTCCTTCCACCACCCCATCGTTATTGATTGACAAGACCACCGCTTCATTGGTGGCGGTATCCACCAAGCCCGTCACCCCTTCGTGCACGGACAAGCTGTAATCAATCTGTCCTGCACCGTCTTCACCAAAACTGGACGTGAAGTTATCGGCAAAATTGGCGGAAGCATCATTGCCTAATGTGGTTTCATCAACGGTGAGGGTATCCGCGGCAGCAGTGGCATTAATGCTGGGACCATCGTCTTTGAAATTCAGCGCCTGCCCTAAATCAAGATGCGCACTGGCACTATCGCCGTCTTTATCGGTAATCGTGGCCGTCAACTGGATTAAATCCGCGGCATTTAAACTGGTGGGTTGATCAGCACCGGTGTTGGGACTGTGTACCACGGCTCGTAATTGGTCCAAAGTCACCGTTCCTGCACTATCGACTGTCACAGTAAACACTAAATCATTACTATTGGCTGTACGTCCTTCAACCACCCCATCGTTATTGATTGATAAGACCACCGCTTCATTGGTGGCGGTATCGACCAAGCCCGTCACCCCTTCGTGCACGGATAAACTGTAATCAATCTGTCCTGCACCGTCTTCACCAAAACTGGACGTGAAGTTATCGGCAAAATTGGCGGAAGCATCATTGCCTAATGTCGTTTCATCAACCGTGAGGGTATCCGCGGCAGTAGTGGCATTAATACTGGGACCATCGTCTTTGAAATTCAGCGCCTGGCCTAAATCAAGATGCGCACTGGCACTATCGCCGTCTTTATCGGTAATCGTCGCCGTTAACTGGATTAAATCCGCGGCATTTAAACTGGTGGGTTGATCAGCACCGGTGTTGGGACTGTGTACCACAGCTCGTAATTGGTCCAAAGTCACCGTGCCATTGCCATTCACAGACACGGTAAACACTAAATCATTGCTGGTTGCGGTTCGTCCTTCAACCACCCCATCGTTATTGATTGATAAGACCACCGCTTCATTGGTGGCGGTATCGACCAAGCCCGTTACCCCTTCGTGCACGGACAAGCTGTAATCAATCTGTCCTGCGCCATCTTCACCAAAACTGGACGTGAAATTATCGGCAAAGTTCGCACTCGCATCATTGCCTAATGTCGTTTCATCAACCGTCAAACTGTCCGCTGCGGCAGTGGCATTAATACTGGGACCATCGTCTTTGAAATTCAGCGCCTGGCCTAAATCAAGATGCGCACTGGCACTATCGCCGTCTTTATCGGTAATCGTGGCCGTCAACTGGATTAAATCCGCGGCATTTAAACTGGTGGGTTGATCAGCACCGGTGTTGGGACTGTGTACCACGGCTCGTAATTGGTCCAAAGTCACCGTTCCTGCACTATCGACTGTCACAGTAAACACTAAATCATTACTATTGGCTGTACGTCCTTCAACCACCCCATCGTTATTGATTGACAAGACCACCGCTTCATTGGTGGCGGTATCCACCAAGCCCGTCACCCCTTCGTGCACGGACAAGCTGTAATCAATCTGTCCTGCACCGTCTTCACCAAAACTGGACGTGAAGTTATCGGCAAAATTGGCGGAAGCATCATTGCCTAATGTGGTTTCATCAACGGTGAGGGTATCCGCGGCAGCAGTGGCATTAATACTGGGACCATCGTCTTTGAAATTCAGCGCCTGCCCTAAATCAAGATGCGCACTGGCACTATCGCCGTCTTTATCGGTAATCGTGGCCGTCAACTGGATTAAATCCGCGGCATTTAAACTGGTGGGTTGATCAGCACCGGTGTTGGGACTGTGTACCACGGCTCGTAATTGGTCCAAAGTCACCGTTCCTGCACTATCGACTGTCACAGTAAACACTAAATCATTACTATTGGCTGTACGTCCTTCAACCACCCCATCGTTATTGATTGATAAGACCACCGCTTCATTGGTGGCGGTATCGACCAAGCCCGTCACCCCTTCGTGCACGGACAAGCTGTAATCAATCTGTCCTGCACCATCTTCACCAAAACTGGACGTGAAATTATCGGCAAAATTGGCGGAAGCATCATTGCCTAATGTGGTTTCATCAACCGTGAGGGTATCCGCCGCAGCAGTGGCATTAATACTGGGACCATCGTCTTTGAAATTCAGCGCTTGCCCTAAATCAAGATGCGCACTGGCACTATCGCCGTCTTTATCGGTAATGGTCGCCGTTAACTGGATTAAATCCGCGGCATTTAAACTGGTGGGTTGATCAGCACCGGTGTTGGGACTGTGCACCACGGCTCGTAATTGGTCCAAAGTCACCGTGCCATTGCCATTCACAGACACGGTAAACACTAAATCATTGCTGGTTGCGGTTCGTCCTTCAACCACCCCATCGTTATTGATTGACAAGACCACCGCTTCATTGGTGGCGGTATCGACCAAGCCCGTCACCCCTTCGTGCACGGACAAGCTGTAATCAATCTGTCCTGCACCATCTTCACCAAAACTGGACGTGAAATTATCGGCAAAGTTCGCACTCGCATCATTGCCTAATGTCGTTTCATCAACCGTCAAACTGTCCGCTGCGGCAGTGGCATTAATACTGGGACCATCGTCTTTGAAATTCAGCGCCTGGCCTAAATCAAGATGCGCACTGGCACTATCGCCGTCTTTATCGGTAATCGTGGCCGTCAACTGGATTAAATCCGCGGCATTTAAACTGGTGGGTTGATCAGCACCGGTGTTGGGACTGTGTACCACGGCTCGTAATTGGTCCAAAGTCACCGTTCCTGCACTATCGACTGTCACAGTAAACACTAAATCATTACTATTGGCTGTGCGTCCTTCAACCACCCCATCGTTATTGATTGATAAGACCACCGCTTCATTGGTGGCGGTATCGACCAAGCCCGTTACCCCTTCGTGCACGGACAAGCTGTAATCAATCTGTCCTGCGCCATCTTCACCAAAACTGGACGTGAAATTATCGGCAAAGTTCGCACTCGCATCATTGCCTAATGTCGTTTCATCAACCGTTAAACTGTCGGCCGCGGCACTAGCATTAATGCTGGGGCCATCGTCTTTGAAATTCAGCGCCTGGCCTATATTAAGAGAAGCTAATGCCGTATCACCATCATTATCAGTAATAGCTGCTGTTAATTGAATTAAATCAGGAGAGTTTAGTGTGGCACTTTGGTCCGATCCTGTATTGGGACTATGGAGTACTGCTCGTAGTTGATCCAGGGTTACTGTACCGGTGCTATCTACAGAAAGAGTAAACACCAACTCGCCGCCCCGCGCGGTTTTTCCCTCAACCACTCCTTTTTCATTAATAGAAAGCACTATCGCTTCGTTAGTCAGGGCATCAACAAGTCCTGTAGAACCAGCAGTTACACTAAGCGCGTACTTTATGGAGCTTATGCCATCAACACCAGCATTCACTGTAAAACTTTCTGAAAAATTGGCACTATCATTGGCAGTAAAATTAGATTCATCTACAGTTAAATTTAAAACTTGAGACGTTGTTTCAATCCTGGGGCCATCATCATACATGGTTATATTAAATGTACTGGTTGCAACTGCACCATCAGTTCTCGTTAAGGTAACAGAGACTGGAATAGCCATACTATCGTCGGGATTGGTGCTATCCGCATGTTGAAAAGCTTGAAGCTGAGTAAATTCATAATTCTGCGTATCAGCATTATATTTAAGACTCCAGCTACCATCATTTGCTGTTAATGTCTGAGAGGCACTATCCCAAGTTGCATTAGGCGCAGAAAAGGTTAAAGAATCCACTTCTGAGGAGCTTAAGTTTGATAACAGCGATGCAGAACCTGTTTGTAAACCGAATGTTTCATCAAAGGTCAAATTTGTCGTAGTTAATGATATTGGCTCAGGTGCAGGTGGTTCAGGAGTGGGTGGTTCAGGTTCAGTTATAGCAGATTGAGTCGTTGTCGTAGTCTCTCGTCTTTCAAAAAGAGGAACATCTCTTTCAGTAGATTCTACTGTGAAATCAATGCCTCGGGTATCATAGCCAGCATTAACTTGACCCGCACCATAAAGCGGGTCAAGAACAAAAAAGGATCCGCCTCCGCCAAGTGGTACCGATTCCCCTGCTGCGGTTGCTTCCAATGATTCTAATAATGGGAAAGGATCAACTCCATTAGCAATGGCTTGTTCAATTAAATTTTCAACCTCGGCCTGAGTAGTAATATTTTTTAAAAGTGGTGAGATACCATCTACTTTAAAAGGATGTCCAACACCTAAAACGGCATCGCCGATACCAAGGTTATGTACAATAGCCTCACCACTTAATAAAAAAAGTTGCTCACCACTCATTACTTGAGTGCCATTTTTAGCAATGGAAAGATGTCCATCGGGGTAATTTTTAATTAAAAGGCCATTTAAAGCATCTACCGTGGGTAAGGATCTATTCATTTTAGCAATCTCACGAACCACTCCTATGTATAAATATAGGGTAAATTTTTCATTCCATTACCACAATTACGAGTTATCCATTACCTTGAATGTAGCACTTGCCATTTATCACACAGATATCAGTGATACTTTATGAATATAGTACAAAATCAGTGGTGTAAATTGTGTCCTATTTGCTTTTTGCAAATTTTTTACCATTATTTTTTAAGAGAGGCATGTAATTTATTGCTTGTAAAGCAGAGAATTATTTCGACAAACATGAATTGGAAAGAGAAATGATAACCGATCAGAATTATTTTGATCATGATGCCGATATTGGCATTATTGGAAAAGGCCTCTCTCTGGAACAAAGTTTTGAGCAGGCAGCAGAAGCCATGTTCGCGTTAATGGGGGACTTATCCAAGGTCTCCCCTAAAACAGAGCTATCGTTTGAATTTGAAGAAAATGACACCGAACTAGCATTGGTAACTTGGTTAAACTTACTTTTAGCAAAAGCACAAGCCACTCATTTAATCCTGTGCAGGTTTAAAATTAAAAGAGAGGGCAACCAATGGCATGGAGAAGCACAGGGAGATGTTTGGCATGACAGTATCGAACGAGGTATTGATGTAAAAGGAGCTACTTTAACCATGCTCTCAGTCAAACAACTGGATAAACAGTGGGAATCTCAATGCGTGGTTGATGTATAACATGATAAGAGAGTTATCTTTATGGACATGACTCGAATACAGCAAATTGATGATTATCGATGGGTTCCTGTTAACACCCCAGATTCTGTAATGATGTATGGTACTCAAGAGCTTATTGCCGCAATGGATGAAAAAGTACGCGAGCAAATTATTAATGTCTCTAATTTACCAGGGCTTGTTGGCCAAGCAATGACAATGCCCGATGCTCACTGGGGCTATGGATTTCCTATTGGTGGCGTCGCCGCTTTTGATGCGGATAAAGGGGGGATTATCTCTGCAGGTGGTGTAGGTTTTGATATTTCCTGTGGTATCCGATGTTTACGTACCAATCTTTTTCTCCCAGATATCCTGCCCCATCTCGAAGTGGTGGCTGAGCAATTGTTTAAATATGTTCCCTCAGGCGTTGGTTCCGTAGGTAAATTACATTTATCAACCAAGGCATTAGATGAAGTAATGTATGGTGGAGCGAAATGGGCAGTGCAGCATGGTTATGGAGAGCAAATCGACTTGAACTATGTTGAAGAAAATGGCTGCATGGCCGGTGCTCATCCTGATTATGTCTCCGATCATGCGAAAAAACGTCAATTGCATGAAATGGGCACTCTTGGATCGGGTAATCATTATTTGGAACTACAAGTCGTTAAACAGATTTACGATAAAAAAGCCGCTGACGCTTTTGGGCTCCATGAAAATCAAATTCTTATTGCTATCCACTGTGGCTCACGCGGTTTAGGACATCAAATTGGTTCAGATTATCTGATATCTTTAGCTAAAGTTGCACGAAAACTGGGGCTTCATTTACCCGATCGCGAACTTGCTTGTGCTCCTATTCTTTCTGATGAAGGTCAACGATACCTAGGTGCGATGTGTGCTGGAGTTAACTGTGCCTTAGCTAATCGCCAAATTATTGTTCATTTAACTCGTGAAGCGGTCGCCAACGTTCTCCCTGATGCACAACTAGAAACTTTATTTGATGTATCGCATAACACCTGCAAAAAGGAAAAACATACCGTACAAGGTAAAGAAAAAGAAATTTATGTTCACCGCAAAGGAGCAACTCGAGCTTTCGGACCAGAACATTCATCCCTACCACAGCGTTATAAAGCAGTTGGACAACCAGTTTGTATTGGAGGAAGCATGGGAACAGGCTCTTTTATTTTGGCAGGTAATGCTGAGAATCAGGCATTTGCATCAGCCTGTCATGGAGCAGGCCGCCACATGAGCCGAAGACAGGCACTAAAGCATTGGCAAGGGAAAGCCCTTATTGAGCAATTAAGAAAGGAAGGTATCTACATTCGTAGCTATTCAATGCGTGGTATTGCAGAAGAAGCACCTGGTGCCTACAAAGATGTCCACAAAGTAGTCGAGGCTACCGAATGGGCTGGATTAGCCCGTCGTGTAGCCTTTTTAAAACCTTTAGCCTGTGTAAAAGGATAAAAGTGGCTGATTAATTCATTACACAACATAGTATCTTTGTGAATTTTGCATATACTGTAAACTATGAATTCGACTTATCTCGACAGCCTGAAATGGGCTCACCCTCTCGTTCAAGAATGGTTTGTCAAGAAATTTACTCTGGCGACTGAACCACAAGAGCAAGGCTGGCCGCAAATTTTGGCAGGCAATACGACCTTAATTTCTGCGCCAACAGGCTCGGGAAAGACCCTTGCTGCCTTTCTGGTTTGTATTGATCGATTAGTTCGTCAATCCATCGCGCAAACGCTAAAGAATCAAACTCAAGTCTTGTATATCTCCCCCTTAAAAGCATTGACAAATGACGTGCAAAAAAATCTTCTGGGACCTTTAGAGGAAATTATCAAACTTGGCAAAGAACAAGGTTATGATATGGAAGAGATTCAGGTCGCTGTGCGCACAGGCGATACTTTATCTCGCGAAAGACAAGCCATGCTAAAAAAGCCTCCCCATATTTTAGTAACGACTCCTGAATCATTGTACTTATTACTCACGGCCGAGAAGAGTCGCACAATTCTTAGAAGTGTACAAACAGTTATAGTGGATGAAATTCACGCTCTTGCTAATAGTAAACGAGGAACTCACTTATCTTTATCCTTAGAACGTCTGGAGGTACTCGTAGAACAATCTCCTATTCGTATTGGTTTGTCAGCTACACAAAAACCCATCGAGATGGTTGCAAACTTTCTAACCGGTAACAATCGCCCACCACCGGTAATTGTTAATATTGGTCATATTCGTAAACTTGACCTGGCCATCGAAGTCCCTTCCAGTGAATTAGCCCCTGTTGCCTCAAATGAATTGTGGGACGAAATTTATGAGCGTCTATCTGCTTTGGCTCGACAAAATCGCTCTACCTTAATTTTCGTGAATACAAGGCGTTTGGCCGAACGGGTTGCTCATCATTTGGCGGAACGTTTAGGCAAAGATCTGGTAGCGGCGCATCATGGAAGTTTATCCCGTAAATTGCGATTAGCCGCTGAAACTAAGTTAAAAAATGGAGAATTAAAAGCACTGGTTGCCACGGCTTCTTTAGAGCTTGGAATCGATATTGGTGCTATCGATTTAGTATGCCAAATTGGCTCTCCTCGCTCTATCTCTGTTGCCTTACAGCGCATTGGCCGTGCTGGACATTGGCATGGTGCAATTTCGAAAGGAAGAATTTTTGCCACGACTCGGAATGAACTTTTAGAGTGTGCTGCTTTAGTTCATGCCATTCGCCAAAAAGATTTAGACCAACTTATTATCCCTGAAGCCCCTTTTGATATCTTGGCTCAGCAGATTATTGCCGCATGTGCTACTGATGAGTGGCATGAAGATACTTTGTATGAATTAGTCAAACGAAGTTTTCCCTATCAACATTTATCACGGGAGGAATTTGACGAGATTCTGGTAATGCTGGCCGAAGGTATTGCAGGTTCACGTGGTCGTTATAGTGCTTATCTTTTCCGTGATCGAGTTAATGGTATCGTCAAAGGTAGGCGAGGCAGTCGTTTGACAGCAATTACCAGTGGCGGTGCTATTCCTGAAAATGGTTTATTTACAGTTGTTGCTGAACCTAACGAAGTAATCGTAGGAACTCTCGATGAGGATTTTGCTGTTGAAAGCAATCGTGGGGATATCATTTTGCTTGGCAATACCTCTTGGAAAATCAAGCGGATTGAAAGTGCCAAAGGTCGTGTTTTAGTTGAAGATGCTTATGGGGCGCCTCCTAGTGTTCCCTTTTGGCGAGGAGAAGCACCACCACGCACCGATGAGCTTTCCTTACAGGTTTCTGATCTACGAAAAAAAATCAATGCAATGCTTCCTCTCACTTTATCACCTGTTGAAGAGGTTCGAAAACAAGCAGATACTCGAGAAGCGATTAACTGGCTCAAAGAGCATTGCGGTGTTACTGATGCGGGTGCCGAACAGTTGGTCGAATATATTTTGGAAGGGCGAACTGTCTTAGGAACAGTACCTACTCAAGAAACAGTTATTGCAGAGCGCTTTTTTGATGAGTCGGGAGGAATGCAACTTGTCATTCACTCACCTTTTGGTGCAAGAATTAACAAAGCATGGGGATTAGCTTTAAGAAAACGATTCTGTCGTTCTTTTAATTTTGAATTACAAGCGGCAGCTACAGATGATGGTATTAATATTTCTTTAGCTGAACAACACAGTTTTCCATTAGTTGATGTTTTTAATTTTCTACACCCAAATACCATCGCCGATGTGCTAACTCAAGCCGTTTTACAGTCTCCCCTTTTTACAACACGCTGGCGATGGGCCGCGACAAGAGCTTTAGCGTTAGTGCGCTTTCGTAATGGGCGAAAAGTACCTCCTAACATTTTGCGAATGCTTTCTGATGATCTTTTAGCAGCGGTATTTCCTGATGCAGCAGCCTGCCAAGACAATCTTGCAGGTCAAGACATTGAGCTTCCAAAACATCCTTTAATTATCGAAACGATGAAAGATGCGTTAACTGAAGCGCTCGATATTGAGGGATTTACTCGTGTTCTCCAAAGCATCGTCGAGGGGAACATCCAATGTCTGGCTGTAGATACACCGGTACCCTCTGTTTTTTCACATGAAATATTGAATGCAAATCCTTATGCTTTTCTTGATGATGCTCCACTGGAAGAACGAAGAGCTCGTGCTGTTGAAATGCGTCGTGTTTTACCGGATGCAATATTACGTGAAGTCGGTGCATTAGATCCTGAGGCCATTGCTGAAGTCCAAAAACAAGCATGGCCCGACATTAGAAATGCTGACGAACTGCATGATACTTTACAAAGCTTGATTGCATTACCTACAGATACTCATTTTACTGAAGAACAAACCATTCCGTCAGAGTGGAAAGTTTTTATTGAGCAATTAATTGCCCAGGGTCGAGCAGGCGTTGCCTTTATAGATCATCAACCATTCTGGGTAGCTACAGAAAAAAAACAAACCTTCCTCACGATTTATACTGAGGCTATTTTTTCAACGTCACTTATCGACATTGAGGAAAAAAGACCCGAACGCGACACAGCGATTGTCCAAATGATTCGAGAATGGATGCAACATCTAGGACCCATTAGCGTCTCTGAATTAGGAGCAGATTTGAGGCTGGAATCATCAGAAATAGAACAAGCACTCCTTCATCTTGAGTCCTCAGGCACCATTTTGCGAGGCCACTTTAGAATAACTCGCTCTGAACTAGAGTGGTGTGACAGACGATTGCTAGCAAGAATTCATAGCTTAACCTTAGGTAAATTACGTAAAGAAATTCAACCTGTTAGTGCTGCCCAGTTTATGGAGTGGTTAACTATCTGGCAGCACATCAAACCAGGTACACAATTAAGTGGTGACCAGGGTTTATTGGAAACACTTAAACAAATGCAAGGATATGAGATTCCTGCAAATGCCTGGGAAAAACAAATTTTTGCAAAACGGGTTAAAGATTACAGTCCAGACATGCTCGATCGATTGTGTTTAACAGGTGTCGTTGGTTGGGGACGCTTATCACCCCACCCTGCTTTAATTGCTCCAGAGGCGCCAGAAAACACAGATTCTTTAAAACCAAAGCGTATACTCCCAACTAGCGTTGCCCCTATTACATTTTTTGTGCGCGAAGAATCAGATTGGATGTCAGCCAAAGCTCATTTGGAAGATGAGACTCTCCCAGTTTTAAGTCATGTTGCCCAGGCCATTTATGCTTATTTAAAGGAGAATGGGGCTTCATTTTTTATCGATATGGTTCAGGGTATCAATCATCTTAAATCTGAAATTGAGACCGGTTTGTGGGAGTTGGTTTCAGCAGGGTTAATCACTGCTGATGGTTTTGACAATTTGCGAACATTAATCGATCCTCATCGCCGATTAGGTAAAAGAGCTCGTAGCGTCTTCAGACATTCAACAGGTCGTTGGTCTTTATTAAAATCTAAAAAAGCCATCCATAAAGATCATCAACTTGAAGCAATTTGTTGGGTTTTACTTAAACGATACGGTGTTTGCTTCCGTGAATTGCTAGCACGGGAAAAAATTATTCCTTCCTGGCGGGATTTATTACTTGCGTTTCGACGACTGGAAGCGCAAGGAGAGATCAGAGGAGGGCGTTTTGTCAGTGGCTTTATTGGAGAGCAATTTGCTCTTCCTTATGCCGTCGACTCGGTACGGGCTATCAAAAAGAAAATACCGGATGAAAACAACATCAGTATCTCTGCAGTTGACCCTCTAAATTTAATAGGTATTGTTTTGCCCGGCGAGCGTGTTTCTGCTTTTTCAGGAAGATATGTCATTTTAAGAGGGGGCATGCCAGTTGCTGAAAAAGCCGTGAGGGAAAACATTTTACAAAACTAGGGTTTGTTGACAATTTATCTTGCCATAGTTACCCACGACACCCATGGATCCCGCGGACAAGCCGTGGGACGTCGACTGTAAGATGAAATGTCAACAAACTCTAGTTTTAGCTTAAATCTTGGGAGTTAGATTTTCTTTGCGCGCGAATTAAGTTTTGTATTCAGCTCATCCAGACTAGAAACAAATTGCCCTTGAACTTCCTGAATGCTCATTATAAAGCCAGTCATTTTGGATTGTTTTAACTCTAGGTATTCGCAATAAACTCGCGGGTCAGTTATGGTGATATGAGCTACGTTATAAGGTGGCGCTGTTTTTAAATCAATCCCCTTTATACGTCCAGATGCTCCTATAAAATCAGGACTTACTTACCAGAGAGTTAGCAAAGTAATTTAAAAAAGGCTTTGTATTTTCCGCTAAAGTTTTAATCACCACAGGTTGAAATACACACCTTTATCTTCCTCAGGCGCTCTGTAGGAGCTTACGGGGTTAGAAATTCCGTTTAAATTGGGAGTAAAACCAGGATTAACTTTTCTACTATAAGTATCTTGCACAGCATCAACTGTGTTTATCTGGCAGGGTCGATTGTTTATCTGGAGTGAGGGACTCACGATAGATTGTAAAGCTTGGGGCTGAATACCAGGACACATGGAAGAGCTAGGAATATTTAAATCCCCTAAACAAAAACCATCAAAATTAGCATAAAAGTTAGCGGTTGCTTGTTGCGCCTTAAAATCCCCATGAACATTGGCGACAGGAATAGATGCTCCATCCGCAGCAGTGACGTTATAGACAGCTGCACGATTATTTAATTGAAGGGTCGGGCTACCAGAGACAGTAAACATCTTTGGGTTATATAATAAAGAAGTACCAAACTCATGAGTACCTGTCTTTGACCATTGAGTGGCTAAACTATCGACATCAATAAGCTTCGAAGCTTTATCAAGACTTTTCAATTTATTGATTAAAAATCCGAAATTTGCTGTACCTGGAGCCGGAACTTCCTGCAGCGCCAGCATCCCCACTCCTTTTTGAAACATGTCATAAATATATTCAGCCATGTGCTCCATTTGTGCCTTGCCGTCTTTCGGTAAACTGGTAACACCATTTACCAGGGCCGGAGGAGCTAAAGGAGAGCCCGGATTTAGTATATTGATTGTCCCTATAGCGCCCCACAATGTATTTTGAATAATTGGAGGATGGTCCGTAATTGGTCGGGTTACGCTTGTATTTACCGTTTTAAATGTGAAGTTTGGGACTTCGAGTTTTAAATTCTTTAACGGTATATGAGGCATGGTCTACGCATTTAAAACAATCGATATGTACTTTAATTTTACATAAATCATTGAAACGAGTCCATCTAAAGCGGTTGAATGCCGCTAAGAAATTGTCCCTGTCCCCATTTTAAACCCAAACTTTGTAAAACCCCCCATTGATCCTGTGTTTCTATAAAGGTAGCAATGACCTTAATATCCAGAATTTTTGCCATTTCGTTAAAATAATGAATAAAAAATTGTTTATTCTGATTTTCGGTCACATCACAAAATAAACTACCATGCAATTTTATATAATTAATCGGTAATTCATTTAAATAATGCATCTGTGAAAAGTTAACCCCAACCTGATCAATCCCCACTGTAATACTTAACTTTTGTAAGGATTGCACAAACAATAATGTCTTGGAAAAATTCTTTAAGACGGCCTTTTCATTAAATTCAATATGCAAACGCTTGCGCAGTTCTATTGGTAATTGTTCGAGTTTATCTAAATAGCTTGAGCGATAGTTGGTATTAGTAATTGTTTCCTCCGTGATATTTAAAGCCAACGGAGTTTGGTTTAACAGATTTGCGGTAATCACTTTTGATAAAACAACTTGGTCAATCAAATAAGCGACTCCCTCTTTTTCCGCAATCGGCATAAAATAACCTGCATTGATTTCTTTCCCTGCTTCATTGAGACGAACAAATACTTCTTGATGTAATTTTCCTTGAATCGCAACAACCCATTGGCCATACAATGAAAAACGTAGTTCGGACAATGCTGCAGTAATGGCATCTTTGGTGATATTTACCGAAGGTATCGACAGTTGGGGACTGTAGGCCAGTTTACTCGGTTCATGCCGAGCTATTTTTAACAAGCGATCGGCCTCAATTAATAGTTCAGTCGATGTTTGTTGAAAAGAATAGGACAGTGCAGCAATAGCTACCTCACATGAAGGATAAGCGTTTATTAGTTTTTGAATAGTTTGATTGAATGATTCGCAGTTTTTAATAAACACATCTGGATCGTGTTCTTGTATTAATAATCCAAAATTGGTGCCGCTAATTCTTGAGATATTAATAGCAACAGAATTTGTCCAGAATCTCGTACAACCATCGGCAATATCGCATAAAACTTTATCCCCTTGCTGGAATCCTTGTTCTTTATTCACACTCTCTAATCCATCTACAGCAACCAGGATCATAAAACCGGGTGCAAATTCCTTTTCATCACTTAATAATGACGTTAACTGTTGTAAAAAATAACGACGGTTACCTAGATTTGTTAATGGATCTTGAAGCGACTGGTCGCTTAGTTTTTCCATTTGTTCCAGTTGATCATTAAAAATTTCTTTAATTCGCCTGACCATCTTGTTCATAGCCAGAGTGACCTGTCTTAACTCAGGTGTTTTAGGAATTTCTTTCTGAATTGGGAATTTGCGCAAACAAATCTCTTGTGCTTGTTGAGTTACACGTTTAAGAGGTTTCAGCAACCAATGAATGAAAAAATAAATAATAAACAAAGAAATCACGGCAAAAATGGCATACCAAACTGTCAGGTAAAAAGCATTGTTCCATAATGCATGTAACGCATAATTGGAATCGGTTGTAACAAATACTTCACCAACCTGATTCCATCCCCTCATTACAATAGACGATTGAATAACAGGCTGCCATTGAACCAGTTTATAAAACCAATTAGGCACCGTTTTCTTGTGTTCAGTCGAAGCGTAACGTGAAGCCAATAGTCTCCCATTAAGATCACGCACTTCAATCATAGAAAAATAACCACGATCAAACACTGCCTGCACCATGGAATGCATCAGTGCTTTATCATTTTTCATTAATGCTTGGGAAAGTGATAATCCTAACGACGTCGCTGTATCTTGAGCATTACTACTCAGCTGCTCAATAAAATAATTTCGTTCATTATTGAGTGTAATAAGATACGAGCCTATAAAAATTAACATTAATAAGCTTAATACAACGAGAGACATCTTCTTGGCTAATGTCATGAAATCACCTTTTTTGCATTCTTTGAATGAGATTTTGCCATTTACTTAAACGATTCGAGTCCCCTAAAAGCTTGTCTCGTCCACGTTGTTTTGCTAACCACAGCCCTCTACCATTAAAGCTATAAACAGGGGTTAAGTCTGGTCGTTGCGATGCTGGTAGAATGCGACTTATTAAATTATCTAAAACCAGTGGCTCTGCTTCTGGCGTCGGGTAATATGCTAAAACCATATGTGCACGATTAAGTTGCAGGGATTTAACATAGGTAATGCGCAAACTAGACATAGGCACTCCCAGCGCCAGCAACGTAAAATATTTGGCAATGGAAAAATCTTCACAATCCCCTACTCCTGAAGCGATAAGTTCTTCAGGCGTTTTCCAATAGTCATGCCCCTGTGCATCGTCATATTGAAAAGTGAATTGATTAAAAAAGTCATTGGTCACTTTTAACTTATTCGTTATCGCCTTATTTTGATAAGTTAAAATTAATTTTTTCCATGCTGCAAATCGTCGCGCTATATCGCCAGTATATCTCTGCTGCGCTTCGTCAATTTGTTCGATTGAGATGGAAGAAGAATTTTGTGCAAAGCTATACCCTCCCTGGAATACCAAACCCAAAGTAATCAGTATGCTGGAGATTAAATTAAAAAAATGCTTTTGGCCTTCTTTTATAAGTAACCAGTCTTCCTGGTACATGAGCAACTTCCTTTAGTCTCTCCATGGCATTCCCTGCGTGACCTCGATATTCATAAGGACCAACTATTACATGGAAACAATCATTAACAAGCACTATACATGCATTAAATCCCAAGCCTCTAAGATGTTTCGTTAATGCTATTGCTTTTTCTTTCGCCGCAAAATACCCAGCGGAAACATACCAAATTTTTGGTGCAACAATAGGAGGTGTAGTCGTGTTTTTATAAATCGTAGCCTTGGTTAGCGGGGTGGTATTCATATTTTTTACAGGATGATCCAGCACTAATTGACTATCTGTTACGTCGTTAGGATATGGAATCTTATCCATTTCCTTATTCAACAGAATATGAGTCTGCGCTGAGCTAAAGACATCATTGTTTACTACATTTGCCGGTAATCTGAGTTTGAGATAAGACAATAACCTGCCCATACCATTCAATATACGGTAGCGAGAATAAACCTCATCATTCTCACCACGAGCAAGCTCAATTTGTGCCTGGTAAAATTCATTTTGTGAGTCAAGCAAATCCAGCAGTGTCCGTTTACCCACTTTAAATTGTTCCTGGTAAGCACTGCGTGTTTGGCGAGAAGAAACAACATGCTGCCTTAGTGGCTTCAGTCTTAAACCTGCTGCCATCCAGGCGTTCCACGACAGCCGTATTGACTCTTTCAAATCGATAAGGGCTTTGTTTTTTACCTCATAAGCTTCTTGAACTTGATAAGCGGTCTCTCTCACATGGGCTTCGTCTGCTCCCCCACGAAAGAGGTTATAATTCATGCGAATCATAGCGAGCCTATCGTCATTTCGTCCAATAAGACCATCCAAATTACGGTTTTGCGAGGCACTTAACACTAAATCCACACGAGGATAATAGCTTGCCTGAGCCACTTGATATTGTGATTTGGCTTCTTTTATATCGGCGTAGGTTGATCTTACCGTGGGGTGATTGTCCAGGCCTCGTTCAATCGCTTGTCCTAATGACTGAGGTAATTCGCTACGTGTTGGAATTTTAGGCCAGGCTAGTTTACCCGGCCAATTTCCCACTACTTTGGCATAATTGATTCTTGCTTCCTGAAGATTTGCTTCTGCGCTAATTTTATTGGCCTCTGCTAACGCTAAACGTGCATCTGCCTGGTCAAGCTCAGCTTCTCGAGAAATACCGGCATCACTTCGCTCTTTAATCATTGTGAATACAGAGCGATGTGCTTGATAATTTCTAATCGCATAAACATAAAGCTTTTCATGAAGAAGAACGAGCAAATAACGATTGACCACATCAAGCGCTAAATCCTCAGCAACACCTTGAGTTTTTAATTTCTGGGCTTCACAGAGATAGACATTGCGTTTTAACTCATAAGCAACACCACCACCTGCAAACAAATTTTGTTTGAATTCAATATTAGATTCGGTGCGATTTAAAATACGTTGACCAGGGCCATCAATTGCCTCTGTTGTTGGGTTAAGACTCTTTTCCCGACCAAACCCTCCCGTTACATCTACAGTCGGCCAGTAAGCACCCTTTGCTTTATCAACAGCTTGACGAGCAGACAATCCTCTTGCCGTGTTAAATAACACATCCGGGTTAGAAATCATCCCATGTTGAACAGCATCATACAGTGTTTCAGCGGATACCGAGCAAGTGATTATTAACCCTGCAATAATCCAAAAACACTTCGTTTTCATCTAATCCCTTTCTTTTTATTATTCTTATTTTGCTTAAATGAAAGCTTACATTACATTAACTATTTTTCCTATTAATTTTATTGTTAATATAATGCGTTTTTGCCTCTTTATTGGGATTATTATGCAACAAGATTTACCAGCGCTCACAGTGACCCAACTCAATCGTCAAATTCGCTTTTGGTTGGAAAATGAAGTTGGTGAAGTAGTTGTACTTGGGGAATTATCTAATTTAAGTAAACCAAGCTCCGGACATTTTTACTTTACGCTAAAAGATGCTTCAGCACAGTTGCGGTGTGTCTATTTTCGTAATTATCATTCCGCACAGAGTAGACAATTTAAAGATGGTCAACAAGTTTTGGCGCAAGGAAAACTAAGCCTTTATGAAGCGCGTGGTGATTATCAACTCATTGTACACTCACTAACTGAAGCAGGGTTAGGAGAACTCTACCGACAATTTGAAGAGTTAAAAGAAAAACTTCAGTCACAAGGATTATTTGCAGCAGAAAGAAAAAAAACTATCCCTCGTTTTCCTTCAATAATAGGTATAATTACCTCATCCACTGGTGCAGCCCTACACGACATACTCACTACCTTAGCCAGACGATACCCATTGGCTATCGTAAAGATATACGCCAGCGAGGTACAAGGTAAAGACGCCGCACAGCAGCTTATCAAAGCAATCAATAAGGCAAACCAGGATAAACAAGCGGATGTCCTTATTCTTGCAAGAGGTGGCGGAAGCATTGAGGATTTGTGGGCTTTTAATAACGAACAGCTCGCTTTGACAATAAGTCAAAGCACTATACCTATTGTTACAGGAATTGGGCATGAAACTGATTTTACCATCGCCGATTTTGTTGCCGATTTAAGAGCTGCAACCCCTACAGCCGCTGCTGAAGCCGTTACACCAAACCAATTCGAGTTAATCGTTGCCCTCCAAACACTTGAACGTCGAGCCATGTCTTTGATAGCACGCTTAACTCAACATAAAAAACTTCTGCTATCCCACAAAATGGCTAAAATTTTGTCTCCTCAACAGCTTATTAGCAAGCATTGGCAGGCCATTGATTTTTTAGAGCGACAACTCTACCAATCCATGCAGAATTTATTAAGAAAACAAAAGACGCAACTAACATTACTACTTACTAAATTACAGGCCAATAATCCCCAAACATTACTGCGGCAATTACAAAATCAAATTCATACAATCGAACAACGACTTATACAACTTATCACTATCAAACTGTCCCGATTAAAACAAACTTTTACAGCACAGCTAGCCACATTGCATGCAGTCAGCCCATTAGCTACACTGGACAGAGGTTACGCGATTGCATCCATCGATGAGAAAGTGCTCTACCACAGCTCTCAAGTAAAAAAAGGCGATCAGATCCATGTTCGTTTAGCTCAAGGTAGTTTAAATTGTGAAGTAATTAATAAAAGGGATAAACCATGAAGGATTATTTTAAATTTTTCCGTTTAATTTTTTTTGCTTTGTCTTTGATATACAGTCTGTTTGCCATGGCTGATGCACTCCCGGAAAATCATGCTGTGAATGGTGGTGTTACCATTATCCCTATTGATATTAAACAACAGCCTGAAATCTATTATGACAATAAAAAGATTGCAGTAATCCCAAGCATGAAACCCAATCAATGGTTACTTATTGTTGGTATACCTCTGGATAAAGAACAACCTATCCAAGAGCTAATCATGAAAAAACCTTATCGCATGTCGATCCCTTTTCACGTCACTGATAAATATTATGCAACCCAATATTTGACCATTAAAGATCAGAGTTTAATTAATCCTTCCCCTGAAGATCAGGCACGTATTGACCAAGAAACTAAGGAAATGGGGGCATTGTATGCCCAATACACACCGACCAATCCTTTTGCAGTAAAGTTCACCCCTCCGGCTCACGGCCCTATTACCAGTTTATTTGGATTAAAACGATTTTATAACAACCAATCCCGACCGCCTCACTCAGGCTTGGATATTGGTGCACCTGAAGGCGCACCTGTTCATGTGATAGCCAAAGGGAATGTTGTCAGCGCCAAGGAATATTTCTTTACCGGAAACACAGTCATCGTAGATCACGGTATGGGTTTATTTTCACTGTATGCGCATTTAAAAAACATGGATGTAAAAGTTGGCGATCAATTACAACAAGGTCAACAAGTTGGAATTGTAGGGAAAACCGGACGAGCAACAGGTCCTCATCTACACTGGTCAATGATAATGAACCAAACTTTGGTTGATCCACTACTTTTTGTTCCAGTCCGAATTATTACGGCGATACCAGCAACTGATAAAACCGCACAAAAACCGCAAAAACCAGCATTAGCGAATCATTAATAAGGAGCATCTATGCTTGATGAGATCAATCACAGTTTGTCAGTAATTATTCAACAAACACAAGCGAATATGAATATCCTTATTATCATTGTATGCATACCCTGGCTAGTCTATTTTATTAATGTATTCTTCAATAATCGGTTGCTTTATCTAGGAATTATTCCAAGACGGCTTCATGGTCTATTTGGCATTTTGTTTGCGCCCCTCTTGCATGCCAATTTTAATCATCTTTTCTTTAATTCAATTCCTTTACTTGTCTTAAGTAATTTTATTCTGATTAATGGTTTGACTTATTTTTTATATGTTACGGTATTGATTACTATTTTTAGCGGTCTTTTAATTTGGTGTTTCGCTAAACCTGGTATTCATATTGGAGCCAGCTCTTTAATCACTGGTTATTGGGGATTATTGGTCAGTGATATTTTGCAACAGGGCACAGTTACCGCCATTATTCTTGGGGTAATAAGTCTTTATTATTTTGCCGGGATTTTTTTAGGTATCTTTCCCAGCAAGAAAGGTGTTTCTTGGGAAGGGCATTTATTTGGATTAATAGCAGGTTTTGCCACCAGCTATTTAATGGGTTATTTAGGCCCGGTCTAAAGTTCAAATTTTAAACCCAAACGTTTTTCTTTCGCATTCTGATAAACCCTTTGCGCAATGCTAATATCCTGGATTGCTAATCCGACTGATTTAAAGACAGTTAATCTTTTTTTATAGTAAGTTGTATTTTTCTGAATCATATGACCCAATTCTTTAAGTCGAGTCTTGGTAAGGGCTTTACTGGAAATTGCATGAATTATTTCTCCAGCTTCAGCAAGAACCGCTTTTTTCTGATCCACAATGACTAATGCTTTTGTCAATATATCATTGGCAATTTCGCGCATTTCTTTTGTATGTGAACCAATCGCATTAATATGCACGTTGGGTTTAATATCCTGCAAATGAATCAGTGGCTCCGTGCTACTTGTCGCCGTACAAATAATATCGGCTTCTTTGACGGCATCTTTCACATTTCTATAAGTCTTTACTTCAAAATGATCTGCTATCGTCTCTGCAAATAACTTAGCCCTCTCGCGATTGCGTGACCAAATTGATACTTTCTCAATTTCTCGCACCGCAGCTATCGCCTCCAATTGTGTCACTGCTTGTACACCCGAACCAATTATGGCCAAATGTTTGGCATCTTCACTCGCTAAATATTTTGTTGCCAAACCCGATACAGCCCCTGTTCTTAGAGCAGTTAAATAAGTACCTTCCATAATAGCTTCTAATTCTCCTGTATTAACATTCAAAAGAAGAATAGTTCCATAAATACTGGGAAGGTCTTTTCTTACATTGTTTGGAAAAATAGAAACAACCTTAAGACCTAATGCTTCTTGCTTTGGCAAAAAGGCAGGCATAGTCAGCGTTAATGCATTTTTCTTTTCAATGGAGATAGGCGTTCTCAGTGGCATTATAACATCCTGTGTCGCTAATTGGATAAAAGCCCTTTCCATAGTCTCTATAGCTTCTTTCATGGAAATGCACTCTTTAATATCTTCTAGTCGAAATAACGTTAAACTCATGCAATACCCCAATCACGAAAAACCTTTATACCTAGCTTATACCAATTTTCATAAATATGAGACCCGTTTATACTGTTTCAGGATATTTCATAATCATAAGGAAATCGTATGAGAGTTAGAGCATTGGTAGGTATAGTTAGCTTGTCATTAGTGACATTTGTAGTGAATGCCAACTGGGTGTGTAATGTTGCCAATAAGCGTGGTGAGCACTGGACATTTACCGCACCAACTCAAGAAGGCGCACAAACCATGGCAAAAAATGCCTGTGATGCCAATAGTATTAATCCCAATAACTGCAATCCAACTTGTTTTGATAATGGTGTGGCTGCTGGTCGTTGGCATTGTGTAGTCAGTAACTTGAAAGGCCAGCATTGGTCGTTTTTTGCACCCACTCAAGAACAAGCGAATGCCTTAGCTAAAAATGCTTGCGATGCAAATAGCATTAATCCTAATAATTGCAACCCCACCTGCATGCCTGAGTAAAGTTGGCTTGTGGTGTTAATTCTGTCATATCATGAATGTGTGTTGGGCTAATGACTCTAGCGTTCTCATGTCAGCATATTTCTGGATGCCTCGGACAAGCCGAGGCACGTAGAGTAGTTCACTGCTTCTAAAATAACTTAGTATATTCTCTTCGCATTTTTTCCACCTGCCTCGGCTTCTTGGAGATACTCAGTTGAATGCAATCCCTATAAAGAACCCATGTTTTATGAACTACTCTATAGTATACTACTGCACCTGAAGTTTAGAGGTATCCGGCATTCTATGGTCAAACTAGTACTCAACCTTCCAAAAATCGAAAAAAAGCAAGCCTGGGGGCAGTTGTATGGCTGCAGTCTTCCTTTAGCTATCGCTGAATTTTGTCAACAAAAAACAGGCATAACGCTATTGGTTACTCCTGACAACTTAAGTGCAGGACAACTTTTAGACGAGCTGGCTTTTTTCCTAAATAAAGAAAATTCACCTGAATTACTCTATTTTCCAGATTGGGAGACGCTACCCTATGATCAGTTTTCACCTCATCAAGATATAATTTCTGAACGATTAGCCTGTTTAAGCCGCCTGCAACAAGTTTCTAATGCTATTGTTATCAGTTCCACTAATACTTTAATGCATCGTTTGTGTCCACCGCAGTTTTTACACCATCACGCCTTCGTATTAAAAGAGGGACAAACATTAAACCTGGAACTCTTCCGCCATCAATTACAAGAAGCCGGCTATCATTGCGTTAACAAAGTGTTAGAGCATGGTGAGTTTGCAATTCGTGGTGCAATTATTGATGTTTATCCAATGGGAAGTGTAGTTCCTTTTCGCATTGAGTTATTTGATGATGTTGTTGATAGCTTACGTCAATTTGACACTGAGACTCAACGTACTATTGCTAAAATTAATGACATCCAAGTTTTACCTGCTCGAGAATTTCCTCTGAATGAGCGGAGTATTACACTCTTTCGCAGAGCATTTAGAGAACAATTTTCTGGCAACCCAAGCCAATGTCCGGTGTATGAAGCAGTGAGTGAGGCACAATTCCCCTCAGGAATTGAGTATTATTTGCCTTTGTTTTTTGAGCAAACCGCCACTTTTTTCGACTACTTACCCAAAGATGCAAGTATTTGTCTGATTGAAGACATTCCTGAGCATGCCGAGCAATTTTGGCAAGAGGTAGAAACACGTTATGGACAAAGAAGTTATGACATTACTCGCCCTATTCTCAAACCAGCTAGCTGTTTTCTCACACCAACAGAATTACTCACTCATGCTAATCAGTATCAACAAATTCGCTGTCATCATGAAACCGTTGATAGAAAAGGCATCGTATTTAATTTTAATATTGCCAAGGCCCCATCGTTACCTATCGAACGACAGTCAGAGAACCCACTAGCAAAATTTTGTGCCTATTTAACTGATAAAGATAAACGCTTTTTAATCGTTGCAGAGAGTGCCGGAAGGCGCGAGGTTTTATTAGATTTACTGAAACAGGCCTCCATAATTCCTAAAGTCCAATCCTCATGGAAAGATTTTCTTAATGACGATGCACCTATTAACATTACTACAGGTTCGCTCATTTATGGGACTGAATTAACAGAGCAGCGCTTGGCAATTATCGTGGAAGCGCAATTGTTTGGGGAACAAGCAATACCTCAACGACGCAGTAGCCAAAAAACGGTCGATCCAGACTTAATTATTCGAGATTTAGCTGAACTTCGAATTGATACTCCTGTCGTCCACTTACAATTTGGGGTAGGACGCTATAAAGGATTACAAACCCTGGATAGTAATGGCACGATGAATGAATTTCTGGTCTTAACTTATGCGGGCGATGATAAAATTTATGTGCCTGTAACTTCGCTGCATTTAATTAGCCGATATACAGGCATGGACAGTGAGCATGCGCCTCTGCACAAATTAGGTTCTGACCAATGGAGTAAAGAGAAAAAGAAAGCGGCGGAAAAAATTCATGATGTGGCTGTACAATTGCTTGAGGTTTATGCCAAGCGTGAAGCTAAACCTGGACATGTTTATCAATTCCCGCAAAACGAGTATAAACGCTTTGCCAGCGGCTTTCCATTTACAGAAACAACCGATCAGTTACGCGCCATTGAGCAAATTGTTAAAGATATGGAATCTTCCCGTCCCATGGATAGACTTATCTGCGGTGATGTTGGTTTTGGAAAAACCGAAGTTGCCATGCGAGCAGCATTTATTGCCGTACAAAATGGAAAGCAAGTTTGCGTGTTAGTGCCTACTACTTTACTCGCTGCCCAGCATTTTGAAACATTCAGGGATCGTTTTGCAGATTTCCCCGTAAATATCGAATTACTCTCACGTTTTCGTAGTAGTAAAGAATCAGAAAAAGTGATTGAGTCACTTAAAAGTGGGCAAGTCGATATTGTCATTGGTACTCATAAATTGTTCTCTCAAGAGACTAATTTTAAGAATTTAGGCTTGCTTATTATCGATGAAGAACATCGTTTTGGCGTTAAACAAAAAGAACATATTAAATCATTACGTACCCATATTGATATTTTATCAATGACAGCAACCCCGATTCCCAGAACATTAAATATGGCCATGGCTGGTATACGCGATATCTCTCTAATTGCGACCCCGCCAGCAAAAAGATTGGCGATTAAAACGTTCTGGCAAGAAAAAAGTGATTACATTTTACGCGAAGCAATACTGCGTGAAATTTTGCGCGGCGGCCAGGTTTATTTTCTTCATAATAATGTGCAAACCCTCGAGCGGGTTTGCCAGGATTTACAAACCCTGGTACCAGAAGCTAAAGTTCGCGGTGCTCATGGTCAGATGAGAGAGCGAGAATTAGAGCGGATTATGTCTGATTTTTATCACCATCGTTTCAATGTGCTCGTTTGCACAACGATTATTGAGACAGGAATCGATATCCCCACGGCAAATACTATTATTATTGATAGAGCAGATAAATTTGGCTTAGCACAACTTCACCAATTACGTGGTCGTGTAGGTCGCTCACATCATCAAGCCTATGCCTATTTATTAACCCCTAATGAAAAGTTATTAACTTCTGACGCAGTAAAACGTCTTGAAGCTATTGTTT
The DNA here is from genome assembly GCF_000953655.1 of Legionella hackeliae. Taxonomy (NCBI): domain Bacteria; kingdom Pseudomonadati; phylum Pseudomonadota; class Gammaproteobacteria; order Legionellales; family Legionellaceae; genus Legionella; species Legionella hackeliae. The sequence goes on from NZ_LN681225.1 coordinate 2,230,006, forward strand.
CTTTGGAAGACTTAGGTGCAGGATTCACACTTGCTACGCATGATCTGGAAATTCGGGGGGCTGGTGAGCTCTTAGGCGAAGATCAAAGTGGTAACATGCAAGCTATCGGCTTCAGTTTATTTATGGAAATGCTTGATAAAGCGGTGAATGATTTAAAGGCGGGCAAAACACCCGAATTGGCAACCCCCATGCAACAAGGTCCTGAGATCGATTTGCGTATAAGTGCCATCCTCCCTGATGACTATATTGCTGATATACATACTCGTTTGATTATGTATAAGCGTTTGGCGAATGCTAAAGATAAGCAGCAATTGCGCGATTTACAGGTAGAGATGATTGACCGATTCGGTTTACTACCAAAACCTGCCAAAAATCTTTTACTCGTTACCGAACTTAAGCTGTTAGCTACAAAATTAGGGATTAATAAAATTAATGCCGCACAACAGCAAGGGAAACTTGAATTTAGTGAACAACCGGTAATTGATCCAGCCGTTTTAATCAATCTTATCCAAGTCCATGCCAAACGTTATCAGCTTGATGGTCCTACTCGCCTGAGATTTACGTTAGATAATACTTCTGCTGAAGAGCGTATTCATGAAATTCAATCCTTGCTGATTAAATTAGCGAATAAAGAAATGGAATGGTAATTCACAGCAGTTATGTTATCAATTAACGCATTGCATTTATTTGGGTCAATGTGTAAAATTAAAACCCTTTAACAATAGAGGGCAATTTATGGCTTTTTATATTTCGCCGGGTCTTATGTACCGACGCTTTAAGTCAGTGTCTCGAGCTTTTTCACGAGATAATGACAAGATTCACCTTGAGCAGTTAGACGATATTTTTGAGGTCTATACGCTTTGCACAAAACAGTATCTAGGTTTAGGAAGTCTCTTGCGCTTTATCCCTGGCACAAATGCCTATAAAGTTAGCCAACAGCTTTACGAAAAACTGGAACAGCACTCCAAAATATTATCACAAATAATTGATGAGTCAGCCTCGAAGTCTTCGCCACTCTTTTTAAATATATCGTTTACGCAGAACGTTCAAAAAGCCTATCTACGAAACTATTTTAGCCCTTCATTTATCTATTATGAATTCTTAGCGAATGTTACTAATGAATTTAAAAACCCTGGAATTTCTTATTCTAAAAATTTAAAAATTGATTTTAAAAGTATATTTTTGCGTTTTCCAATTATTAAGGGCCTTCTAGAAAGGAATGCCCAAGGTGAAATATCCCTACAAAAAACAGCAGGTCGTTTTATTATTTACACACTGTTAAATCCAGTCTCTGTCGTTCTAGGAGCATGGCAATTTCTCCATCTATTAGTAAATCGCCTATTGGAAGTAGGAGCAGCAAGAGGTCCTAATCCTTTTTCATTTATCGGTATAACACGCTTCCTATTGAAAGGGCTTGTGGGTTTAGTTTTTGGCACAATAGGAATAGCAATAAGCTTGGTTAAATCTTTAATTGACATCCCTGTTCACATTCTTTCTCCTGTCATTGATTCAATGAATCACTTTCGCGAAACTGCTGTTTATGCTTTTGAACATAGAGGCCAAGAAACTTTAGTAGCCAATGTCAGCGAATTACAACAAGTGAAGCTTCTTAGAAAACAAGCTAAAAATCGCGACAGCAGTTACGCAGCTATCACCAAAGAAACAGACTATAAAACTGAATATGTGGGCATCAGCAAGTTTAGTTTGTACAGTGATCAAGCAAATCCTGAGCAATTAGTGGCTATACGTGGTTCAAAAGAGAAAATTGCTAAGACTGCTTCTTTGCTTAAACTAGTCAGTTTATTTGCAGATAGAGATTCAGAAAAATTTAGTGATGAGACGGTTCGAGAAGCTCAAAAACTATTAAACATAACTATCTAAGTTCTAACACGCCGTGCTTTGGGCACGGCGCTAATTAGCCGTATCAATTACGAGCCTCCAAAGGTGTTTAAAGAGGGCACTTCATCTTCCATAGATGCAGCAAAAGCAGCCTTTTCTTGATAATGATAGCGAATACAATTAAGCCTGTTGATTAAGGACCCTTCCTCATTAAATTGAGGATGTATTCGAGCAGCTGTTTCCAACTCTTCTAATGTTGACTGAAGATCATCGCCTCTTTGCAGACGCTCAATCGCTTTAGCAACTATTCCATAGTGATGACGACGCCAGTGTCCGGTGAAAAATAATCCAACTGAAGGCAAAATCCAGTTCTGTTTGTTGTAATCGATAAGCAACTTTAAGGCATTCTCTTCAATCGTAGTCTCTTCGTTTGCTTGATTTTCCCATAAGTGATTATATCGATTGTACACTGGCTGACAGTTTAAACGATTATGAACAGCTAATTGATTAAGCTGATTTTTAACGTCATTAATACCCAACTCATCCAAAAATTTGCGTTGAGTTTCAGTGAAAGTAAAAACCGTTGGATTTTTTAAATAACGCAAAAGAGTTTCTTGGGCTTGATACAAATAATCTTTGGACTCATGCGCCTTAAGCTCACTAAACGGTAAGTCAGCCAAAGTATAAAGAGCAACAAAAATAGCTAAAAAATCTTTTGCAACATCAGCAGTTTCTAATGATGCAGAAACAGAGATTTTTTTCCTGGTGTAAGGACAAACCACGGTGGTTTCACCTAAGGCTTCTCCGTTATGTAATAATTTTTTTCTGTTTTCTTGGATTAGACTCTCTTGATGAATTTGCAGAAGAGTTAAAAAATCGCTCAAACTCATATAATGTGTGGGAGTTTGGTTTGCTAGAATAACAATCTCTATTATTTCATCGTGTAGAACTGGGGAATTTTGAGAAAATATGGTATCAAAAAAATAAGGAGTAGTGCGCGCCGAAAATACCAAAACATCCATAAATAGACAGAATTGTCGTATCGCCATTATATTCTGTCCTGTTTTTTTTAATAATATTTCTTTGTATTTTTGTTGCAAGAGGGATAAATCATCACTTTCTCCCAATGCTTCTAATGCGATACTGATCTGACTCCCATCACTACCATGCCGTTGAATGAGTTTCCGCACTTCATCTAAATTCTTTTGAAATGTCTCAAGTGTTTCTTTTGAAATTAAGCGAATTTCTTCAGAATCTTCATAGCAGCTAAAAAGAGGATCATCTGGGATTTCTTGTGAAGAAGAATCAATTAGAAATGTAGTTCTATCTTTGATCTTCTTTTTATAATGATTGAGATTAATAGGCAGTAAGTAGGACATAGGACTCCTCAGTAGCGATGAACTTATCAAATAAGACTGACTCAGATTTGTTCATTTTGCGCATTTTACGATAATTGGTTTTTTTTTGCAATGTCTTCCAGAATTGCTATAGGCTATGTAATAGGTTTATTAAGGCCATTTATATGAAACGTAACTGGGATATGATTAGAAACATCCTCTTACGAGTAGAGGAACTCGAACCGAATGCGCTTTTAACATTAGACAGCTTTCCAAATAATGAACACCCTCAAATCTCTTATCATTTAGAAATTATGGAAGAAGCAGGATTAATTCATGGCAAGATTCATAAAACACCTGGAGGTTCCCCTCACGGTTTTCATTTAATTCGCCTTACCTGGCTTGGACACGACTTTCTGGAATCTGTTCGCTCCGATGCGCGGTGGGAAGAGATAAAAAAGCAACTAAATACCAAGGAGCTAGGTATGAACATTGAGAATATCATGGCAATAGCGCAAGCACTTACCCAAAAACTCTTACCCTAAGAAGCTTCATTCGGGCGACTATCAATGTCCCCAAGGGCCTCTTGGTTTGGCCCACAGTTCATCTTTGTCGTGCAACTGTACTTCATAGGCTTTAATTAAGTACTCTCTTGCATTATCCAATAATGAATGAGCAGTTTTCCTAAACCCAAGATCCTTATCCCTGTTAATCATGGCTTCCAACGTCTCATAAGAGGAGCCTTGACGATTGTTTACCACATGAATTGCTCTGGCCATTTTTTCAATGGTCTCTCGTTCATTTGGCAGAAAAAATGCCGACTTAGTAGTTGCAGTATGATAATCCTTCATTAATTTAAAGACGGTGTCCACTGTGAGTGCTGATACTGGGGGTTCGTGAACATGCCTTGATGAGGATGAAACAGAAGGCATCGGAGTAGACTCTCCTGTATTGACTAAATGCACTGGAGGTTGGTATTCACTAGCACTATCAGCAACAGGAGCAAGCAATCCATGCCATATTTTTAATGCCCTCTCCCCTTTTGTACTAATAACTTTTTCAGCAGCACCGCGAAATCCTATTAGTAGTGTTTCAACCTGCCCAGCGAATCCCAGATTAGTTGCCAAACCTTTAATGAGATTTTCGTGAGTGCTTTTCCATAATTCAATCGCCTCAATATCTTCAACCGATAACTCACTTCCCCAATCAATAATGCGCTCAGGTTCGAAATCAAAAAAATAGAGTCTGTCACTCATTACCAAATTTCTTGCAGTAAGGTTATCTCCTGTTCCCTTAGTAATGCTGCGATCCCTATCGACAACGCCCGCATCAAGCATGGCGAGTGATAATGTCATTGCTTGACTGATTAAACTCTTTGCCTGCCCTGTTAATTGTGACCATTTGGTTGCAATTTTTTCAGGATAAGCCTCCCGGATAAAATAATCATCACCAGAAGCAATAACCGGCAAAAATCCGGGAGCCTTCCCTTGTAGCCTTAAGGAAGCATTTAAATCCGCCGCAGCTCCTAATCCTTGTTTAAAAACAATCGACTCAGGATGGGTAGGATCATCATCTGTTGATTTTTTCTTACCAATTAAGACTGTAACTGCTCCGCCTTCCTTGGCAGCTTTAAAATCATAATAATCACGCATGTTATCAGCAGTTATCTTAGGCATACTTCTATCCTTAGCTTGCGCTTCCCATGATTTAAATATAGTTAAAAATACACACCAAGATTGAAGAATAGATTTTAAGTCGGTTGATAGGTCAGTAAAATTTTTATTAAAAACACTGTTATGGTGATGAAAAATAGGGAATAATTTATATAGAGGATTAAATTTAAGCCCCGAATTCAATATTAAACTTCTAAACGCGCAAAAATTTAACTTGCATATATACTATAAACGAGGACATTTAGTATAAGGTTTCTACCATGGACATGAAAAAATATATTTTATCAGTTGCAATCAGTACCCTATTACTAAATTCAGTATATGCCACCACTCAAGAAGGTGAAGCAGCTTACAATGAGCAGCGCTATGAGAAGGCATTCATCCTCCTTTCTGATGAAGCATCGAAGGGAGATCCTAAAGCTCAATATTTACTAGGAAGAATGTATTACTACGGTCAGGGGGTTACCTATAATCCTGATAAAACAGAGCAATTACTCTTAGCGTCAGCCAATCAGGGGAATGTTGATGCTCAGGTGCTGTTAGCAGGTTTTTATTGGTATCAAGAAACACCAGATGGCTACAGTAAAGCACTTCAATGGTACGAAAAAGCTGCTGCGCAGAATAATTCAGATGCCCAATATGCTTTGGGGTACATGTATGATCATGCTACTGGCGTTCCACAAAATTACGAAACAGCCATGTCCTGGTATAAAAAAGCGGCAGCACAAGGTAACTCGGAAGCCGCATTATCCATTGGCTTTATGTATGACACAGGAACTGGAGTTCCTAAAGACATCAATGAGGCCATTACCTGGTATAAAAAAGCAGCCGATCTTGGCAATCCAGGCGCTTTATATAACCTTGGTCTCCTGAATAAATATGGAGAAGGTGTTCCCAAAGATGAAGCAAAGGCTTTCGAATATTTCCAACAAGCAGCTGATAAGGGACATGCGAAATCCCAACTAGAGGTTGGTTATTTTTATGATACTGGAAAAGCTGGAACTGCGGATTTACAAAAAGCAGCCTACTGGTATCAAAAAAGTGCCGATCAAGGCAATCCTAATGCCCAATTCAATATTGGTGACATGTACTTGTACGGCGATGGGGTTACAAAAAATCTAGAGCAAGCGGTTAGCTGGATACGCAAATCAGCCGAACAAGGATATGGTCGTGCACAAAATAAAATGGGAGTTTTTTATCGAGATGGTATAGGCGTCTCCGCTAATCCTGTAGAAGCCTATGCTTGGTTTAGTGTTGCAGTGACTAATGGTTTTACCGATTCAAGCAAATCTCGTGACGACCTGGAAAAAACATTAACCCCTGAGCAATTACAACAAGCTAAAGATTTAGCGAATAAGTACTCAGAACAGTTCAAAATGAAATAGGTTAACCCCTTAAATAAAAAAGACTGCATGAGCAGTCTTTTTTATTTGGATTTTCATTTATGCCCAAACTATAGAATTAGACTGAGTAATTGCGCCTTTGATAACATCACTATAATTAGACTCAACCATGCGTCGTTTGACTTTGAGAGTGGGTGTTAAAATTCCGTTTTCAGGAGTCCAGCTTTCTTTTAAGACAATAACATGACTAATTTTTTCATAATTGGCAAGTTCACTGTTTACTTTATGTAAGCTTTCTTGCAAGGCCTGTTTAATATTCTCTTTATTTTGTTTGCGACCAGATTCACTTAAAGTAACCACCAAGACATTATTAGGTAATTCTCTGCCTACAATGCATAATTGTTCAATTACAGTATTCGCTGCAAACCGCTTCTCAATCGGTGCTGGAATGATAAACTCTCCTTTCTGATTCTTAAAGTTTTCAGAAATCCGCCCTATTATTTTCACATTATTTTGCTCATCGAGCTCAGCAACATCACCCGTATGTAACCAACCATCGGATGTTAAAGCAGTCTTTGTTGCAGCTTCGTCTTTGTAATACTCTTTCATTAAACAAGGCGATTTAATCATTAATTCACCCTCTTCAGCGAGCTTCAATTCGACTTGAAGCCTTGGAGTACCTACATAGCCTGGACGACGCTTACCGAGTAAAGAAAAAGTTGCATAAGCCAGATTTTCTGTTTGTCCATATCCTTCTTGAATTTTAATATCAAGCTTATCGAAGAACTCAAGAATGGAAACAGGGAGATGTGATGCGCCGGAAAAACAATTAGTACACCGTCCTAAACCCAGATGACGTTTAATTTTCCTTTTAATTAAATTGGAAATTAGAGGTAATTTGAGCAAAAAATCCATTTTTTTAGGGGGGAGTTTAAGCTCAATTTTTTGCTGAAATACTCCCCAGATGCGTGGGACAGCCGTAAAAAAGGTGGGTTGGACTTCCTGCAAATTGTCTGCAAATTTCTCAAGACTCTCAACAAATGATACATCGCAAGGAATGACCAAACTTCCAAGCTGTATGGCTGACCGCTCATAAACATGTGCTAAGGGTAAGTAAGACATTAAATGGTACATATCAGCTACTCTTATTCGCTTGATATCTTGTGGAAATAATTGAAGGTAATTTGCAATGATTCCATGAGTATATACAGCACCTTTGGGTTGGCCTGAAGTACCTGAGGAATAAATAATCGTGTACAGATTATCAGGCGAAGGTTCCGCAATAATGTCTTGAGATGGTTCTTTCTTTAAAAGGTCCTGCCAGCGATATGAGCAATTTAAATTATCGTGATAATCAAAATTTACCGTAGGCAATCCATCGGGAATATAACTGCGGACACGTTGCGCATCATCCAGTTTTCCAACAAATACGAGTTTGATTTCAGCATGTTCAAGTACATAGTTGATGCTGTCTTTATGTTGATTTGCAAATAAAGGCACATTCACCATGCCGGCTAAACTTATTCCAAAATCAGTAATAAACCACTCCGCACAATTCTTTGAAAAAATAGCAACACGATCACCTTGTTTAAGCCCAAGATCCTGCAACAATTTCGCTACCTGTTTTGCCTGGTGAACTACCATCCCCCAGGTATATTCATACCATTTTCCATCGCGAGGTTGTCTTAGGTAAACTTTGTCATGGAGCTTCTTTTCCTTCTCCAATAAAATTTGATTTAATGTTTTTTGGGGTTGCATTGTCATGGCTCGTTTTCCTGTTAATTATATTGATAATGATAGTATTCAAATCAAACACTCCACAATTAAATGAAGCTGGAACGCATTTATAGCCAAGATAGTTAATGTTTTATAATTTACACTAGCACTTGTTATGCCAATTCATATCCACACAAAAAATCATTCATTCCACTGTAATTTGCAGTATCAAGATAGATCCGTTCTAAAACAGGCACAATTTTTGAATATAAAAATTACAGTAATCTAAAGAAGGGATTAGAAAATGAAAGCAAAGAAGACTTTGGTGAAAATTTTTCCTCTGGCTCTTTACGGACTAATTTCCATCTATCATAGTTCAATTATTCTGTATTGACTAATGAGCTCACACTCTGCGTGAGCTCTGTTTACCCAAAACTCTAAGCTAAAAGTAACCTGAATTTATCATTGTTTAAATCATTGATGCTCTTAATTTAATATCCATTGATTATTTCTGGGATTACTAGAGGTATAATTGACATAACAATCGTAATAAGGCATCAACCCATGAGTAAAAAACGTATCATTATAGGAATTTCAGGATCATCAGGAATTATTTATGGGATTCGCCTTTTAGAATTATTAGCAAAAACCGACTATGAAACTCATCTAGTTATTTCCAAAGCCGCCCAACAAACTCGCGCGTTTGAAACCAATTTGTCCGCTAGTGAATTGGCTGCTTTAGCTGATGTTTGCTACTCCATTAACGATATTGCGGCTCCTCTTGCCAGCGGTTCATTTAAAACCTCAGGGATGATTATTGCGCCTTGCTCAATGCGGACTTTAGCCAGCATTGCTTGCGGTACTACCTCGAATTTATTAACCAGAGCCGCAGATGTCGTATTAAAGGAACGTCGCCGATTGGTATTATTGGTCCGTGAAACACCACTGCATTTAGGGCACATTGAAAATATGAAAAAAGTGACGGAAATGGGAGCAATCGTTGCCCCCCCAGTTCCTGCGTTCTATAATCAGCCTCAAACAATCGATGATATCGTCACTCACAGCATAGGACGAACTTTAGATTTATTCGATATTGATACCGATGTCGTTAAACGTTGGAAAGAAACTGATTAAGATTTAACTATCGAGTTCCACCAATCGTCAAGGCATCAATTTTTAGCGTGGGTTGGCCAACACCGACTGGCACTGACTGCCCGTCTTTGCCGCAAACGCCAATACCACCATCCAATGAAAGATCATTGCCAATCATGCTAACCTTTTTCATAACCTCAGGTCCATTACCAATAAGAGTAGCTCCCTTAACCGGCTTGGTGATCTTTCCATCCTCGATTAAATAGGCTTCGCTGGCTGAAAATACAAATTGACCTGAAGTAATATCAACTTGTCCTCCGCCGAAGTTGACAGCATATAATCCACGTTTTACTGAACGAATAATTTCATCAGGATGATACTTACCAGCGAGCATATATGTATTTGTCATTCGCGGCATCGGCAAATGTGCATACGATTCTCGACGACAATTTCCTGTGGGTTTCATTCCCATTAATTTGGCATTCAATTTATCCTGCATGTAATTCACTAAAACGCCATCTTCAATTAAAGTCGTACACTGAGCAGGCGTTCCTTCATCATCAATAGTCAGTGAACCACGTCTATCTTTTAACGTCCCATCGTCAACTATGGTTACTCCTTTCGCGGCAACTTGTTGTCCCATGAGCCCGGAAAATGCCGACAGTCCTTTGCGGTTAAAATCCCCTTCTAACCCATGTCCTACAGCTTCATGTAACAAAACGCCAGGCCAGCCTGAACCTAAAACCACAGGCATGGTTCCAGCTGGTGCATCCTCTGCCTCAAGATTAATTAAGGCTTCACGAACTGCCTCACGGGCATACTCCATCGCTCTTTCTTTTTCAAGAAAATAAGAATAGGCAACACGTCCTCCGCCTCCTGAACGGGCGGACTCTCGACGTCCGTTTTTGTCTTCAACAATCACACTGACATGGATACTGACTAATGGTCTAATATCAGCCATCATTTGACCGTTAAGGCCTGCAACCATGACTACTTCATAACAACCACTTAGAGAAGCATTCACTTGAATAACACGAGAGTCGAGGCGTCTTGCTTCTTTATCAATGGCTTCCAGCAAGGCTATTTTTTCCTGTTTAGACATTCCCTCAATAGGGTTAAGTGGAGCGTAGCGAGCAACAGGTTTTCCTCCTACTTGAATTGCTTGTGCTACTTTCGCTCCGGTAAAAGCAATGGAGCGCGCAGCGTCAGCTGCTCGTTGCATGGCTGGCAATAAGATGTCATCGCAATATGCATAACCAGTTTTATCCCCACTCACTGCGCGAATACCTACTCCTCTATCAATAGAGTAACTGCCACTTTTTACTTCGGAATCTTCCAGATACCACGATTCATAACTCGTGCTCTGGAAATAAAGATCGGCATCATCAACATGATGGCTCATCATGGAGCGAATCAACCTCTCTAACGTTGATTCATCTAACGATGCAGGTTTTAGTAGTAAATCTTTGGCAAGTGCTAGTGCCTGAGTCATAATATTACCTTTTGCTAAACTGTTAGTTCATTAATTAAGCACATGATGATCATTGCTAGGAAATTGTCGTCTTAATTGCTGTAGTCTTTGTAAATCAACTTCTGCTGTAATCATACCTGTACCTGCTTTTTGTTCCGCAATAACCTTCCCCCAAGGTTCAATTATCATGCTATGTCCGTAAGTGTGACGTCCATTTTCATGTTCACCGCCCTGATTTGGAGCAATCACATAACATAAATTCTCGATGGCCCGCGCTCGTAAGAGGGCCTCCCAATGAGCGGCGCCGGTAACCGCTGTAAATGCCGACGGGACTGTGAACAATTCAGCGCCTCTTAATACTAATTGTCGATATAATTCTGGGAAACGCAAATCATAGCAAACTGATAGACCTACTCGACCAACCGGAGTATCAACCACAACAATCTCATCCCCTCTTTCTATTGTAGATGATTCCTGGTGGGCTTCCTGTTCAGAAACACGCACATCAAATAAATGAATTTTATCATAGCGGGCTGCACACATTCCTTTATCATCGAATACTAAACAACTTGATTTAGCCCTCTCTTTAAGTCCTTTTAAAGGGACTGTACCAGCAATAACCCACAAATTATACGTCTTGGCCCAGCGACTTAGATGCTCCTGGATTTCCCCTGAGCCATATTTTTCTGCTTTGTGTAATTTATCGGTTTCCTGTTTGCCCATAAAGGCAAAATTTTCAGGTAAAACCAATAAATCCACTTGTTCATCGTGGGCTCTCGCAAAAAAATTTTGTACTTGTTTCAAATTATCAGCTACCGAAACTGATGAAGTCATTTGCACAGCTGCAACTTTTGGCATATTGATTCCAATTAAGGAGGTAATTAGCTCATTATCTGCGATTAATTTATAAGGTTTCAATGCCTTAATTAGATATAATTTTTTGCTTTTCTATATAAGCAAGAAGGTCCCAATTTCCAGAAAGCATGAGTGCCAAAAAAATAGAACAATCTTGCTAGTTAACCTGCATCTCTATAGACTTGAAAAGGCAGCAACACGCCTATATATATGCTAAACTAGCAGTATAAACAATTGGAGCTATTTGCAATGAACAGAAATGACGTTACCTTGTTAGGGCAACGAAGTGAAGCGGTACTTGCGACGAACAAAGTTTTACGCAATACCTACCTCTTACTCGGAATGACCTTTTTATTTAGTGCTTTGACAGCCTACACAGCATTTGCCGTGAACGCCAAACCACTTAATCCTCTGTTAATGATTGTGGGGGTTTATGGTTTAATGTTTTTAACTCACGCCTTAAGAAATAGTGCTCTAGGCTTAATTGCTGTTTTTGCCTTTACAGGCTTTTTAGGTTACACCTTAGGCCCAATTCTTAATTTTTATGTCTCCAATTTCTCAAATGGCCACCAATTAATTGGTACAGCCTTGGGGGGTACGGGGATAATTTTCTTTGGTTTATCAGGCTACGCATTAACAACCAGAAAAGATTTTAGTTATTTAGGCGGTTTTCTTTTTGTGGGTGTCATGGTTGCCCTGTTAGCTATGATTGCAGGTATTTTCTTTCAAATACCAGCCTTACAATTGGTTATATCAGCTGCTTTTGTACTGATTTCCTCCGGTTTAATTTTATTCCAAACCAGTGAAATTATTCACGGCGGTGAAACCAATTACATTTCAGCAACCGTTTCTTTATTTGTATCAATTTATAATCTTTTTGTCAGTCTGCTTAATCTGCTAAGTGCTTTTTCTGGTCGTGATTAATCATCTCCTCAACTTGATCCCGGTGAGTTTGCCGGGATTTTTTTTAAACCTTGAATACACACATCATAGGATCGTTGGAATAGGCCTCGTTGTTCGTTGATTTAAAAAAAAGAGGGGTTGCTTTTCCTGTAATGTCGTGCCTCATTTTCATTCGTCTCTCAGATTCCTCAAGAGTATATTTTGTCATGACACTACTGGTATCGATGGGTGTTGCAAAATCTATCTCTTGATTTTTATCTAGGGCATTCTCATTTACCGAGGCTAATGACGACTGATCATCACGGATATTCTGCGCATCAGCTCCAGGATCCTGATAAATATAGGGTACAGTTTTGGTTTCTTCGGCAATTACATCCAGATAATACTCGATATATTCATTAGTAAAATCACCAGAAATTAATGTATCAATGATTTCAATAATACATTGCCACTTCGTATTGATAACCTCGATAAGTTGATTTTTAAAATAATGTTGTTCTTCAGTAAAATGAAGCTCTATTGGAAAAGACTGGTTAATCCTTTGTAAAAGCCAATACTGGGCCTGTGAAAATGCATTACGCTTACTGTATATCTCAGTTAAATTATCTCTAAAACCCAGTATATCCCTGATAATTTCAGGGGAAGTTTGAAGTTCCTTATTTAAATCATCGATAATCTGATTAAATCTTTGAACGAATTGATAGATATGCATATTTTTCCTTTTAGATGGGTACTTGATAAAGCTACCAAGCAAATAGGTCAATAAATGCACAATTTTAAACTGTATTTGTTTTATACAAAATGGGTATATCTACCCATACATAGATTTATTGGGTGGAAGAAGATAAGCTGAGAACAATCTAATCGACTATTAAGAATATGAAATTTTCACATTTAAATTCTACTTTGATTGGCTTGGTTTTCTTTTTATCTTTCTCTGCTTATGGTATGACCGAAACAATTTCGCAATCTGAGTCAGATGCGGCTCGTATTTTAATGTTGGAAAAAGCTCTGGCCCCTAAAGATCCTGAAGAAGTTGCTGCACTATTTGCCAAAGCAAATAAAGAACGAAACGGCGCTGTTCAATTTATGTTATTTTCTGACTCATTAAAATCTGAATTTAAAAATAACTGGCCTTACTGGGTTTCAGGAACTTCAAGCCCCTGGATTACTTCTTATGCCATAAAGAAAATGGCACAAACAAAAACATCCTGTGAATTTTTAATAACCTATCAATGGGCCACTGCCTCTGGTCCCTTTCAACCTCCCTTAACACAAAAAATTACTATCGAACCTGTACCGAAAACTGCAGACTCTTCTCAGGAATGGTGGATTACAAGTTTCAACGAAGATTAAGATTAGGCTTGACGTTGAACATTTTTTAGGATTTAAACGATCTTTTCACAGACTTATCCACAAATTCTGGGGATAAGTTTTTAGGGTTTCCTTTTTTTCACGCCCGTTAAAATAACGGTTTTCTAGGAATTAATGAAGTAAGTCATTTAAAAAGGGGGATCGGAACAAAAAAGATATCCACAAAGAAGGATTTTCAACAAAGACTAATTCGGAAGGATATTCTATATAAAATAATTTTAAATAAAAAGTCTTGACTAGCATTATTTTTAAGATCAATTTTCCAAGGAAAAATAAAGAGCTACAAGTTCACAAGTTGAACTTATTCCATAATTTTGAGAAAATATACTCCTCGTAAAGATATTATTGAAAATCTTCCGAGAAATTTAGATATTTACTTTCTATTAAACGATTGAGCACGCAAGAATTTTTTAAACTACCTCTTTCCTATTCAAGTGAGTATCAACTTCCATAACTGAGAATATGAAACCTTCGTGGTTAAACCACGGATTGAAGAAGAGGTATCACCATGAATTTTGAAAATTTAAATCTAATTAAGCCTTTGTTACAAGCTGTAAATGAGCAAGGGTATAAAAACCCATCGCCGATACAATGCAAAGCTATTCCCCAAATTTTAAAAGGCGTTGATTTGTTAGCTGCCGCCCAAACTGGTACCGGCAAAACAGCAGCGTTTACCCTACCATTGTTACAGCGTCTCAGTGAAATGCCAAAAGCAAAAGCGAATCATGCTTTGGCTTTAATTCTAGCCCCCACTCGAGAGTTGGCATTACAAGTCTATGAGAATGTGACTCAGTACAGTCAATATTTGAAGCTTCGTTCTACTGTCGTTTATGGAGGTGTGAAAATCAATCCACAGATGATGGCATTACGAGGAGGCATTGAAGTTCTTGTAGCTACTCCGGGGCGGTTACTCGATCTTTACAAACAAAATGCCATTCGTTTTCATGAAATAAAAACATTGATTTTAGACGAAGCCGATCGCATGTTGGACATGGGCTTTATTCATGACATCAAACGAATAATTTCGTTTTTACCCCGTTCACGACAAAATTTATTATTTTCAGCGACATTCTCAGATGAAATTCGAAATTTAGCAAAACAGTTTCTTACAAATCCAGTTGAGGTTTCAGTGGCTGCTCCCAATGCAACAGCAGTTAAAGTAGACCAGGTCGTACATCCTGTCGATAAATCACAAAAAACCGCGTTGCTGTGTCATTTGATTCACCATCAAAACTGGCAACAAGCCCTCGTGTTCTCCCGCACCAAACATGGAGCGAATAAACTTGTTAAAGGGCTCACTGCAGTTAATGTTTCTGCTTTAGCAATACATGGGAATAAAAGTCAAACTCAACGCGTTAAGGCACTCAATGACTTTAAAGCAGGAAAAATACGAATTTTAGTTGCCACGGATATTGCTGCAAGAGGAATTGATATTGAACAACTACCCTTGGTAGTTAACTTTGATTTACCTCAAGTTGCTCATGATTATGTGCATCGCATAGGCCGTACGGGTCGAGCAGGACATAATGGAATGGCTGTATCACTGGTGTGCGCCGATGAATACAAACAATTACAAGATATTGAAAAAATTATTAATCAGCGTCTTAAACGAGTAGAAATTGATAATTTTGAACCCAATCATCGTCTTCCTGCTAAAAACATTCAAGCAGCTCCTGTAAAAAAGCAAATCACTAGGAATCTCCCCAAAGCGGGAGGAAGTAGGAAACGACGATCTACCTGACGTTTAATATTATTCCAATTCTTTTTATAACTTTTTGTTAATAAACTCAAAATACTTATTGCTTGAGTAGAAAAGGACAGAAATGCAAACTGATGATAAAATTACCATTATGACAATAAAATCGACCAATGGGAATGGATAATGTACCCTCACTTTATTGAGACATTTTCTCAAGCAGTTAAAAACTATTCAGATAAACCAGCAATCTACTTTGGAAAAGAAGTATACACATACAAGGTTGTGAACCGGTTGTCAGATAGTATAGCCACGCAAATTTCCAAATTGGGTCTTTCTAAGGAAACAATTATTCCTTTGTTATTAGAAAGAACACCGAATATTATTATTACCATAGTGGGGATATTAAAAGCAGGCTGTGCATTTCTACCAATCAGCCCCTCCTCTCCTTGCAATCGTATTGAATACATTTTAGAAGAAACCAGAGCCAAACTATTATTTTGTGATATACCCGTCCAGTTTAAGTTACCAGAGGGAATAACAAGAGTTACGCCAGAGGAGTTTTATACTGACACAGAAACTCAGTTTTCTACAGACTATAGTGATAATGATCTTGCTTATGTGATGTATACCTCAGGCTCGACAGGAAAGCCCAAGGGTGTGTTAATTGAACATCAATCCATGATGAATCTTTTTTCTTCATTAGTTGAAACTCTGGCTTTATCAAACAATGACTTATTCCTGGCACTCACCGATTACACATTTGATATTTCTTTAATTGAATTATTAATGCCATTAACCCTTGGTGCTCCGATTGTGCTCACAGAGCATGGTGTAGTTGCTGATGGAAAAAAAATAAAACAATTCCTTACAAATTTTGATATTAGTTTTATACAAGCCACACCGCTTACCTGGGAAATTTTATTAAAGAATGGCTGGGCCAATAATGGCTTGGCTCGAATTCTCGTTGGTGGTGAAAAGTTTAAAACGAGTCTTGCTATAAAACTGGACTATGAAAAAGGAAACGTTTGGAATGTTTACGGTCCAACCGAAACCAGCATGTGGTCAATGATTCATCATTTAAAAAGTCCCATTATTTCAGAATCAGTACCATTAGGAAAACCTATTGCCAATACTACTCTTAAACTTGTTTATGAAGAAGACTCTAATCAGGCGGAACTTTACATTGGTGGTCTAGGTGTTGCGCGTGGCTATTTAAATGCCAAAGAGCTCACCGATACGAAATTTATTACTGATGAAGTTAGCAATGATCGTTTTTATACAACAGGCGATTTAGTCGTACAAATAGACAACGATCTCTGCTATGTAGGACGAAAAGATGACCAATTAAAATTTGGGGGTATTCGTATTGAAGCTGGAGAAATTGAAGCCTCGATCGAGCGGGAAGTCTTTGTAAAAAAAGCAGTGGTAAAAATTCATGAGCATCATGATTACTACAAGACACTAGCAGCCTATGTTGAAATTGATGAAGAAGCTTTATTTTCCCACGGTTCATCTATTATTAGTGAAGATTCCTCGTATTATATGGAAAAAATATACGATGAAGTCTATACCCATGCTAAAGAGTTTGAACATGATGTCATAAACACTTGTGGTTGGCAGAATTCATTTACTGGCAATACATTTGAAGCCGATGAACTTGCAGAATCATATCAAAATATTCGAAGATACATTCAAAATGCCGATCTCTCACAGGTCCTGGAAGTGGGTTGTGGCACCGGTAGTTTGCTCCTGGATTATTTGCCAAAGGCACAACAAGTCACTTTGGTAGAAATTTCACAAAATGCAATTGATTATGTTAAATCAATCACTCCCAAAGCTTATTTGAGTAAAATTGCTTTCAAGCTAGAATCAATTATTAATATTCATGAAGTAAATCTATATAGCTGCATCATTATTAATTCTGTGATTCAATATTTGCCTAGTATCAAATCAGTCATTGATTCATTAAGACAATTAATTAAAGCCGTTAAACCAGGGGGCACATTATTTGTTGGTGATGTACGTTCGCTTGAACTGTTAGATATCTTTCTTGCTCTTAAACATTTTAGTCATCATGCTGAGGACAGCGAAATATGTCCCTCTCATTTATATTACAAATCAAGAGAGACTGAAATTGCCCTGTCCCCTCTTTTCTTTTATGCATTAAAAGAACAGTTTAAACGCATAAGTTGGGTCGACATTAATGTCAAACATGGTCTTTACTCCAATGAACTGAATTATTTTCGCTACGATGTAATCCTGCACATTGAAAAGGAAGTAAGTCAGGTTGATTGTCAAATTATGGCATTTAACGAATTTAATCACGAAGAGATTTCAGACATTGTGAAAAATCATGAGGCTAAACCCATTAAAATTCAGAACATTCCTTATGATTATCTTGATAATCTTTGTAGTACCTTGGCAATTAAAAAAGGAGGTTATCTCGATGATTTGCTAAGACTCTCAAATCCCTCTCTGGATGAAAGAAAACGAAAAATTGCACAAGAGCTTCTACATCGTCACTTCGAAGGATATGAGACATTTATTCAATACCAACATAATGCCCCTCAAAACTATTTGCAGATGCTATTAATTCCAACGTCCGGTACCCTACCGTTAATAAGACCTATCGAGAAAGAGAAAATTGATTCATTCCATGCCCATTGCCGAGAACCCTTTAGTCCATGGCTACAAAAATTTTGCTTTGATCATATAAAAATGAGCGTCAAAAAACATGTGATGACTTGGGTAAACCCTTCTATCTACATTTGGGTTGAAAAATGGCCTCAAACAATCAATGGCAAATTGGATAAAAAGAAACTATCTCTTCCGATAACCTATACTTATGAACAAGATAAAGGTTCTGTTCTATCACAGCTGAAACAAATGTGGCTTAACATAACGGGTGATAATGCCTTGATTACCGAGGAATTTTGGACACATGGAGTCTCTTCATTATCGATGTATTATTTTTTAGCAACTATCAATGAAACGTTTCATTTGCATATGACTTATCATGAATTCCATCAGCATAACACGATGGAAAAGGTTGCTAGCTACATTGAAAAATTACTGGATACCTCGCTATCATGATGAGCAAAGGAGTTTTAATGGCAAATAATGCACTCTCCCTATCTAGTCAAGCAATTAATGAAAAACTTGATAGCTTATTTTTTCTTTCATCTCTCCAAAAAACTGAAAAAATCGTTTTTTTTATCGATACCCAGCACAAGATTGAACAAATTATTCTTAAAACAAATCAGCCTTATTTCACTGGCTTGTCTATCTACTCCAAGAAACCTTTTACCGAAGCTCTCACCTATATGGGTCTTGATGCAAACGACATTCCTGATTTAATCAAAAAGGCCAAGACCACGTTATTTGAGCACTCTGAATTTCACGACAAAAACCTAAGCCATGAATACATGCTATCCATAGCTTATACAGGATCTAACTATGTAGTCATTTTTACGCTGATTGATAGAAAAAACGAAGCGTTGAAAGCTTATATCAATACCATCATTAATACTTTACCGGGCGCCATATACTGGAAAGACAAAGAGGGTCGTTATATGGGATGCAATCAGTCTGTTGCCAATATGGCTGGTTTTGACCACCCAGAGCATGTCATTGGAAAAACGGATTTTGATTTATGTTGGAAGGAATTTGCTCAAGATTGGCGTAATCTCGATTTAGACGTAATGCGCGAAAATAAAACTTACAAGAGAGAAGAAATAGCCAAATTAGCCGACGGCCGGATTATCACAGAACTGACTATAAAAAGTCCTCTATACAATGAAAAAAAGGAAATTGTTGGCGTTATCGGTACGTCAATGGATATCACCGAACAGAAAAATTTAGAACAAGACTTAATTGCTGCCCGGCAAAAAGCAGAAGCTGCAAGTCTTGCAAAAACGGAATTTTTGGAAAACATGCGACATGATATCAGAACGCCACTCACAGGAATTGTAGGCTTTGCAGATATTCTTAAAATGGAAGCGGATAGTCCGCACATTAAGGAATATGCTGAAAATTTAATCGCCTCAAGCCATGCTCTTTTGGACTTATTAGACGAAGTTTTGGAGGCTATTCGTGTAAGTTCAGGCGAAATTCCTAAATTAAAGAAAAAATTTAGCCTTTATAAGACATTGGAAAATATTATTAAGCTAAACCGTGCTAAAGCCGCACACAAAAATCTGGATTTAAGCCTCGATATTGATACCAACATTCCTGCCTATGTCATTGGGGATAAAGTCCGAGTCCATCGTATCATCCTTGAGCTCATTGCGAATGCCCTGAACTTCACAGACTTCGGTTTCGTTAAACTTTCTGCCCATTTGGCAAAAAGAAACAACCGGGAATTAATTATTAAGTTAATCGTTGAGGATTCTGGCATCGGCATTCCTCAAGATAAACAACAAGAAATTTATTTACAATTTAAGCGTCTTACACCCTCCTATCAAGGATTGTATAAAGGAGCAGGTTTGGGACTTTCCGTTGTTAAACAATTTATTGATGAGTTAGAGGGTGAAATTTATGTCAAAAGCGCCCCCAGAAAAGGGTCTCGCTTTACTTGTGTTATTCCATTGCAGGAGCCGCTTCTTGATGATGACTTAGGGGTTGATGAGGAGTTGGAAAAAGCCTTGGATGCTCCCTATCAAACAACTTATGCTGAACAAATCAGATCTGTTCAACTCGACGATTCAAAGAAACAATATCAAGTACTTGTGGTTGAAGATAACCCTATTGCCCAATCCATTGCCACATCACTACTTACCAGTCTCAACTGTAATGTTGATATTGCAGAGACGGGAAAGAAAGCAATCGAACAATGGAAAACTAACCCTTATGACCTGATATTCATGGATATTGGTTTACCTGATTTAGATGGCTATGAGGTCACCCATCTTATTCGTGTACAAGAGTTGCCTAAAAAAACCCATACGCCGATTATCGCTCTCACAGCACATGTGGGTGAAGAGAATAAAAAGCGGTGCATTGATGCAGGAATGAATGCAGTAATTAATAAGCCACTCACAGCAAAAAACTGTGCTGATATCGTTGCCACATTCATCCCTGGACGAAAACAAGAAGAAATGACACAGGAAATCGCGCGCACATCCAATCTATCCGAAGAAAACGCAAATTTATTTAATTTAACCGAGTTTCCAATTCTGGATCCTGAAGAAGGAATTAACACCACGGGAAGTGAAGCTATGTTAGCCGAAATGCTAACTATTATGGTTAATGAGTCATTACCTAATGACCTGGAACTGATGAAAAAAGCCCATGATGAGAACGATTGGGGTAAAACACAGCAAATTGCGCATAAGATTAAGGGCGGTGCTGTTTATGTTGGAACAGTTAAAATAAACATAGCCTGTCAACATCTAGAGCAATATTGGAAAACCGGACAAAGGGAACTCTTGGAAAAGCTATATCAGCAATTATTAAGAGTCATTAACGAGAGTATTAAAGAAATAAAGAGCTGGTTGGCTAGTCATTAATTCTTTATTCATAAACCATTCAGTACGTAATATTCCATTAACAATGCTGTGCTAACCTCTTTATATTCGTATAAATTGAGATACCCATGTCAAAGAAAAAATTTGAGACTTCTACAATTGACCTCAGTCGGTTTCTCGACGCTCAAAAGCTAAATTATGAGAGGGCGCATAAAGAAATCTCATCTGGAAAAAAAGCAACTCACTGGATTTGGTATATATTTCCTCAACTCCAATCATTAGG
Source organism: Legionella hackeliae (assembly GCF_000953655.1). Classification (NCBI taxonomy): domain Bacteria; kingdom Pseudomonadati; phylum Pseudomonadota; class Gammaproteobacteria; order Legionellales; family Legionellaceae; genus Legionella; species Legionella hackeliae. The sequence goes on from NZ_LN681225.1 coordinate 2,251,056, forward strand.
TTACAGTCCTTCGTCGAAAAAATATGGCATCCTCAATCTTGAGGAAGCTTGTGCCTATTTAAAAAATCCTATTCTTTTCGACCATTACCATGACATGGTAAAACTGGTTGCAGAAAAGTTGTCAAAAAACATCGATATAACTACGTTGATGGGTTGGGAGGCTGATGCAACAAAACTCGCTTCAAGTTTAACGCTATTTCACGCAGCAGCCGAACATTTATTGATGTTAACTGATGACCCTTCCCTTAAGTTGGTAAATTTTGAGAATGACTGCAGGCAAACCTTAGAGAACATTGCCAAACAAGGTTATATTGCTTGCGAACACACTTTACAGGAAATTCAAGATAACCAATCCGAATTATTCGAAGAGATTGGTGATACTGAATTATCTACAAGAGTTGAGAATTCAGATGCTCACTCACCTCCTCCGGCCCCAACTATTCTAACTACAGCAAAAACAACTGAGACTATTCCAGTAGAAATGGTGACTACACCTTCAAATCCTGCGATAAAATCTATTGTCGATACATTAATTAATAATATTCAAAAAAAGAAAAATGAGCGAGCCTCCTGGTTTAACATGAATTCCGATACAAAAGTTGAGAAACTTACCGCTATTTCCCAATGGCTCTCGAAGTTTCAACCCAATGAAGGACAGCAAGAGGCAATTATCGCCCTTATTCGAGATACGTGCTCTATTAAACGCAATTTTTTCGGTTTATTCGAACCCCATAGTGTTCAAGAATTGCGAGGCTTATTAAAAAAAGCCAATTTGGATATCCCTTCATCTAACATTTCTTTTACCCCAGCTGAGTTATCGCGAATCAAGAAAATGGATGATGTTAACAAAGCACTTCAAGAGAAAACGGCTCCAGGAAGCACCCGTCAACATAAACAATTTTTATAATTAATTTTTCCCACCTTGTTGCCAACTTGCTTTAGCACGGAACAGCTCTGGTAAATCCATCCGTGTTTTTTTAAAGGGCTTATTCAAGGCAAACATGTCACGCTCTTTCTGATAGTAGACCCCCAAAGGTACTGGGAACTCAGGAAAATTAAGTCGGGCAAGACGCATTGCCGCAATAAAGCTACTAGAATCATGGCGATAGCTAGCCTCTGCTGCAGTTTTACGTATTAATACTTCATCTTGCAAAGTCAAAGACCATTCCTGCTGCGCACCAAACAACAGCGGTTGCCCATCCGCTAAGGCAATGGTTTGTTCAGCACGATTTGTTTTAACTGCAAATGCATCAAAGGCGCCGTTATTAAAAATATTGCAATCTTGATAAATTTCAACAAAAGAACAACCCTTATGCTCGTAAGCTTTTTTAAGAACAGTTGCAAGATGCGCTGGATCCTTATCCACAGCACGAGCAACAAAACTTGCACCGGAAGCCAAAGCTATAGTTAATGGATTAATCGGCTCATTATTCACTCCTTGAGGAGAGGTTTTTGTGATTTGCCCTTTTTGTGAGGTAGGTGAAAATTGTCCTTTAGTTAAACCATACACCTGATTATTAAAGAGCAAAATATTCACATTAACATTTCTTCGCAGACAATGAATTAAATGATTACCCCCAATACTTAACGCATCACCATCACCAGTAATGACCCAAACCGTTAAATCATCACGCATGGCTTTAAGTCCAGTAGCCACTGCAGTTGCTCGGCCATGGATCGTATGGAAACCATAAGTATTCATGTAGTAAGGCAATCGCCCTGCACACCCAATGCCTGAGACAAACACATGTTTTTCAGGAGGAAGCCCCAACTCGGGTAGCACTCGCTGCAAAGCAGCCAAAATCGCATAATCCCCGCATCCAGGGCACCAACGAACCTCTGTGGAATTGGCAAAATCTTCACGTTTATAACTGTTATTCATGATTAATTTCCAATTTAATGGCGTTAACCAAATGACTGACTGTGAAAGGCTGGCCATTGCACTGATTTATTGATTTAGCATCAACCAGATAATTAGCACGTAATAACTGGCATAGCTGACCTGAATTTAATTCTGCAACCAAGACGTTCTTATATTGGCGCAGCAAGGTACCTAACTCATTTGGTAAAGGATTTAAATGGCGTAAGTGGAGAAAGGCCAGTGCTAATCCATCGGCGCGGCATTGATTTACAGCAGATTTCAAACTGCCATAAGTACTTCCCCAACCAAGCACTACTGTTTCAGCGCTCTTAATCCCTTCAAGCTGTAAACTGGGGTATTCGCGTGCTATTCCCGCAATTTTATCCGCTCTTAGCTTAACCATCTTCTGATGATTTTCCGCATCATAACTCACTCGCCCCTCTTCCCCTTGCTTCTCTAACCCCCCTAACTGATGGATAAATCCTTCAGTGCCAGGAACATTCCAACTGCGAGAAAGCACATCATCCCTTTGATAAGGCTTAGGAAAACGATTGAATTGGATAGCTGGAATTTCCAACGATTCGAGGCCAGGTATTTTCCATGGCTCTGCAGCATTAGCAATGTAGGCATCCAATAATACAATAACAGGCGTCATATATTTAATTGCGACGTTAAATGCCTCTAAAATTGTATTGAAACAATCGGAAGGAGATTTGGCTGCAAACACCGGCAAAGGCGCTTCCCCGTGTCTACCATACAATGCTTGACGAAGATCACTTTGGCCTGTTTTCGTAGGCAAGCCGGTTGAAGCCCCGGCTCGTTGTACATCCACTAAAACCAGGGGTAACTCAGCCATTACGGCAAGTCCTAAACTTTCACTTTTTAAATCAAAACCAGGTCCTGAGGTACACGTAAGAGCAAGACAACCTGCATAGGCAGCCCCTATACACGCACAAATTGCAGCAATTTCATCTTCCGCCTGGAGTAACTGCACCCCATAATCTTCCAAACGAGCACATTCGTGTAAGATTGCAGAGGCAGGAGTAATCGGATAACCTGAAACTAACATTGGCGTTTGTGTACTGGTAGCCATCGTTGCAATCGCCAGTGACAATGCTTCAACGCCTGTTATTTGTCGATAATCCCCATCGTCACGGCTGACTTGCCCTAACATAAACTGCCGCCTTGCAAGCTCTAGCGTCATTGCATAATTAAATCCTGCCAGCAAGGTGAGCTCATTGGCTTTTGCAATTTGCGGGTTTGCTTTAAATTTTTTCTTAATAAATTCAATACAACTTTCCGTTGGTAAATCAAATAGCCACAGTACCAATCCCAACACATAGAAATTTTTAGCTTTCTTTGCTTGCGCATGATTCATATCTAGTGCAGCAACCGCCTGAAGTGTTTGGGTGATAAGTGGTAGCGAAACGAGTTGATAATGTTCAGCCGCATTATCAAGAAAGTCTTTGGTTAATCCTGCTTTTTGCCAATCCTTTTCCTGAAAACTATCCTCGTTAACAATTAACAAACCACCCGGGTTTAAATGTTGCAATGAATTTTTTAAGGCAGCTGGATTTAATGCCACCAACACATCAAGTGTTTCCCCGGCAGTAAAAATAGCTTGTTCTGACATCGCTAGTTGAAAACCAGACACCCCAGCAACCGTTCCAGCAGGTGCTCTAATTTCTGCAGGAAAGTCAGGAAGTGTTCTTACATCTTTTCCTGTCAGTGCAGCCGTAATCGTTAGCTGTTCACCAACGAGCTGCACACCGTCTCCAGAGTCTCCGGTTAATCGTATAACGATTGCGTCAGTATTAGGCATAGTTTCTCGCTTCCAACATGAGTTGACGCATGTGTCTTACCGCATCTTTCAAACCACTAAATAAAGCACGTGCGATAATGGCATGGCCAATGTTAAGTTCATGTAATTCTTTAATAGCCGCAATTGGTTTCACATTATGATAATTTAAACCATGACCAGCATTAACAATTAAATTGAGGCTAGCGGCGTATTTTGTTGCTTCAATTATTCGTTGCAATTCGTGTGCCCGTTCTGTTGGATTCGTAGCATCCGCATAACAACCAGTATGAATTTCAATCACTGGAGCTCCTACCGCAGCAGCAGCCTCAATTTGTTTCATATCAGGATCAATAAATAGAGAGACTTCACTTCCTATCGTCTTTAAGCGTTTTACTGCATTGGCAACGCTTTGGTAATGCCCAATAACATCCAATCCGCCTTCTGTGGTTAGTTCTTCTCGTTTTTCGGGCACTAAACAGGCATGCTCCGGTTTAATTTCTTCCGCGAAATCAAGCATTGCTTCAGTCACTGCTAATTCCAAATTCATGCGTGTTTGCAAGACGGCTTTAATTAATCGAACATCTCGAGCTTGGATATGACGCAAATCTTCGCGCATGTGTAGGGTAATTCCATCAGCACCAGCCTCTTCTGCTTCCATTGCAGCCTGTACCGGATCAGGGTAAGGTGTACCGCGTGCCTGACGCACTGTCGCGATGTGATCAATATTAACACCAAGCAAAATTTCATTTGTCATAGCTTCACCATTAACCAAGTAAAATGCACGAATTATGACCTGAAACGTATTTTGCATCTAGAGCAGTGATGATCATTTTTAGTTTGATTGAATAATATAAGCGATTTATGTGCCAAATTTTTAAATTGCTCGGACATCGAAAGGACCTTTCAATGGAGTCTGCCAGGTTGTATAGTCTTAGTAAAACTCTACCACTGACGCTATGTCGTTTCTTTACCGAAAATACTTGATTGAGCCTAACACCTCTCGAATAAGAACATCGATTCTCGTCATCATCACCCTTTTTATTATTCTCATTAGCAATCTCCACAACATCAAAGACTTTATGCATCATCAATATTTCGTCTACGAACAAGACGCTTATATGCACTTAGTCATTGCCTCAGATTTACTCAGACAAGGAGATTGGTATCAACATTTTAACCCACGCCTTAATGCGCCTTTTGGAGCAGACACGCATAGTTGGACATCTGCTATCACGGTTTTATTAGCAAGTGGAGGTCTACTACTTAGCATTTTCATGCCTCTTTCATCCGCTCTTTACAATTGGAGTTTTTGGTTGCCTATTATTTTTTTTGCTATTTCAGCTTGGGCTATGTTGTGGGTTATTAACCCTTTAAAACCGTCTGCTTCCCAGCAATTTTTTGTACTTTTGGCCTTTTTATTTAATCCTTTTATGCACAGTTATTTTATTCCTCTGCGCGTTGATTATGATTTTTTCTTAATTCCCTTAAGCATCATCTACTGGGGATATTTACTACGGTTTATGCAGACAGATAGAATCAGCTTGGCTATAACTACTGCAATTGTGGCTAGTTTGGCCGTGTGGACAAGTATCAGCTTTATGTTGTTATTGTTAATTGGGCTTGGCTTCCTTTTTGGGTTAGCACTAGTTAAACACGAAATTCGCCCTTACTCTGTCGCCGTTTTTTTATTAAGTCTTTGTGTTGGATTTGCAGTGATTATCCTTCTTGAGCATCGTAATTTTTTGACAGTAGCTCATGATGTTATTTCTATTGTTCATCTTATTTTTGTCCTTCTTTTGACGCTAACTTTTTGTTTATATGTGCTACTTTTACAAAATAAAAATAGAGTGACTAAAACTCTCTTTGCGTTCACAGCAGTGCTTGCTCTATTCTTGATGATGAATTTTTTATTTTCGGGATTTTATTTAGGTCCATATAATCATGTCGACGCTTATTTGTTACAGCATTTTTTCCCAACTCTTTCCGAATTTTATTCACCATTTAGTATCGATCCTTCACTGGCACTAGCAATCCTTAGTTATTTTTTAATAGGTGCTGGGTATTGTTACTTTCTCTATCTTCAAAATTCACTTTGCGGGACAAAGCTATTCTTCTTAAGCGCTGCAACGTTCACTATCTTGCTAACAATATACATGTATCGTTGGGTTGAATTTGCAGTTCCGCTGACTATTATTCTTGCGTCTTTTATTCTTCATGAAATAAAACATAGCAGACTGTCTTTTCAACTAATATCAGTGGCAATTCTTAGTGCCCTACCGCTTTTCATTTTCTCACTTAGCAACGATTATTTTGTTGACTCACAACAATTATGCCAACAGCAATTTTATCGAATGCTTCAAGATAAATTTTTAGAGAAGCCTCAATTTAAAAAAGACAACATTATTTTTGTCCATAGTAATTATGGTCCGTTACTGCTTTACTCCACACGATATTCCATCATTGCGACTAACGACCATCACAATCCAGAGGGATTAAAAACCAGCCTGCGCTTTTTTAAAGCGAGTAATGAGGAAGCAAAACAATTAATGCAACAACGAAACGTGGATTTAATATTGATTTGTCCTTTAGAGCAATCCACCGCGTTTAATCCTCAAACAAGCTCCTGGCTTAAAAAAATCCCACTTCCCTCTTCTTATTCTCAATGGCAACTTTATCAACCTAATTAAAGAGCTCACTCCTGGCATCATATTAAGACATGGTGATTATTTGTTTTTTATTCACCAAAATGATATATTTTCTCCCCCAATGACCATATATTGATCAATAAAATGCCATCTATATCAAACTTAACTGAATTTAATCACGCGTTAATTTATGCCTTTGAACCAGAATCATCACCAGCACGCTTATCAGGTTCTGAAACGTTTAAAGATGCTTTGTTCCCTGAAGCTGAGCAACATGAAGACATGTTGCGCGCTTATCTTTATGCCCAAGAAATAATTTTACCATTCATTCGTCAAAATGGGTTTGAAAAAGTAGATGAGAGACTTTTTCTGGAGTGGATTAATACATTGCATGAGTTCATAGGTAAAGCCTTGCTAGCGGCTCATGGAAGAAAATCTGGCGAATATACAAAAGAAGCTGTTCTTCGCTGGCATCAAGGAGCACAAATCGGGTCTGATGTCGCCTTATTTATGTCAAATAAACATCCTAAGTGCAAATCAAAGAGTCAATTTGTTGATTTTCTGGTTGAATCAAAAATTAGCTTTGATGATGCAACAGTTTTTGTGGATCTTCTATACCAAATTAGGGAGTCTTCACTTAAGGCACATCCATCACAGCTGCCTTTTATCGATAAAAAAAGTCCCTACTTAAAAGGAATTACGACCCTTCATAAGCTAATCACTGCTTATCATAGTAAACAACTGTCACCTACAGAAAAAAAAGCCCTTGATAATATCGTTAAAATTTGTTGCTACCCGGAGGACATTCCTCCAGCAATGAAAAATTTTGCAACCGAGACTCTTACTAAGCTACGTACTCTTGATAGGAAGAATTTACCTCAAATAGCCAAATGTCTGGCAGAAACTTTTTATAGATTTACTGAAATTCATCCGTTTGCAAATGCAAATGGACGAACCGGAACCTGTATAATCAATATTTTTCTACGTGCATTTGACTTACCGAGTATATTGCTTCGACATCCAGGTGAAAAAGAAAATGAATCGAGCCTCTATTCTCAAGCCATTGCACAAATTGATAAAACCTTAGAGCCACTAACTGAACTAATCTTAAAGCGCATAAGAGATGCACAAGAAAAACCCTTTGTGGATGAAGAATTAAAGACCGTTATTGCCTTACGTCTAACCTTATCGACTTTGTTACAAAATATTTTAAAAAAATACCCTACGCTGGACATAGATGGCTTGCAAAAGCAGATTAGTCCCATAACTATGTTAGCAATCAGCATAAGCCCAAATAGTAACAAATCTGCCATGATTATTCTTTCGGAGTTGATTCATTTAGCCCGTGAAGAAGAGAAAAAAATGGATGCAGTATTCTCAAAACTCTTTTTACCACAACCTACTGTTTCTGCAACTGAAAAAGAGCAAATTGTGAACGCATTGGAAAAATTAACTGGCTTAACAGGTTGGAAAACGGCTAACAGCAAGTTGATTGTCTGGATTGATTTACCTGATTACTCAGCAAACGAAATTGCAGACATTGTTCTCAACTTGCAATCAACCCAAGCTATTGAGGTTAGTTCTGGAAAAAGAAGCGATAATGGTATTCCATCTATTCAATGTAGAAATATTAATATTGCAAAACTTCTGGAATTAGCTAATACAGGACCTAACAAACTATCTGCTGAGTCCTTAGATAATAATAACAATAATAACTAGGTATAAACGTTCTAAGTGAATTGATCTTAATTAAACCTTGGATAGTCACTCCGTCGATTATCCAAGGTAACTTTTAAAAATTATTGCTTTCTGGCTTAAGTCTTTTTTATGTACAATGCCCGTGACTGTAAAACTCTACCCTCTAATAATGAATCTATCGCCTGGCGCATAATTAATTTGGCTGTTTTGAGTACTGCCACATCATTTAAATGTCCTTGAGATAAGGCTAAAATGTGCTTACCAGACAATCCAGTAATTGCCGGTATAAATCCTTCTTTCGCTATAAATTGATAATTTTTATTCTCATCTATTAACTGCATTGTATTCGCCTCCTCCGTGAATGAGATGGCTTGTCCACACGCAGTCAGTAAAGACCATTCAAAATGTCTTAACAGAACCTCTATCATCAGATTATTAGTCGCATCGACTAATCCATTAAGCGTTTTAAGATAGGTTTCAAAAAGTTCTGGATGGTAATCCAAAGCACTTAGGCTGTAATAAAGTAGTTCATTAAGGTAGAGGCCTGCAAAGAGTGCATTGCCTTTAAGGTCTAAGGTGCGCGATGTTGTTTCAAATTGTCGCACATAATGCCGGTCCCTTTTGATCTCTACAGATAACCAAAGAGGGGTAAATAATTGTAGAACAGCTTGTTTTTTAGGAGAGCGTCCACCCTTGCATAAGCATTTAATGATTCCTTTCTCGCGAGTAAAAAAGGTGACGAGCACACTGGAATCACCAGAGGGACGTTTATGCAAAACCCAAGCCTCAACTAATTCAACCGTCATAGCCTAATTGCTTTAGCGTACGTTCATCATCCGCCCAACCTGTTTTCACTTTGCACCAACATTGCAAGAAAACTTTTTTACCCAATAAGTTTTCCATATCCAGGCGAGCATTGGTTGCCATCTCTTTCAGCTTCTTTCCCTTATCGCCGATAATAATACGCTTATGATTCTCTTTTTCTACCAGAATTAAAGCATGGATACGTACGAGATTACCTTCATCCTTGTAAGACTCAATTTCCACTGTCGTTGCATAAGGTAATTCCTGACCACAAAGGCGAAAAATTTTTTCTCTTAATAATTCTGCACATAAAAATCGGATCGGACGATCGGTAAATTGATCATCTGCAAATAAATGCGGTCCTTCTGGTAAATAAGCCTTTAACGTTTCTTCAAACTCCTCGACTTGTACTCCTGTTTTGGCAGAAAGAGGAATAATTTTGGCAAATTCGTGAAGTCCACTTAGCTGTTCTATAAAAGGCAGCAACTGATCTTTATCTACAATCTTATCCACTTTATTAATTAGCAAAATACAAGGCACTTTAGCCTGCTTAATTAAATGCAGAACATATTCATCCTCTTCAGTCCAATGAGTTCCGTCTACGAGAAATGCAATAACATCGACATCACGCAAAACACTCTTGGCAGTTTTGTTCATCATGCGATTCATCACTTTTTTGGACCCCTGATGAATACCAGGAGTATCGACATAAACGTATTGGTAATCCTCAAGTGTTTGTATCCCTAGAATGCTATGTCTTGTAGTTTGAGGTTTTCGCGAGGTAATACTCAATTTTTGATTTAAAATACGGTTTAGCAGCGTTGATTTACCTACGTTCGGGCGTCCTACTAAAGCAATGTAACCGCAATAACTTGTCATTAATTATCTATTCCTGTTTATTTTTGCATCATTTTAACAGCCAGCCTGCTGGATTGCCAGCAAACCCTATCAATTCTCGTTGCAACAATTCTTTAAGTATTTTGCAATCTAACTTTTCAGATGTCCACTTGCAAACAGACTACAAAGTTTTATAGTCTTCCTAAAGGATGGGCCAATTAAAAGTAGACTATGTTTCCAGTAAAATTAATCAGTGAGCGGCTACAAACTATAGTCCCCCTGCAAATTAAGCCTTATGCCCATGAAGAGATCCCTACTATTACCGGCTCGGCAATCAGCAGTCAGGCTGGCACAGTATTCTATGGTTATTACAACATGGAATATAAATTACCGGGGAACAATCAATTTCCAGGTAATAATTCTCTTCGTATTTTTGCAAACCATAATAAGAAAAATGTGCAGATCTTATTAATAACCGATGACCCACAAAAATTAAAAAATTTGCCGGGGTCTCGACCTTCTTCTTTAGTAGCTAACACAATTAACCAAATCAATCGCTATCGAATACGTTCTGATCATTATCAGAAACCACGTACAAAAGCTCAAATTGCTAAATATCAATTAGCGACAACCTGTATTGATAAATTGTCTCAATTACTAATAGTCGAACGTGAATTATTAAGCAGCGACTGGGCAGGACAAGAGAGATTACGAGAAAACGTTATTGCTATTCTTGAAGAATCACGAGGGGATAATTTATTAATTGCGACACACCCCCTTATCTCAGAGGGAACCCTGGACACAATTATTTATGAAGCTCGTCAAGCTGCTCAACATTATCAATTTAATCGGGTTCATCCAGTAAGCAGAGTAGATCAACTTGATTTTAGCGAAGAAACAGACAATAAAATCTTTGTATGGGACAGCGAATTGCATATTGGGCAGGATGAAGAAAGCTTAAATGATGCGATTAGAATCATTTGCAAAGAATATGGTCTTACACCGCCCGCATCACTCAATAATATTGCCGCCAGTCGTTTTAAGCGTCTGGAAGCATTTTTAAAGAAACTTTGGCTTGATGGCCGTGATTGGATGAATCATTTGGCCTATCCTCAAAAAGCAAGTCCAGAAACGCAAACTGAAACAAGAGTTGATGGGTTATCTATCACGACTATTAAACCCTATTATTGTCTTGATGGTCTTGCTCAAATTGGTTATTCAACTCTAGAAGATTTAGTCTGTGGAATCAGTAAAAATCCCAAAGGAGCACACACAGAAATTACTTCAATTGAAGAGGCAACACGGTGGTTAGTTAGCCGTCCTAATGGAAGCTGGGTACAGCTACCCAGTCAGGTGCTTTTACGGCAAAATGATGACATGGTGATCATTAATTTTTTTAAAGAAGGGAATCTGATTTATCCCCTTCCCACGGGTGAGGATTTATTTACTCTCAGTCAATTGGGAAAACATCATCTTTACTTACCTGAACGTGCAAGCCTGCAATTAAAAGCGTTTTTTTCGCGTTTACCGATTTTCTTTAAACACTTATTTCATAATATCAAACAATTTACACGCGATTTATATCAAGAATTTTTTAAACATATTCATCAAGATCATGAGCCAATCCATAAGACATTACCCTCAAACTCTAAAAAAACTCATCGATTAAGTTACTTACAAGAAGCCTTACATGCTCATGGTTTATTAACAGATGGTTTGACTCTAGAGCAATTTGTTAAAAATGAACTACAAAAAAACAATTATGTTATCGTGCGTGAGAAGCATCGCCCTAGTCCTCCACCCTATGAAAATCCATTACATCGCTTTTTAGGTGTCTTAAGACATATTGGAAGCTTTTTCGTGAATACCAGCGAAAAAAATCCGATCCTCGGTACTTTAGCAATGGCTGCCTATGCTTACGGTGCGGGTGCGGTGATAGCCCCAGAAGCACTCACCTCCCTGCTAACAAAATTACATCTTAACGGACTTATAAAGGGCATACATCCCACTCAAATTTTAGGCAAATGGATGGGCAACGGAGCAACTTCTGAAGCAATTGCTGCGGCTATGACTTATTGGCAAGGTATTGTCGTCGGTGGTGATCTTGATCAATTTTTTATTAAGGCAGTGACTTTAGTTAAAGAAGAACCGGCAGAGGTGGCGATTATTGTTTCTTTAGCCATCACTCTAGGCTATGGTCTTTGTAAAACGATCCCCTCTCTTGAAGACGAAATGGGCCAATTCCCCTATATTAGTTATGCTACATTAGGGGCTAAAGGTGGCGCTGCTATTTATGATACTGTAATGCATCCTGGTGATGATTGGCTCCTTGGCTCAATTAAATGGTTCCTTCGAGGCGCACTTAATTTAGCCAAGCTTATTGGTGGGCCATTTGTCGAGGCTTATTTTTATGGATATAGAAAAGGATTGATCTCAGGTTTAACCAAAAGTCGCCTTCTCTTTGTAAAAACAAGTAAACAATTTTTTGCAGCACTGGCCGACTTCTGTCTGGAAATCATCACTATCCCTTTACTGGAATTAAGTTCTCTATTCCTTCATGTGCCTTTTCGCGGTATTACTAAATTGATCAGTAAAACATTGGCAATTTTTGGCAATTTGCAGGTATTTGGCCAGCTACTCATGGAATTTGCTGCCCGCCCTAATGGCTGGGGTTATTTACCGGGTTTCCGCTTGTCACCTTTATATGGTTTTAGCAATCCATTCGGACATTACGCAGAAAACAAATGGATTAATATTGCATTAAATTCACTGGCTTTCTTATTCTTGCCTCCATTAATGCTTCTTAAAAACTTCGTTATCCTACCTGTCATTGACAGCTTCTCTTTCGGATTGCGTTGCTTACTAACATTCCTTGATCCTGTAATTCGAGGTTTTGCTCATGGCATCGGACTTTTCTTAAAAATTACCGGTATTTTTTGGGACAATTCTCTCGGAGCTTTGTTTAATTTCACCGCGTATGCGATTACTTATATTGCGAATCAATTGGATAATATTGCAGGTTTTATTAAACAAAGGATGATTGCAGCAATACATATTGGGCGTCGTAAACTCTATCATTGGGCATTTACCAAAGAAGAAGAGCAAACTCTACATAAAGTGAATAACGATGTAGAATATCTTCTTGATCCAATGAAATTGGAGAAGTTACCGCATAATTCAACCAGTTGTATTTTGAATAAACTGCTAAATAATGCACCCTATTTTCCAACAGAGAATAATTCTGAACACTCAACACAATTTTCAACCCACCCTAATAGTTCACAAATTAGCATGGAAACAAACGACGAGGTTATCTTTAGACATTCATCTTCCCCTTCACTTTTCTAATTCGCTATGAAAAACGGATTTACCGCCATTGAATTATTACTCGTGCTCGCCATACTAGGTATCTTTATAGGTATTGCTTATCCTGCGTATCAATCTTATCTACTACATGACAGACGCTATGATGGTCAGGTTGCATTGCTCGATTTAGCATCTCAAATGGAGCATTTCTATGCTGAGCGACTGACTTATAAAACTGCAACAATTGGCACAGGAAAAAGCACGGATATAAAAAGCACCAATCTGTCTTCAGAACGATGGTATGTTTTAACAATATTGTCACAGACGAGTGATAGTTTTATTCTACATGCTACTCCTATAAACGCTCAGAAAAGAGACAAAGAATGTCAAACATTCACCCTCGATCATTTGGGAATTAAAGGGATTGCTGCCGGCCCCTACGGCGAGCCTTCTGCTACGACTACACAATGCTGGAAATAATTAAACAACTGAAACTATTTTAGCTCTTTTGGCGCCCATTTTGACTATTGTGTAACCAGTTAAATAGTGTATACTTAAGTATTGATTTCACTTGAGGGTTTGTCATGGCTAACAGCACGAAAGTTGATTCTACAGACGCATTATCTGGAAAGCGCTCTGATATCAATAAAGAACTCGATCAAAAACACACAGCCATACCCACCCCCCCCACAAAATCTCAGCAGGAATCTAATGAATCTATTGCGCTTACAACTAAAGAGAATAAAGTCATTAGTTTAACCGCTTCTCAGTTAGAAAAATGGTTTGCAAATCTCGAAACCAGCAGAACACAGAAAGTGAAGAACGACAACCCTGTATCTCACGTCAATGATCCTGAGCTTGCAACAATCTACCTGAGTCGTTATGGCCTTAAGACCTCTAAAGATGTCATTACTTTTTTGAAATCACCAGCAGGGCATGATGTTATAACGATGATTGGCAAACAACTGGCAGAAATTGAATCTATAAGAGAAGCCATTCAACTTGAACAAAGAGACCATCAAATTAGAAGAGGTCGCGCTCTGGCAGCCTTACTTCTAGGTTTGCTTTATGAAAGAGAAGCTAAAGCTAAAGAAAAAAATGCAGAGATACAAAAAGGTATCGACAAAAAATTACATAAACCATCAGCCACTGCAATGAATGCAGCCGAAGATATGGCGGCAGCAGAGGCTCAGCACGCCGCTTACACTGAATCTATCAATGCATTACAGAATACACTCTCTGACAAACTCAAAGAATCCGAGAAACTCGAGGAAGAATTAGAGTTAGCGATGCAAAAACTTGATGAAGAAGATGCAATCATTACCAGTCGTTACGGTATATTTGACCATCATCTTGATGCTCTTGATCAATACGAATTACTTTTAAAAGCATTTGAGATGTCTCCTGAGCAGCGAACTCAAACATTGACAACTTTGCAACAACAAATCACCTGGTTACAAGAACAAGTTGCGTTATCAAAGGATGAGCATCTTACACAGCGATTGGTAACCTTACAAACGACCTACTCTATTCTTGAGAAACAAACTGAGACCCCAGAATCTACAGTCGGACACTTGGAAAATAAACTTAAAGGATTTAAAAAGACCCTTAAAACACAAGCCGCTCAAATTGGACGATTAATCGAGGCAGGAAAAGATGATGAGGCAAGAGAATTGCTTCATGAGCATAATGGATTACATGTCCAATACGAAGGCCTTAAAGACATGATCTCTGTTTTAAAAGGAGAAAAGAAACTTTGGAATTTAAATGGCCAGCCCATGTCACCTTTTACAGATTTTGGTGAATCTGCATTTATTCTTTCTAAAGATGAATCAATTGTATTCCATAATGGTAAACATTATTTGTTGCCCAAGGATCAATCCCCCGAAAATTTCCCGTTTATGTCTCAAGAAGAGCAAGACAAAGCTCAAGTACGATTTGAACGAGCAAAACCCAGTATTTCTTCTTTAAAGACGCTTGTACACCATAATAAAGGTCTTGAAGTCGGTCTACAGACTCAGAAGAGAGAGAATATCACTGCACGCAGCGAAGCAATGCAGCAAGAAATCCTCCTCCTCTCCAATCAGCTCACAAAGCTTCAGGCTGCCCGAGCAGATTTGGAAGTCTTAATGAATCAACTGAGAAAAGAAGCCCCAGAAATGGCTAAGTCTTTGACCCCAGTTCCTACTCCACAACCCAGCAGTAAGACCAGTACAAATGTTGTAACGCAAAGTTATAGGCATATTCTCCTATTGATGAAGTCAAATCCGACACAACAATCCGTGTCACGATTAGAATCTATTTTCAGAAGACCTGATGGTACTGTCGACCCGTCAACTCAAGCCCTTTTGGCAAATATACGCTACGGCCGTCCAATGCCGCAACAAACTATAAACAATTTATTAAAGAATATGGAACGTCTGGGTATCTCTGCATACAAACCAGGCGTAACCTCAATTCCTCGCCCACAGGAAACAGCACATGATGACTATGTCTCATCGGCGCCTAATCCATTTTCTACGACTCTCTCTCCATTTCAAAAACGTTAATCAACACTTGCTAAGCGGCCTCAACTCTTCTAACATTGACAGATATTGCGGCCGTTAGCGAATGAATCATGATGACTGACAAATTGTTTGATAATCAATCAATTATTATAACTTTAGATGTTGATGCTTTTTTGTTTGACAGACTCAAACAAATTGCTCGAGTAGGCTTTGCTGTTGTTGAAATTAATACCAGCGAGCAAGAGATCCTAAAAAAAGTATTAAATGATTTTCCCGCCCTGCGTATTGGTGCTGGAAATATCACGTCAACACAACAACTAGAAGACAGTTATCAAGCCGGTGTTCACTTTGCTTCTAGTCCAGGCTTTTTACCAGCCATTGCGCAAACGGCAGCCATTTATTCAATGAATTATCTTCCAGGGATTGCCACCATTTCTGAAGCCATGCAAGTAATGGCACTAGGATATCACCAGGCAAGGCCCTACCCCGCAAACTTGGCAATTTGTGCCTCATTGAACAAATGCTTACCGATGCTCAGGTTATTCCCGGCAGAAGTCGAATGGGACGAGGCAGAGCATTACTTAAGTTTACCGGCGGTAGCAGCTGTCAGTATTTTAAATCCTGAGAGCAAACAACTTCAGGCTTTATCGACTGGTGTTCTTGCATAAATCCACCAGTAACAAAAAAGCACCAACGCAAATGGCACTATCTGCAAGATTGAAAACAGGCCAATGGTGGTTTTTGTAGTAGAGATCGATAAAATCCGTTACTTGCCCCAAGATGGCTCTATCGTACAAATTCCCTACTGCACCACCGAGAATAAGACCAACAGCACAAGATTGCAGCCTGGCTTTTACTGGTAAGCGAATTAGCCAGACTATTAAGAAAATACTCATTAACACACTAAAACCTGCGAAAAACCAACGATGCCAATCACCAGTACCGCTTAAAAAACTAAAAGCAGCTCCCGAATTAAAGGCTAAGGTAAAGTTCAACATTGGAAGTAAAGCCTTTGGTTGGTAAGGGATTAGATTTGTGGCAGCCCAATACTTTGTCCATTGATCAGCAACAACGATTCCAATACTTAATAAAAACCAAGGCCATTTTCTCATGCGTAATGTCTCACTTCATCATGTCCACTAATATTTCCCACACAGCGCTGGCACAATGTTGGGTGATTAGTGTCATACCCAACATCCTCACGTCTATGCCAACAACGCTCACACTTCTCATGTTCACTGGGATGCACAACAATTGCAACCCCTAACTCAGAGTCAATTTCCAGCGGGGTAGGACAATTTCCTAAACGCTCCACTTTGGCCGCAGAGGTTATCAAAATAAATCTTAACTCATCCCCTAATTTATTAAGTAGAGATAAGGTTTCATCATTTGCATAAATAGTTACCTCGGCAGCCAAAGCAGAACCGATGACACCTTCTTTACGCTGATTCTCCAAAGCTTTATTTACTTCATCGCGAATGTCCTGCAAACGCTGCCAAAACGCCATGTCCATATCAGCAATCATTGGCCACTCTTTATACCAACGCTCTTCAAATACGGAACTACTTGTTTTTCCTGGAATAACTTGCCAAATTTCCTCTGCTGTAAACGACAAAATGGGGGCCAACCAGCGGGTCAAAGCATGAATAATATGAAACATTGCCGTCTGACAAGAGCGTCGGGCAATACTATTTGTGGCTGTCGTGTATTGGCGATCTTTAATGACATCCAGATAAAAGCTTCCCATATCCACGGCGCAGAAATTATGAATTTTTTGATAAATCACATGGAAATGATAATTTTTGTAGGCGTCCAGTATCTCTTCTTGTAATTGCTGGGTACGCTTAATAGCCCAACGATCCAGTTCAACCAATTGACTGGTTTCAACACGATGTTCGTCGGGAGTGAAATCAAATAAATTCGCTAATAAAAATCGCGCTGTATTACGAATACGTCGATAAGCATCTGAATTGCGTTTGATAATTTCTTCGGAAATACTGACTTCATGACGATAGTCAGTGGAAGAAACCCATAGTCGTAAAATGTCAGCTCCATGCTGATTAATTAGCTTATCTAAAGCAACATAGTTTCCTTTGGATTTTGACAGTTTTCGTCCTTCCGCATCTACTGTGTATCCATGGGTGAGCACATTCTTATAGGGTGCATGTCCATAAATGGCCACAGCCGTAGTCAATGATGAATTAAACCAACCGCGATGTTGATCAGAGCCTTCCAAATAGATCTCGGCAGGAATCCCCAGTTCAGCATTTTGCTTTAACACACAATAGTGAGACACTCCTGAATCAAACCATACATCTAGTGTATCGGTTATCTTTTCATAATGTTCAGCGTCATTGCCTAAGAACTCGTCAGTATTCAAATCAAACCAGGCATCAATACCCTTTTGCTCTACTTTTGCAGCAATTTTCTCAATAAGCTCAACCGAGGCAGGATGTAACTCACGTGTATTTTTATGGACAAACAAGGTCATTGGAGTACCCCAGGCTCTCTGCCGCGAAATACACCAATCAGGACGTGTTTCCACCATATTGGCAATACGAGCTTTCCCCCAATCTGGTACCCAATTTACTTCGTTAATCACAGTTGAGATCGCCTTTCGTAACCCATTTTTATCCATCGCAATAAACCACTGTGGCGTTGCAAGAAAAATCATCGGTGTTTTATGCCGCCAACAATGAGGGTAGCTATGACGAATTGATTCATTGTGTAAAAGTACATGACGCTCATTCAAAACATCGATAACTTTATCGTTGGCTTTCGAGACAGGAAGACCGGCAAACAAGGGAACATCCTGGCTATAGCAACCATTCGTTAAGACAGGATTAATCAAGGGTAAGTCATAAGCCAAGCCTACCTGATAATCATCAGGGCCATGGGCAGGTGCTGTATGAACACAGCCTGTACCCGCTTCAATTGTTACATGCTCTCCTAAAATAATAGGAACCTGTCTTTCATTAAAAGGATGTTGTAGAGGAATCCTTTCAAAATGCTTACCTTTTGTGTGTCCGATTAGCTTGTAATTTTCAATTCCATAACGCTTCATTACTGACTCAGCAAGTTCTGCTGCAACCAGGAAATAGTGTTCATTGGTATCTATCAATACATACTCAATCTCAGGATGCAAGCAAACAGCTTCATTAGCTGGTAAAGTCCATGGCGTTGTGGTCCAGATAGGTACTATGGTGGGTTTAATAGCCAAATCATGCGATAGTTTGCTTAGAATCTCTTCAGGATTGATTGCTGAAAAAGCCACATCAATCGAAGGGGAGGTTTTATCCTCATAGTCGACTTCGGCTTCAGCAAGTGCAGAACCACAGTCAACACACCAATGAACAGGTTTAAAACCTTGCTGCAAGTGCCCATTTTCGATCACTTTTCCTAAAGCCCGAATGATGTTGGCTTCATAAGAATAATCCATGGTAGCATAAGGATGTGCCCAATCACCAAAAACGCCTAGGCGTTTAAATTCGTCACGTTGAATATCAATTTGGCTGGCAGCATATTCACGACATTTTAATCGAAACTCTTTAGCGCTTACTTTTACACCCGCTTTACCTATCTTTTTCTCCACATTAAGTTCAATAGGCAAGCCGTGGCAATCCCAACCCGGAACAAAAGGTGTGTCAAAACCACTAAAATTTTTCGATTTATTAATGATATCTTTCAAAATTTTGTTAAGGGCATGCCCACAATGTAAATGACCATTAGCATAAGGAGGACCATCATGAAGAACGAATCGCTCGCATCCTTCATGTGCTTGTCTAATCTTTTTATAGATATCCTTAGACTCCCACTCAGCCAACATTTGAGGTTCCCGCTGAGCAAGATTAGCTTTCATCGGAAACGTTGTATCGGGTAAATTTAAGGTATCTTTATACTCTGCCATTTCATCTACTCTGTTAAAAGCGTTAAATTTGAATTAGGTTTGGACCAGCAAAAAATTCTTTAGCAGCATTAATATCATTATGAATTTGCTTTATCAAAGCATCTACTGAAGAAAATTTAATCTCATCTCGTAATTTGTGCAAGAAAAATACTTGCAACATCTCTCCATACAAACTTTCATCAAAATCAAAAAGGTGCACTTCCAAGACATTTTTAGTTCCGTCAACAGTAGGTCTACTCCCAAGGTTTGCCACGCCTTTCAACCATGCCCCTTTTCTTTTGACTTGAATACAAAACACTCCCTTTAAGGGCAAAGCAAGCCTTTGTGTACTCAAATTAGCGGTGGGTATCCCCCACTGCTTGCCACGCCCATCCCCTTTAATGACTCGCCCACAAAGACTATAGGTTCTGCCTAAAAGTGAAGACGCATAATTTAACTTGCCGCTGGCTAGTGCTTCTCTAATTTTTGTGGAGCTTACTCTGTCTCCATTGATAGAAACCGCAGGAAATACATCAATCCGAGCCATTTGTTCCTGAGCGATTCTTTGAATCAAGTGAATATCACCCTGTCGCTGTCTGCCAAAGCGAAAATCCTCACCCACCAATAAGTACTTAACTTTTAGTAAGGAGAAAAAATAATGTCTCGCAAAATCCTCAGCTTCCATCAAAGCCAGTTTATTATTAAATTTAAGACAACAGACATAATCGACATTGCAGCGCTTGAGTACTTCTAATTTTTCGCGAAGGGTTGCCAATCTTGCTGGCGCTTGTGAACTACGAAAAAACTCACCGGGTTGTGGCTCAAATAACACAACCACCAAGGGTAATTGCATCCGGTCAGCTTGCAAGCGTAACTTTGCTAATAGCGCTTGATGACCACGATGCACTCCATCGAAGTTGCCAATCGTTGCAACAGTGCCTTGTGAAAAATAAGGAATGTTCTCTAACCCACGTAGCAGCTTCATTCATTATCAATAATAAAAAGAAAAGATTATACCGAGTTTACAAACAGATTGCGAAACTAATCTAGAATTATTCGTTAAAGCTATATGATATTTTTTTACGGGCGCCTTCCTGGCAGCAGTTCATTTAAATACTGATAGTCTTGCCTGGTATCTTGCGATTGATGATAGCCAAAAAGGTGACTGATAAAACGCTTAATCTGATTAAGAACAGACTCATCGCAAATCTTATCCATCTTCTTAGAAATTGTAGCTTGTATATGTGATAATATTTGTCTTGGCGACGATTTTTCAAGCTGTTGCAACTGCGTTTTTAATTCAAAGATCCCTTGTGGCACAGCAATAGATTGATTTTTATGCATCAATTTATGGCGAGATCCAAAATAACCCAATGACCAAGGAATAGTTTTCATTTGGATAGAGGTGTTTAGTTTTTTCTCAAGATATTCGGAAATTTTTACTAGCAATTGACGAATACTTTCATTTTCTTGATTATCAATAAATAACTTATCGGACTCCAGATCAACCAATTTCCTAAATGAGCCATACACAGTTGCAGCCTCAAGCGTATATTCGCGCGATGTTAAGACTGTTGTGAACGCTTTAACCAGCTCAGGGTCTTGGTGAGTAAGAAGTGGCAATTGTGAGTTAGCAATTTTGGCTGCAAACTCAGGGATCCTAGCCACAAGAAGTGCGGCCGCTTTGTTACTTTTCGTCTCTTCAAACAACTGATCTGCATTTAATGAGTGGAGAGTTGCTATTAATTGCTTCTCTGCTAATTGCGTTTCTAAACTTTGAATGTATTTACGTTGTCGACCTATCTCATTATTCATTCGCATACAAAGATCAGTTCCATCCTCGCCAAACTTTTTGGCTTGTACAGATTGAGCGCCAACAAAAGCTATTTGTTCGTTAACTTCTTTAATCGTTTCGCGATGTAACTGCTCGAAAGTAGTGAGATTATTTGCATCATCAAATTTAACTCTTTGTCTTGCTCTAAAAAAACCACAATCCAATGTATAGGTTCGAAATTTGTTTTCTAAGTCTCTCAAACTAATCCCGGGACTCTCTACATTCTCAGTTTTTGCTTGCATGGATTTTTATCATCAGACAACATGGCAACATTATATACAAATAAATTAATTTGTCATCAGAAATCGTGTTATCTCACTAAGAGAAAACGGTAATTTTATTCTCCAGTGTCTCTTGTCAATCGCCGATGAATCACCACAAAGAATACCGGCACAAAGAAAATAGCTAAGATAGTTGCAGTCAGCATTCCACCTGCAACTCCGGTACCTACTGCATTTTGCGCGCCAGAGCCTGCACCACTACTCACAACCAAAGGTAAAACCCCAAAGATAAATGCCATGGACGTCATTAAAATTGGACGCAAACGCATCCTCGATGCTTCCAGTGTGGCCTCGATAAGTCCTTTCTTTTCCTTTTCCATGAGATCCTTTGCAAACTCGACAATCAAGATCGCGTTTTTGGCGGCTAAACCAATCGTTGTTAAAAGACCTACCTGAAAATAAACATCATTGTTCAAACCACGGAGGTAAGTGGCCAGTAATGCGCCAATTACTCCTAAAGGTACAACCAACATCACTGAAAAGGGAATCGACCAACTTTCATATAACGCTGCCAGGCAAAGAAAAACGACAATTAATGAAATTGTATAAAGCATTGGGGCTTGGGCACCTGATAATCGTTCTTGAAAAGACATCCCTGTCCAATCGTAACCTATGCCCTGTGGTAGTTTCGAGGCCAATTTTTCCATCAAATTCATCGCTTCCCCTGTACTTTTCCCTGGGGCAGCTTCACCCAGAATTTCCATTGAGGGTAATCCGTTATAACGTTCAAGGCGTGGTGAGCCAAATGTCCAGCTTGTCTCTGTGAATGCCGAGAAAGGGACCATTTGTCCGTCACGCCCGCGGATATACCAGGTTTTGATATCATTGGGTAGCATTCGAAATCTGGCATCTGCTTGAACATATACCTTTTTTACTCGCCCTCTATCAATAAAATCATTGACATAAGTACTCCCTAAATTGGTTGAGATAGCTTGATTAATATCAGAAATAGAAACCCCCAGTGTTTCTGCTTTTTCCTGATCAATTTTGAGTTTAAATTGAGGTGAATCTTCAAGGCCGTTAGGTCTTACGCGAATTAAAGTATCTGGATAATCTGTTATCATCCCCAGGAGCTGATTTCGAGCCTCTGTTAATTTTTCATGGCCTAAATTTGCCCTATCAATAAGTTCGAAATCAAAACCTGTTGCTGTTCCCATTTCAATAATTGCTGGTAAATTAAAAGGAAAAACCAATCCATCTTTGATTTGTGAAAAAGATTGTGTGGCTCTCGCTATAATGCTGCCTACTTTATTTTCATCACCTTGACGCTCTTCCCAGTCTTTTAATGTGACGAAAGCAATCCCGTTATTTTGTCCTTGTCCATTAAAACCAAAACCAACCACAGTAAATACTGAAATGACATTGTCTTTTTCCTGAGTAAGGTAATACTCGGTAATTTTATCGGCAACTTTTTGTGTCCGCTGTTGCGTAGCCCCAGGAGGTAATTGAATCATTGTTAATAACATCCCCTGATCTTCTTCGGGTAGAAATGAAGAGGGCAATGTTAAAAATAAATACCCTACCCCCAAAATTATCACCAAATAAATAATTAAATAACGCCCAGTTTGGAACAGAATTTTCTGAACTGCATTATGGTAACCATGCACGGCTCGTTCAAAATTGCGATTAAACCATCCAAAAAATCCTTTTCGATGACTTATTTCACCTTCGGAAATGGGTTTTAATAAGGTTGCACACAATGCAGGAGTTAATATTAATGCAACGAGAACGGATAAAATCATTGCAGAGACAATAGTAATTGAAAATTGACGGTAAATTGCCCCCGTTGAGCCCCCAAAAAAAGCCATGGGTATAAACACTGCAGACAATACCGTAGCAATTCCTACTAATGCACCTTGGATTTGTCCCATAGAACGACGTGTCGCCTCCCTGGGATTTAACTTCTCCTCTACAATGACACGCTCAACGTTTTCAATAACAACGATGGCATCGTCAACCAATAATCCTATCGCCAACACCATACCAAACATGGTTAGTGTGTTGATAGTAAATCCGAAAACCGACAGAACGGCAAAGGTTCCTAACAATACAACAGGTATTGCAATTGTTGGAATCAACGTCGCGCGAATGTTTTGAAGAAAAAGATACATCACTAAAAAAACAAGGATAATTGCTTCGAAAAGCGTTTTTACCACTTCTTTAATCGATAGCTTTACGAAAGGTGTGGTGTCGTAGGGATAGACTATTTTAAAACTTTTGGGGAAATAAGGGGCCATTTCCGCAATTTCTTGTTTAATCGCATTCGCTGTTTCAATAGCATTGGCGCCCACAACAAGTTTTACCCCTAGACCAGCAGCGGGTCTGCCATTGTAACTGGAAATAGTCGAATAATTTTCTCCGCCCAATTCTATCCGTGCAACATCTCGTAAGCGAACAATGGAACCATCTTTGTTCACTTTAAGTAAAATATTACCGAATTCCTCAGGGGTTTTTAAACGCGTTTGCGCAATAATAGGCGCATTAAGTTGTTGACCTTTTACTGAAGGAGTTCCACCTAATTGACCTGCTGCAACTTGATTATTCTGCGCTTGAATTGCAAGAAGCACATCAGAGGGTATTAACTGAAAATTATTTAATTTATGCGGGTCGAGCCAGACGCGCATCGCGTATTGAGCCCCAAATAATTCCACATCACCGACACCATTAAGACGACTCACAGGATCTTGAATACTTGAAGCCACGTAATCTGCAAGATCATATTGATCCATACTACCGTCTTCAGAAATTGCCCCAATGACTAACAGGTAACTACTACTTGATTTTTTGACATTAATACCTTGTGTCTGCACTTCTTGCGGGAGTCTTGGCATTGCTAACTGTAATTTATTTTGTACCTGCACCTGAGCAATGTCAGGATCAGCACTGGCATCGAAAGTGAGTGTAATAGTCACAGTACCAGAGGAATCACTTTGAGCAGACATATACATTAATTTATCAAGGCCACTCATGTTTTGTTCAATAACCTGGGTTACTGTGTTTTCAACCGTAGCAGCATCAGCACCTGGATAAGTTGCCTGAATTTCAATAGCCGGCGGAGCAACGCTTGGGTATTGAGCGATGGGTAAATTAAAAATGGCAATAAATCCTGCTAAACTCACAAGAATTGCTAGAACCCATGCAAAAATAGGCCTGTCTATAAAAAAATTAGACATCTGTTAATATACCTTTTTTTTATCCTATTTACCGGAAAAGCTTAAGTTTTTTCATCAGCTTTTACCTCAATGAATTTGACTGTCATACCCGGTCTAACTTTCATATGTCCGGATACAATAATCTTGTCTCCTGCTTTTAAGCCACTGGTAACAAGCCATTTATCACCAACAGCCTGTACTGCTTTAACTTCCCGCAGAACAACTTTATTGTTTGCATCAACCACCAAGGCAGTGGCTTCACCGCGTGGATTGCGGGTGATGCCTTGTTGTGGAGCAAGAATTGCTTTCTCTTTGGTGCCTTCTTTTAATCGAGCACGAACAAACATTCCGGGTAAAAGGATATGATCAGGATTTGGAAAAATGGCGCGAACAGTAATTGCCCCTGTAGTCTCATCAACTGTCACATCTGAAAATTCCAATTCCCCCTGTTGATTATAGAGAGTACCGTCTTCTAAAATTAATTCGACTGCTATATTTTTTGTACTTTTTTTATAAAAACCTTGATCATATTCACGTCTCAATCGTAAAAAATCTCTACTTGATTGAGTCACATCAACATATATTGGATCAAGTTGTTGGACAGTAGATAATGGTGTGGTTTGATTTTCAGTAACCAAAGCTCCCTCTGTTACAGACGACTTACCAATACGTCCACTAATCGGAGAAATCACCTTGGTGTAAATCAGATTAATATGAGCAGTTTTTAACGATGCTTTGGCCGCCACAACTGTAGCATCTGCCTGCTTTGCATTAGCAACAGCTGTATCATAATCCTGATGGCTTACAAAATTTGTACCTAATAGTGGCTTATATCGTTTTACTGTCAGATGATTAATTTCAGCAGTAGCCTCTGCTTTAGCCAAATCGCCTTTGGCACTGTCATAGGCGGCTTGATAAGGAGCGGGATCAATTTGATAGAGGGATTGCCCCTCTTTAACATCACTTCCTTCAACAAACTGCCGTTTTAATATAATACCACTGACTTGAGGTCTTACTTCAGCCACACGATAAGGGCGAGTGCGTCCAGGCAAGACTGTAGTCAAAACAAAGGGCTCTTCTTTTAGAGTCATTATTCCAACCTCAGGCGTGTCCTGAGGTGCTTCTTTTTTATCGCCACAGTTAGAAAGTAGAAGCGTTGAAAGTATCAATAAGGCTCCAAGTGTACTGCTTTTCTTTTTCATAGCTTCAAATATTCCTGTAGGCACCAAACCATCTTGCAGATAAAATATCTTTTTACTATAGCACTAGAACACAAGCAATTTGGAGTGTAATTCCTTTGATATTAATAAATGAAAAAAATTACAGTTGCTATCCACAGCAAGAGCAATTAATTTGTTCTCTATATCACCCATTAAAACGGGATCGGAGTTCTAGAACATGGAAAATGCATTAATTTGCCTTACATTTTTATTTTTACTCGTTATTGCAGAAATGATTAGGCGGTTAATTCCTTCACTACCAGCCCCACTCATCCAGATAAGCATTGGTGCTTTAATTGGTTTTTTTTTCCCAGGCTCCCAAGTCGAATTTAATCCAGAGCTCTTTATGCTGTTGTTTATCCCTCCACTTCTTTTTATTGATAGTTGGCGTTTTCCCAAGCGAGAATTTTTATCCAATACCAGACCCATCATTATGTTATCTATTGGCCTGGTTTTTTTTACAGTCATTGGAATGGGATATTTTATTCATTGGTTAATTCCATTGATACCCTTGCCTGCCTCATTTGCATTGGCAGCCGCTCTTTCCCCTACAGATGCAGTCGCGCTGCGATCTCTTGCTGCCAACGCACCTATTCCTGAGCGAATACTTCACATTCTACAAGGTGAGGCTCTTTTAAATGACGCCTCTGGACTTGTTTCCTTTAAATTCGCAGTCACTGCTATGCTTACCGGTGTTTTTTCATTCACCAATGTGGGCTTTAGTTTATTACTCATTGGTTTGGGCGGGCTTGCCATTGGGGCGCTAATGACTTATCTGTTTATCATTCTTTTGGGGCGGCTTAACATTGGTCACCCCCAAGAAACAGCTGCAGAGAATCTTTTAATTATTCTTTTACCATTTACTGCCTATCTTGTTGCAGAAAAATTTGAAGTGTCAGGAATACTAGCTGCGGTAGCAGCAGGATTTACTATTGATAACGCGGGTTTTTTGGATAGAACACTTGCCACAATGAGGATCGAAGGTCATTTTGTTCGTGGAATGATTGAAACCATTTTAAACGGCGCCATATTTATTCTTTTAGGGATATATATCGCAAATTCTTATGACTTATTATCCCACACAGGTAGCAGTTTTCCTCACTGCGCTTTCATTGTTTTTGTTCTCACTTTTTCCATTATTGCCTTACGTTTTGCATGGATTTATTTAACTTTGCCTTTTGAAGCACTAATTGCTCGCCATCGTCACAAAGCCTGGCATCGTCCTCACTTACGTGTCATTGCTGTAATATCACTGGGTGGCGTGCGCGGAGCAATAGCCCTGGCAGCAATTCTCTCGCTGCCAACCTTAATGCCCGATGGCGCACCCTTTCCTGAGCATGATTTATTAATAACAATAGCAGTGGGCGTAATTCTTTGTTCTTTATTGGTCAGTATGGTAATACTTCCGTTACTTCTACCCGGATTAAAAGAATTAATTAAAAACTCACCGAATGATGAAGAGAAAGAAGCGATTGTTTCTGCAGTAGATGCCGGTATTAAAGCCATTGAAAAAAAGATGGATAAGTTATGCGAAACAATGAATGAATCGGAAGCCGACATCTGTAAGCAAGTGGGAAATACTATCCTGGCGACACTCAATCAATTCCTCGCATCGAATATTGCTGTAGAAGCGGAAAGCGACTCTAATAAATTAGCCTTGGAGATTGAATTGGAGTTACGCTTAGCAGGTTTAGAAGGGGCACGTCAGGAATTACGCGCGTTAAGAAAAAGTGGGAAAATAAATAATACCACGATGATGTCACTTATTGGCAGGCTTGATTTAAGACAAATCTCGCTAGTGAATAGTAATCGAACTGGTAATAAAACCAGCAAAATCTAAGGTCTGTTCAATACACTATAAAATATCAATATGCCGCAGTTTATCCACAATATCCCTGGATACCGCGGACGAGCCGCGGCACGTGGACTAAATGGATTTCGCGACTAGCCAGGGCCTCTTGAGAATCCCCTAGATTACCGACATGCCGTGATTTATCCACGGTATCCCTGGGATACCACGACAGGCAAGGGACATGGCTTCAAGATGAAATATCAATACACCCTGATTGCTGAAAACAATAATAATCTAATAACTCTTGTACTAATAAAATTAAAAAGGTAAAAATGAGAAGCCTATAAACTCATAAGGATTACCATGAAATTATTTTTCACAAAAGGAGCTTGTTCTCTAGCAGTAAGAATTGTAATTAATGAAATTGGTATTGATTGTGACTATGAAGCAGTCAATTTAAAAACTAAACGCACCGAAGAAGATCGAGATTTCTTAAAAATCAATCCGAAGGGTGCAGTACCCACTCTGGAATTAGACGGTCAAATACTCACTGAGAATGCAGTAATTCAACAATTTTTGGCCGATAAATTCCAAGCTCGTGATCTATTACCACCAGTTGGTGATTTTAAGCGCTACCAAATTCTTGAATGGGTAAACTTCATCACCACCGAGCTGCATAAGAGTTTTTCAAATCTCTTTAATCCAACTATTCCTCAAGAGATGAAAGACAAAGTTTACATCCCCATGATTAAAACTAAATTAGGATATATTGATAAACACCTAAAACATAAATTTCTTATGGGCGAACAATTTACCCTACCTGATGCTTATATGTTCGTTATGTTATTGTGGGCAAAAAACTTTAAAATTGACTTATCAGGCTGGGATCACTTACCAGGTTACTTTACTAACCTCCATAAAAGACCAGCTATTGTGAAATCACTTAAGGAAGAAACACTAGAGATTGCTTAATTATAAAGACTCAATGCAAACAAATTGCTCATTGTCATTACCTATAAGGAAATGACAATGAGAAAAGTGGGTTAGTCAGAGATGATAATTCATTAGTCAACTTTAGGACGAACAATAAGTACATCACACTCAGCACCATGCAAAATAGCATTGGCGGTTGAGCCGAGTAACAAAGCTAAGCCATGTTTTCCATGACTTCCTGTAACAATTAAATCAATTTTCTTTTCTTTGGCAACACGCAAAATTTCATTTTTTGTAGAACCAAACTCAATCATGCAATGTGCACTGTCCACCCCTAGCTTTTTAGCTAATGCTGACAATTCTTTCTCAGCTTGCTCACGAATTGAAACCTCAACTTCAGCAAATCCTGCAAAACCTGGGTATGCATAAGCGGGAATAGGTTCAACAACGTGAACCAAGAGTAAATCCGCTCCATTTTCTTCAGCAATTTTTTTTGCCTTATGAGCTGCTTTTATTCCTACTTCATCAAAATCTGTCGCGAATAACACTCTTTTGTACATAATCTATCTCCTTGACCCCATCAGTTCTAATAAAAAAGAAAATTTAATTTTCATAAGTAGCAGTTTACTATAAAATTTACTGCTCTTAAATTCAAATAGACTTGGATTTAACGAGATTAGGGGTGTTCTTAAAGCTAACCATGCTTTTAAGGACTGAGAAATACCCATTGAACCTGTTCGGGTAATGCCGTCGAAGGGATAATGTATGTTTTTAGATGTTGCAGGAACCATAGCTTCCTTATTAGCTACTTATTATTTCATTCAACTGAATAACAAAGCATGGCCGGCTAGCCTGTTAGCCACTCTAATTAATGGTTCGTTATATTGGCAAAAGGGAATCTATGCTGATATGTTACTTGAATCATTTTATTTCGTCAGCACGTGCTACGGTTGGTATTTATGGCAGAGTCCAACTTCAAATGCAACGAAAGTAATTAATCGTTTATCCATCAAGCAGTGGCTGATACTTTCCGGTATTACATTCAGTCTTTTTGTGCTTATCGTAGAGCTACTAAATAATTTTACCCATTCTGACATCACAGTACTAGATGGCTTAACAACTTCACTAAGCTTAACCGCGCAATGGTTAATGTGTTATAAAATTAGAGCAACATGGATTCTTTGGTTTGTAACAGATGCAATTTATAGCTACATGTATTTTCATAAACAATTACCCTTTCATTGTTTACTCATGCTGCTGTACATCGTTATGTCAATAATTGGCTATCGCGCTTGGGCCAAGCAGCAGAAAAATCTACCGCCAGGCCTTAACCGTACGCTTAACCCAATGCATTAAGCCCTGTGGTAGAACGAATCCAGGGTTTATACTGGGTTAACCCTGCAGGAAGATTTTTCGCCGCCTGTTGTGCCTGATCAAAACGACCATACTCTCCCAGCGTTAAGACGTACCAATTAATCCCTTGTCGCTTGGTTAGACGAATTTTTGTATTCGTTAAATGATGGTCATTCACAAAGCGCTTTACGTCCTCAAGATTCAAACTTGCAAGCAATTGCACTGTATATTGCTTCTGTTGTGTTGTGCTATCAGGAGTTTTTACAGCAACGGTTGTTGTTACTTCAGAAGCCAATGCAGGGTGAGCCATAGCTTTCGGAGTATCTCGGGTGGAAACCACGTTTCTTTCCAGGCTTGCTACTTGCTTAGCGGGTGTGTTGCCAATAGTTTTAGGTATTACAACTACCTTATCCATAACCACTAATGAGCTGTTTTCCTCTTCTTCATCTAGCACAATATCCACTACACGTTTTAGTGGGGAGGGTTGTGTTTCTTGTCTTGTAGACGAAACTGTTAATGAAGGAATGTAACTATCCGTCCTTTCATTGTAATTTGGTATCTCACTGGCCAGAGTGCGTTCTTCGTTGGGAAATACTGGCGTACTAGTAATCACAGAGGGTAATAATTTCTCAGCAGCTGCTACACGTTGAGTACTCTCCTGAACAGGAGGTTTTGTTTGCCTGAATAAATCCTGGTTTTGCCAAACATACACTGAAGCTAATAAGGCGACTGCCAATGTTGCACTTAAGCCTATATATTTTGAATAAGACGATTTTTGCAAACTTGCAGAATTTAATGTTTCTGGGCAAAAATAGCTAATCATTTCTTTATTGATGCGTGCAATATTACCGCCAGTCAACTGATAAAATTGCTCCAATCGCTTATCTGACATCGTTAAGTCAATGCGTTTAAGTGAGGGAAGGTTGTTTAAAACATACGTCTTGGTTTCATTTTCTGTTAAAGCACCTGGCTCTACACGATGAACTAAATGATCTAAAGAGGCTGCTTCCAGTTTATTTAAGCTAGCCACCAATGAAAAGTCAGAAATCAGACATACATGGAAAAAGCATTGTTCACCCTGCTGTTTTAATTCAGTTAAGAGATCCACTAAGAAGCTGTCACTAACGTGTTGGGCATCGTCAATAACGACTAGAATGTGGGCTTTCCTCTCGTTGATTTGCTGTATCAAATTCGCAAAAGTCAGTTCAGAGTCAGCACGTAAATGCAACAATGTTGCAAGTTGTGCTAATAAACCAGCTTGAGAAAAAGGAGGAGTGGCTTTTAATAAATATGATTTGATTTGTGAATCCAGACTAGTCTGTAACAATTCACTAAACGTTGTCTTACCGCCTCCCTCTTCAGCCAATATGGCGATTAAAGCATTATTAAATAAAACCAGGTGATTGATGAAATCAATTTTGGTAAGCCAGGCACTGGGTTTAAACGTATTTTTAGTGCTGGTCATTTCTTTATTCTCAGATTCATGCATCACATTTTGCATTTTATTAATCTCCTTCAACTGCATCTTCCAATACCGAGCGCAACAGGTTTTCGGATACATTAGCCTCTATATAGCAATCTCCTGGTGCTCTCATTAATATGAAGCGCAAATTTTTATTTTTTATCTTTTTATCCTGAGACATTGCAATCCGCAATTGATCAAGGTCAATATCTTTAGGAATTCGCCGAGGTAACTCTGCCATTAACAACATTTCATCAATACGTTGTACTGTTGTTTTGTCCAATTGAGCAAATTGCTCAGACAATAGTGCTGCACAATAAAGTCCTATAGCTACTGCTTCTCCGTGAAGCCAGCGACTATAGTTGGTATAGGCTTCTAGAGCATGAGCAAATGTATGGCCTAAATTTAAAAAAGCACGCACTCCTGTGATCTCATGCTCATCTTGTTCGACATAATTTGTCTTTATCTGGCAACACTGGCTAATGACTGCAGCCAGACTCGAAGAGTTATTCATTCCTTCTTGTAAAAAACTCCTAACCAATTCCAGAAACTCTCCACCTGACAATAGGGCATACTTGATAATTTCAGCAAATCCAGCATGAAACTCACGCTTTGGTAATGTATTTAATGTATTTAAATCAATAATTACAGCGGCTGGTTGATAAAAACTACCAATCATATTTTTTCCAAGTGGATGATTGATTGCAGTTTTGCCACCTATAGAGGCATCAACTTGAGCCAATAAGGTTGTTGGTATCTGTAAAAATCGCACTCCACGTTGATACGTTGCTGCAGCAAAACCAGTAATATCACCTATTACCCCACCACCCAGCGCAATTAATGTTGTATCTCGATGATGATGTTTAGCAATTAATGTATCATAGATAGCAAATAAACTTTCTCGATTTTTGAATTCTTCACCATCTTGAAGAATAACAACATCACATTGTTTATCAGCAAATGCCTTTTGCAGATCGCCAAGATAAAGCGCCGCTATCTTTTCATTCGTTACAATAAGAACCTGTTCACCTGCTAAATAACGATTCAGTATTGCCGGGTCATTTAAGGCGTTATATCCTATGATAATGGGATACTGATGGCTAGGTAAACGAAGCACTATCTCCTTATACAAGTCAAACTTCGCCATAAATGTATTTAATTATATTATTTGCTACTGCTTTGACAGTTAATTTATCAGTTTCAAAACTAATATCAGCTAATTCATCGTAAAAAGGTTCTCGCTCATCTCGCAACATTTCTAACCGACTTTCCAAATCTTCCGTTTGTAACAAAGGTCGTTTCGTGTCACGCTTGGTGCGTTCATATTGCTGTTGTAACGATGTTTTTAGGTAAATAACCGTTCCTCGTCCAGCTAAAGCATTACGATTTTCAGGTGTCATAACCACACCACCACCGGTGGCCAACACAATGTTGGTTTTTTGTGTCAATTCATCAATCACTTTTTGCTCTCGACGACGAAACCCTTCTTCTCCCTCAATATCAAATATCCAAGAGATATCGGCTCCTGCACGTTCTTCTATTACTTCGTCAGAATCATAGAACTCAAGCTTGAGCTCCTTTGCCAAAGTACGGCCTATTGTGCTTTTACCCGCTCCCATCGGCCCTATCAAAAATATATTTCGTACTTTAACTATGCTCATTTTTAATTACATACCCCTTCACTGAGACACAAGATGAAAACCCTTATGCCTTGATTAACATAGTACACCCCAGAAAAAATTTAATGCCTTTTTTCCAACTGCCTACCAAATTTTTTTAATTTTACATCTCTTACAGCACGCTGCCTTTGGCTATCAAAGGATTTTGGCGATAAATTGTTTGATATTATCCTAGGAGTAATGAAAATGAGCAACTCCTCATTTCTAGTTGAGACAGATTGATTTCTAAATAATGGACCTACAACCGGTAATTCACCTAAAAAAGGGATGCGATTAATCTCATTATTTTTATCTTGTTTATAAATCCCACCCAGGACAATTGTTCGACCATTATCTACCAAAACATTGGTTTGGATTTCTTTTGTCAAAATCGTTGGCACACCATTAAAAACTTTTGGTGATGGTATATCCTGATTAATTTTTAAATCCATTAAAATTCTGTTATCAGGAGTTATCTGCGGAGTAACTTTTAAACTGAGCACCGCTTTTTTAAATGCCACAGCAGTTGCTCCACTCGATGTGGCCTCTTGATAAGGAATTTCTTCTCCTGACTCAATCAACGCAGGCTGTTGATTAGTCGCTATCAGTCTTGGGCTAGATATTACTTCCCCACGCCCCTCACTTTCAAGAGCCGACAATTCCAAATCCAATAAAATATTATTACTGAGCCTCGCCAAGGCTATACCAACAGAAGCAGATGAACTTGCCCCTGGCAACCCGGTTAGATCAAAATTTAACCTATCTGTTAGCGACGCAATGTTCGAAGAGTTTGAGTTTTTGAACGCGCCGTCGTTTGATTTTAAATGATCACGCAAAGCTCCCGCTCGAGCAACGCCAAAACGCAATCCTAAATCTTGAGCAAAATCTTTAGTAACATTAACAATACGCGCCTCAATCAACACTTGTCTGACTGGGATATCAAGTTGTTTGATGAGCCTTGTGATAATGTTTAGTTGCTTATGGTGATCTTGAACCCATAAACTATTGGTTCGAATGTCAACAGCCACTCTACCTCGTTCTGATAAAAAAGCTTCTTTTTTTTCTTGTAATACAATAGCAATGTCAGCAGCTTTTGCATAATTAATTCGAAATAACATTGACTGTAGGGGAGCTAAATTGGTTGTTTCAAATTTTGCCTGCCGTATATTTTTCTCACGTTTAGTCAGCTCGTCAGTAGGTGCGATAAACATGATCTTTCCCATTCGTCGTTTCTCTAAGGATTGGGTTGTTAAAATAATATCCAAAGCCTGTTCCCAGGATACATCATTCAAACTCAGCGTAATATTCCCCGTTACTGTATCACTGACAACCATATTTTTTCCAGTAAATTCAGCTAATAATTGTAAAACAACTCTCACTTCGATATCTTGAAAATTTAAGGAAATTCGCTTATCACCTAATTTACTTTTAATAATTCCATCTTTCTTTTCGCTTTTTACATCCATTTTGGTTGGTTGTGGTATTGAAAAATTATGAGCCACTATCTCTTTGCTAAAAGGAAAGAACAGGCATAAGCCTAGAAGTAATTTATACAAATTTAACCCTTAGCCTTACGACCTAATCTAACCCTAACTATTTTTTGTTGCCATTTCCCATCTGAAAAAAAATGGGTACGAAATAGCAACACCTCGTTATTAATTTTAACGAGCTCTATATTCTCTTTCCCAATACAATCCCCCGGCTTAACGACTGAAATTTTTCCATTAGGCTCTTTGACTAAAACCCAACTTTTAGAATTTGACTGCAATGAGCCTACAAATTTTAAAGAATTAAAAATAAACTGTCTAAATTCCCTTGAATAATTTTCTTCTAAATTTTGTTTATCCACAGCGCTACTAATAATAAAGGGATTTCTTTTATTACTTACGGGATAATTAAATTTTTTTAATGATTTAAATACAGTTATATTTCCTTGAAACAATGTTTTTCTACTTTTTATCCTTTGAATATATTGAAATAAATCATTGTCTGATGCCCCACAAGATACCAACATTAAAATACAACCTCCTAAAACTATTTTTCTTATCGGAGTCATTTTATAGATGAGTAATAACTTTAAATGTTACTTTCATTAATAACTTATTGGATAAGTCTTTCGCACTCTTTGAGACTATTTTACTCACTTTAAAATCCCCAAAAGTTATCAAATAAGGCAAATACTCCACCCGACTTAAAAAGGTTGCCAACTGTTCATACTGTCCGGTTACTGCAAGTTGAATAGGTAATTCGACATAGAACTCTCGCTTTACCTCATGCATAGGAGCAAAAAAATTCACCGCAAGTTTATTTGCTCTGGCTAATTTAAAAATATTCTCCGTCAAAGCTGAGACATTTTTCTTTTTGGGAAATAATTTAAGTACCTTATTGAATTCTTTATTAAAAATTTCTTTCTTCTTGTTATAATCATCAATTGTTGCTGCTATAACTTGTTTTTTCTCAAAGCTTTCTTTTAACCTAATCTCTTGCTCTATGAGCATCTCATATTGCGCTTTAGTTTCCTTAAAAAAAAGCAAGTAATTGATAGTAAAAATTAAAATTGCAATGAAAGTAGTACTTATAAATTTGTATGTCACTAACCACTGAACAAGTTTATCAGTCTTAATCGCTTTAGATTCTTTCTTGTTGATTTGAATCATCCTGAAATTCCATATTAGCTTTTAATTTGAACTCGTTAAATGCCTCTCCTTGGGATTGTTTTTTCATTATCTCAATCAATTCTGCATTTCTTACCCAGGCATTATTTGCTAAATTTCTCATCATAACTCCAATATCTTTATGATTCTTTGCCTGTCCCAATATAATTATTTTTTCATTAATTTTTGATAATGAATTCAAACTTATATTATCAGGAATTTTTCTTGATAACTCATCAAGAAAATGAACAATAAAAACAGGGTTTTCCTGCATGTACGTTAAATAATTTAAACGATTTGAAATTAAGCGTATGTTTGCATTAATTCTCGATATTTTCTTAATATTTTTATCTAAATATTCAATTTCTCGGATAAGAATTTCATTTCGAGTGGATTGTTTCGCTTTTTCATTTTTTAAATAAAAATTAAGAATTGTTGAACTGATAACTGACACCAGTAGACCAGTCGTTATTATTAATTTTAATTTCTTCTTAAATTCCATTCTTCTTAGCGCACGCCAGGGAAGTAAATTAATTTCATTCATATTACACTTCCCCTCGAAGTGCTAAGCCGCACGCTATAAGAAGAGATGGCGCTTTTTCTAAGATTTCCCTAAATGAAATATTCGATGAGTACTCCATGTTTTTGAAAGGGTTTGCAATGGATACTGGAATTTTGATTTTATCTTCCAATCTCTGACAGATTTTAGTTAAGAGTTCTTTTTCACCTGCAAGAAAAACGTGTTCAACAACACAATCCATTTGGGTTGAATAAAAAAATTGTAAGTTTTTTTTAATTTGACGAATTATGACGTCTATATTTTCTAGTTTTGTACTAGGTGCAATATGGGAAAATGGATCCTCACAATTTTGCCACCCTAAGGGATCGAACCATTGAGTGCTGCAAAACTTCTCTTCATGAGTAAAAACTATATTATTTTCCTTAAAGACATACAGCTGTATATACAAATGATTAATTTTAAAAATTGCTATTTGCTGTATCGTTCTTGATTTTTCTAACAGAGGGACCACTCGTTCAATAGCACTGGACTCTATCTCTATTGTCTTTGCTAATAAATTAGCAGGCTTCAAAGCCTCAACGCGTTTGCTAACTTGCTCGGAACGACATGCAATAATTTGAACATTCAACTTCCCTTTTTCTTCCGCGCAGGGTCCTTGTATAACAAAATCCATATTAATTTCATGCAGAGGGTAACTAAGATATTTACAGAGCTCAAAATAAATAGCCTCTTCTATTTCCGCGTCGACTAAATCAGCCCTTATTTGGATAGTTTTCGTTATAATTGCTGAGTCTGGTACAGCTAACACGACAAAATTACCGGACAAAGAAGAAGTCATTGTAATTCTTTTTAAACAATGCGCTATTGCATCTATATCTCTTAATTGATTATCAACAATCGTATGGGGCGGCAATACTGACGAAGCAAAGTTTTCTATACAATAGTTGTCAGCAACATGTGATATTTGGAGAATATTAATTTCTGATGGGGTTATATCCATGCCCAAAGACGGGCGTGAGCGAAGACGCTTGAACACTTCAATTCCTTATTTTGCTTATTGGACTTAAGTAAGTTGCTCTTTTCCTGTATCCAACTTACATGCAGGCAAATATAACTTAATCCCAAAAAAAAATAAATATTTTTCTTGAAAATCAAATTGATGGATATTTTAGGCCTAAAATTTGACGTATTAACTTCTGACTTAACCGACTGTCCAACACTTGCACTCATCGGTTTGTTTACATATAGTGGATTAGCTAGTTTTTTAGCATCAATCGTAAATGTTAAAAGGAGTTTCTATGTCACGACTGCAAACTATCATCAATTCCTTAGCTCAAGTTATTCTGGATTACGGCGTATCACAGCGATTAAAAACAGAATCATTAAAGGTCTTACTCAAAAAACCTCATCTAGAATTTATAGAAGCACTACAAACTGTTATTAATGATGGTACTAAAGATTATGTGAAGCGCCTGAGTTTACTTAATTATCTTCTTTTTGAAATTAAACAGTTAAAACCTTTAGTTGACCGGGATATTCCCTTGCGTGAAGAAGAACGACTCCTGGTACAACAACATTTACAAGCCTTGATAGTTAATATCCAATTACTGTTAAGAACGTCTCAAAGTACAGAGGTCCCCATTACATACAATAAAAAAGAAGAGCGCATACCTGGTTTCATGCGTGGAATAATGGAGGGTTATTACCCTTGTAATTCAGGACATATTATTGAAAAAGCATTCCTCAAACCTCTGCAACTTTCCGACTATGAACCCGCAACAGTTTCAAGTTTTGTCGAAGAATTGCTTAAAGAGCATCAGCAAGAAATCGCTATACCCTTTTTATCAAAAGAAAATGCGCTATTGACTTCGAGAATTGTTGATTTGCAAGAGACCAATGCTTCTTTAGTAAAAGAAAAATTATCTCTAGAAAGCCAAAAACAAGAAGGCATAAATTCCATTGAGGCATTGACGCATGAGAATGAACAACTCAGGAAAACAGCAAAAACTCTTGAGGGAGAAAATAAAGAAATATTATTGACTCAAGAAGCCATTTTAAAGGAAAAGGCCGAGTTGGAAAAAGAAGTAGGGGTATTAAAAAAAGAAATCCAGGCTTTACGCTTAAAACCAGCTCAGGTGAGAACGTACCCTCATCCCCTCGCCTACTCTTTTTTTGGGGGGATGAATGGCTTAACTTCTCTAATGCCGTCAATTCTAGATGAGGAGTCTAAAAAAAGTACAAGCCCCTCCTTTGGCTCCCCCTTAGACCCAGATGAATGATAAGCATTTCTTACTGCTGAGAGAGAGATAAATTCCTCTCAGCAATTGCATAAATTTTATTTAAAAAAGCGTTAGATAATTCCTAAAGTTTTAAATATTTTAATAGCTCAAATAAAACAAGCAGAAGAAGTTCGCCAAATGCTATAAAATAGCGCTATAATCCGCAGATTATCGAACTAATCAACATTACAATATCAGATGAGAAAATCAGCATATTTCTGGCGGAAAGGGTTATGGGCTTTATTTAGCCTTTTTTTCCTGGTTGTTGTGTGTGTAAGCTTTCTTTATCTTTACCTTGAAAGCCAACTACCTGATGTAGACTCCTTAAAAACCGTGAAACTTCAGGTCCCTTTGCGGATTTATACGCAAGATGGATTACTGATTCAAGAATATGGTGAAAAACGACGAATACCGGTTAGCTACGAAGAAATTCCTCCCATGCTAATTCATGCGATTCTAGCGACTGAAGATCAACGCTTTTTCGAACATCCTGGTGTTGATATTTTTGGTTTGGGTCGAGCGACTGTCCGTATGATTCAGACAGGGACAAAATCTCAAGGTGGCAGTACTATTACGATGCAGGTAGCGCGTAATTTCTTTTTAAGCCGTAAAAAAACCTTTTTACGTAAATTCAATGAAATTTTACTGGCTATCAAAATCGATCGGGAGCTGAGTAAAGAAAAAATTCTTGAGCTTTACCTGAATAAAATCTACTTGGGAAATCGAGCCTATGGTGTTGGGGCGGCTGCCGAGGTATATTATGGCAAACAGTTAAGCGAATTGGATTTAGCCGAATTGGCTATGGTTGCCGGTTTACCACAAGCGCCATCCACTCAAAATCCAATTGCCAATCCTCTTGCTGCCAAAAAACGACGTGATCATGTGTTGGAGCGCTTGCTTGAGGAAAAATATATTACTGAAAAACAATATCAAGAGGCTATTAGCCAACCGATTACCGCTAAGTATCATGGAACCAACATTGAGGTAAGTGCACCTTATGTGGCTGAAATGATTCGTCAGTCACTGTATGACCATTTTGGTGCTAAAGCCTATACGAAAGGTTATAAAGTTTATACAACGATCAAAGGCCCTCTGCAAATTACTGCCAATAAGGTTGTTACTGAAAATCTTCTCGCCTACGATCGACGCCATGGTTATAGAGGTCCTGTTGCGAAAATAAGCGGTGTGGATAGTAAGTCACCCGATTCTCTACATAAACTCTTGGTACAATACCCTGAGATTAATGGTCTTGAGCCCGCTGTAATTTTGGCAGTTGGTGAGAAAGAAGCTATGGCGGCCACTCGACATGGTCATAATTTCACCATTCCCTGGGAAGGATTATCCTGGGCGAGACCTGCTCTGAAACACGGCTGGATGGGTAAAGCTCCT
The DNA here is from genome assembly GCF_000953655.1 of Legionella hackeliae. Classification (NCBI taxonomy): domain Bacteria; kingdom Pseudomonadati; phylum Pseudomonadota; class Gammaproteobacteria; order Legionellales; family Legionellaceae; genus Legionella; species Legionella hackeliae. The sequence continues at coordinate 2,290,928 of NZ_LN681225.1, forward strand.
ACTAAAGCGCAACAAGTTGTCGCAGTAGGTGATATCGTTTATGTTCATAATCAAGATAATAAGTGGCGCTTATCGCAAATTCCCCAGGTGGAAGCCGCATTAGTTGCCTTGAATCCTAATAATGGAGCTTTGGAAGCTCTGGTGGGTGGGTTTGATTTCCAAAAAAGCAAGTTTAATCGAGCTACACAATCCGAAAGACAACCAGGTTCAAGCTTTAAACCCTTTATTTATGCAGCTGCACTTAATAAAGGCTACACGCTTGCCACGTTGGTGAACGATGCTCCTGTTGTAGTAGACGATCCGAGTCAAGCAAATTTATGGCGTCCTCATAATGTGAATTTAACCTTTAATGGACCTACCCGCCTTAAAGATGCATTAGTCCATTCGCGAAATTTAGTCTCTATTCGCGTTTTGGATGATATTGGTTTTGATTACGCAATCGATTTTATTTCTCGTTTTGGCTTTCGTAAAGACAAGTTACCTAAGGCGCTATCTTTAGCCTTAGGCAGCTTATCAGTCAGTCCTTTGGAGCTTACTGCTGCCTATGCCGTTTTTGCCAATGGCGGTTTTCGTGTTGAACCTTATTTGATTGATCATATTACAGACAATAATGGAGGCATCCTTCTCCAGGCCAAACCATCTATAGCCTGTGATAACTGTCAATTAGATAAAGTTGATCCAGCAACTATGGCTCCACGAGTTATCCCTGCCGATATCGCGTTTCTAATGACCACAGCGTTAAAAGGTGTCATTCAGCATGGTACAGCACATGCCGCTAAAGTATTAAATCGTCCTGATTTGGCGGGTAAAACTGGAACCACGAATGATCAGGTTGATGCCTGGTTTGCGGGTTTTAACCCTGATTTAGTAGTGACTACCTGGGTTGGTTATGACAATCCACAATCTCTACATGAATATGCAGCTAATCTGGCATTACCAATGTGGATCGACTTTATGAAGGTTGCTCTGATTAATATGCCAGAGAAAGACCTTCCTCAACCTGAGAACGTTGTCGCTGTGCGGATTGATCCAAAAACAGGTTTATTAGCTAATAATAATCAAAGCAATGCTATTGTTGAATATTTCCGTGAGCAGGATGTGCCAAGTACAGAGCCCTCCTCCTCTGACGATACGCAAACATCTTCAGACGCTGATACTCAAGAAAATTTATTCTAATCAAACAATGTCACCCTCAATATCCATGAGGGTGACACTTCAGTCCTTTGTAACAAATCAAAGACATATGACTCGGTAATAAATTAAATGCATGGTTTAAATGCTTGACTATAACGTTGCGTCATACCTTAACCTTGGAAACAAGGGGGAAAAACGATGAAACAATGGTACGCAAAAGAATTTGCAAAACTCGCTCAAGTGTCAGTGCGTGCACTGCATCACTACGATAAAATTGGTTTACTCAAACCCAGTTTGCGCCAAAGTAATAATTATCGTTTGTACTCCGAAGAGGATTTATTAAAGTTGCAACAAATTATTGCGCTTAAATTTTTTGGTTTTGAGCTTTCTCAAATCAAGCAGTTACTGACTAAGCATGATCATGTCCCCAACAACCTTGCCATGCAATCAAGGTTTTTACGTGAGAAGGCAGAGTCATTATTGCAAGCAAGCTCTATATTGGAGCGCATATCTCATGATTGCAACAATAATAAATCCATTTCCTGGAAAAAAGTTATTGAACTAATTGAGGTATACAAAATGACGCAGCAACTTGAAGATGCTTGGGTTAAAGAAATATTTTCTCCTAATGAATTAAAGGAATATGCCCAATTCGAGACCGAGATGAAATCTAATTCAACCTTAGAGCAAAAGAAAATGTTTGAAGAAACGTGGTTTAATCTCGTGGAAGAATTTAAAAAAGCTTTACACGAAGATCCAGATTCCGAAACGGGTATTTATTTAGGAAAAAAATTGATGGATTGGGTCAATAATCTCTATGGTAAGAAATACGCTCACCTTCGAACCAAAAAATTCGAAAGAGGGTTTGCCGAAGGGAAAGGACTCGAACAGCATGGACTAACACCGGAAATTGTAGCTTGGATGGATAAAGCATTGAATACTTATTTGAAACAGCGTGCTTATGACATTCTGGCTAAAGTTGGAAAAATTTCTTCATCGCAGTTAGTGCAAAACTGGAATCAATTAATGGATGAAATATGTGGTGACCAAGAGGATAAGAAAGTTATCATTGTAACAACTGCCTTACAAGATGAGAAAGTGAGTCAAGAAGCAAAAGAATGGTTAAAAGAAACATTTAAGCTATAAAACCTTGTAACCACGACATTCTTTCTTAGAATGTCGTAGTTAGTTGACTATATTTGTTCATCTAAATCCAATTTTGACTGACAACTTAAATCTCCCGTCCTCTTGCACTGGAATTAACACTTATATAGACTTTAAAATAGCCACTATGCACTTGAGACTTAGAGTGTTTAAGAATCGGTCGATAACTGGCAAAAGATTTTCAAGGAAGGACATGAAAATTATTTTTGGTTTCCTGTTTGCTCTTAGTTTGCCCTCCTTTGCAATGGCCAAGCCTACTTGTTTACTTGCAGGGGCGCAAGTCAAGTTAATTGGTGAGCTTAGAAGCCAAACGTTTCCTGGCCCACCCAATTACAGTAGCGTGGCAGAAGGTGATAAACCTGAGAGTTATTGGGTCTTGCACACAAAAGACAGTTATTGTGGACAAGGAAAAGAAAGAACCCACACATTTCAATTGCTACTAAACTCTAAGCAATACAAAAGTCAACGCACGTTATTAAATAAGAACATTATTGTTACCGGAACAGTTTTTTTTGCAGAAACTGGCCATCATCATACCCCCATTCTGATTGAAGTGAAGCAATTAAGTGCCTATCCTTAACCAATGCGAATTTAGATTTGACAGAGTAAGGTATAATTGTTGGGTCAAGGACCTCAACTTACTCAATAAAAATTATCCAAGATTAGAGTTATTAAACACCAGATGCTTATGCTAAGTATGGGCATACTCACAAATAGCAAGCGGCGAAACACCATTTGTAAGTTGGTCGTTTGACCCAACAAACGCGCTATATAAATTCTACCGTCTACTTGCCTCAGCTTGTCCGAGGCATCCAAAACGAATTAGTGTTCAACGACAGTACCTCTTAACGAAGGGTTTGAATTAAAATACCCTAACTTAAGATTTCAAGAAAATTAATAAATGACTCTAAAAATTGATTATTTAAAACAACATCCTCATACAATTGAGGCTCTAGCAAAGATTTGGCAAGATGAGATCGGAAAAATATGGTGTCCGGATGTCAGTCTCACACAAATTTATTCAAAATTACAAAACCATCTTCATATCAACCAATTACCCATTGGAAAAGTGGCCTTTGTGGATAATATACCAGTGGGAATGAGCTGTTTAAGGGTAAATGATGGTATTCGAGAGGAGTGGACTCCATGGCTTGGGGGATTGGTTGTTGCGAAATCTTATCAAGGACAAAGAATAGGTAAAATGTTAATAGACAGTATCATCACAGATGCAAAAAAACTGGGATTTTCTTCAATTTTTTTACTCACCTTTGATCCAACCTTACCTAATTATTACAAACGATTAGGATGGGATGAAATTGAAAAAAATACGTATCTTGGAAAAGCGATTACTATAATGAGAACTGTAATTTAATAAAAAGTCCTGCCCTCTTTATTTTAAAAATTTAGACTCTTAATGAGCCTAGAAATCTTTTGGATGCATAGTAGGAGGCCGCACTGTTGTGATACACAAAAGACTTTGCCGTAACGGCGATCAGCAAAAAAGATCGCCTCCGAGTTTTCTTACATCCGATGGCGTTTTCACCCAGCTTGACGTCTTCATATCGAAATTTCCAAGTTTCTGCAGCTCTCGATATTGTTCCTCTATTAAAAGATCTATGCATAGCCAACGCAAGATCAATAGCGTTACTCTTGCTAACTCGCTAATGCTTCTGCTGCTTCAACGTAATCATAGCCCAGATCTCTAGCAACCGCTTCATAAGTGATCATGCCTTTATGAACATTTAAACCATTGAGCAAATGCCCATCGCTAAGTAGAGCCAATTTGACTCCTTTAGTCACTAAGCTCATTACGAAAGGTAGAGTAGCATTATTTAAAGCAAAGGTTGAGGTTCTAGGAACTGCACCAGGCATATTTGCCACACAGTAATGAACTACGTTATCAACTACATAAGTAGGTTCGTGATGTGTTGTTGGTTTACTGGTTTCAAAACATCCCCCTTGATCTATTGCCACATCAACAACAACTGAACCTGGTCTCATGGATTTTAGCATCGCTCTTGTGACTAATTTGGGGGCTGCAGCACCTGGAACTAACACCGCACCGATCACCAAGTCAGCTTCTTTAACATAGTGTTCTAGAGACTCAACAGTGGCGTAAATAGTATTTAATTTAGATCCGAATTGAAAATCAAGCTCTCGCAAGCGTGAGAGCGATTTATCGATAACAATGACGCGTGCCTCCATACCCATAGCCATACGAACCGCATTACTACCCACTACCCCACCACCAATGACAACTACATTAGCTGGTGCTACACCAGGCACGCCTCCTAACAAAACTCCACTACCCCCTTGAGCCATTTCAAGACAGTGTGCTCCAGCTTGAATGGACATACGTCCGGCAACTTGCGACATAGGGGTTAATAAGGGCAATCCGCCATCATTTTGCGTGACGGTTTCATAAGCAATTGCTGTTGCCCCAGACTCCTTCAGTAAGCGAGTTTGTTGCGGATCTGGCGCTAAATGCAAATACGTAAATATGGTTTGACCTTCACGCAAGCGTTTACATTCTATAGGTTGAGGTTCTTTCACCTTGACGATTAATTCAGCACGTTCAAAAATTTCATCTGCAGTTGCTACAATTTCAGCGCCCGAAGCTCGGTATTGCTCATCGCTAATGCCAATACCTAAACCTGCTCCCTTCTCCACTAGCACATGACTACCCGATCTTACGATTTCTCGCACGCTTCCCGGAACAAGACCCACTCGATTTTCTTGAGGTTTAATTTCTTTTGGAACGCCTACAAACATAATTTCTTCCTTCTGAGATCATGTAATTGCTCCAGGTAAAAACAATGCATTACCCTTCTAAAGCTTTGAACTAAATTTCACAATTAGCCATTAGCCTTTAATTGCTGAATAAATTCTGGCACTAATTCAAATAAATCTCCCACTAGACCATAATTGGCAATTTGAAAAATAGGAGCTTCTTCATCTTTATTAATAGCAACAATAACTTTTGAATCTTTCATACCCGCTAAATGTTGTACGGCGCCTGAAATACCAACAGCAATGTAAAGCGTGGGGGCAACAATTTTTCCGGTTTGACCTACTTGATAATCATTAGGAACAAAGCCCGCATCCACGGCTGCTCTGGAAGCACCAACTGCAGCGCCTAAGGCATCTGCTAATTCTTCAATTAATTTAAATTTCTCAGCACTTTGTAATCCTCTTCCACCCGACACTACTATTTTAGCGCTGCCCAAATCAGGTCTTTCAGATTTACTCAGCTCATGTTTAACAAACTTGGTACTGCTTTCATGAATTGACTTATCAATTCGTTCCACACAGCAAGGAGATTGACTATCAGTAACACTATCAAAGGCCGTAGTACGAATAGTAAGAACTTTTATAGCATCTAGAGTTTTGACTGTTTCAATGGCATTACCCGCATAAATAGGGTGTTCAAATGTATCTTTATCTAACACACGACTCACATCCGATACCTGAGCAACATCTAATTTGGCAGCGACTCTTGGCAAAATATTTTTACCAAAAGTGGATGCCGGAGCCAAGATAGAAGTAAATGAATCGGCAACAGAGATAATTAATTGCGCCATATTTTCGGCTAGTTGATGCTCATAAGCGACATTATCTACCAACCAAACCGCATGAACACCGGCTATAGCAGCCGCTTGCTCGGCGACAGCTTGACATTGGTAGCCAGCAACCAATAAAACCACATTTTGTTTTAACTCCAACGCCGCAGAAAGAGTATTACGTGTTGCAGGATGCATCGATTGATTATCATGCTCAACAATTACTAAAGTGCTCATTCTTTCTCCCTATTAAAGCACTTTGGCTTCAAATTTCAGTTTATTGAGTAATTCACTTACTGAAGCTACCTTAATACCACCACTTCTGGATGGAGGAGGTGTGGTAGATATGACTTGAATATGTTCCTTCAAGGTTAACCCTAGTGAGTCACATTCAATAATATCAAGGGGTTTACGCTTAGCCTTCATAATGTTAGGCAAGCTTGCATACCGGGGTTCATTTAAGCGAAGATCAGTGCTTACCACTGCTGGCAATGGCATCGCCAGTGTCTCTAAGCCACCATCAATTTCTCGAGTAGCCTCAATCATCTTATCTTGAATAATTAACCTGGATACGAATGTTGCCTGAGGCCAATTTAGTAAGGCGGCAAGCATTTGAGGAGTTTGGTTATTATCACCATCGATGGACTGCTTACCCATTAACACCAACTCGGCTTTCTCTTTATCCACAATGTTTTGCAATATTTTGGCAATATTTAAGCTGCAAAAATTTTTATTCGCGCGAACTAAAATAGCTCGATCAGCACCAAGAGCAAGAGCATGTCGCAATGTCTCCTGGCTGGCATCGTTACCTATAGTAACGGCAATAATTTCCTTGGCATTATTTTTTTCCTTTAAACGAACTGCTTCTTCTATAGCAATCTCGTCAAAAGGATTCATAGACATCTTGATATTCTGTGTTTCTACCCCTGTATGGTCTGATTTAATCCGAATTTTTACATAAGGGTCTATTACTCGCTTCACTGCAACCACAATGTTCATAGTTCCTCGCTGGAATCTCTACCTGTCAGCATCTTGCCAGAGATATTGGTCTAAGTTCAAGTTTGTTTTCGTTTATATTTACAGTTTTTATTTAAAAAAATCTTCTCTACTGATCAGCTAATGTTTGCAGGTAACCTTTAAATTCCTGTCCAATTTCTGGATGACTTAAACCTAACTCGACTGTCGCTTGGAGGTAACCGAGTTTTGAACCACAGTCATATCGTTTTCCCAAAAACTGATAGGCTTGAACTTTTTGCTCGGTTAATAATGCCCTGATACCATCTGTTAATTGAATCTCTCCATGATGATCAGCAACCGTTTGTTTTAAACAAGCAAAAATTTGAGGGGTAAATATATAACGTCCCACTGCGGCAAGATTAGAAGGAGCCTGTTCTCGCTTTGGTTTTTCCACCATTCCAAGTATAGTTGTATAATTGTCGTTGGCATCGACTACACGTACTACACCATATTGTTGAACATCATGCCAAGGCACCGGCTGTACAGCTAAAACGGATAATTTATCACGCTTGAAATGTTCAGTCATCGCGGATAAACAAGGGAGTCTTGTATCGTCAATTAAATCATCGGCCAGCAAAACAGCAAACGGATCATCACCAATAACGTGCTCAGCACAAAGCACCGCATGACCAAGTCCTAAGGGTTGATGTTGTCGAACGTAAGTAAATTGAATCCCAGGCGGGGAAACGCTTTTTACTAACTCTAGCAGGTTTTCTTTACCCTGCTCTTCTAGACGTTTCTCTAATTCGAAGTGATTATCAAAATGATCTTCTATCGCTCTTTTACTGGAGCTTGTAATAAAAATCATATGAGTAATTCCCGCTCGCACTGCCTCTTCAACTGCGTATTGAATGAGAGGTTTATCAACGATAGGTAGCATTTCCTTGGGGTTTGCTTTCGTGGCTGGCAAAAAACGAGAGCCAAGTCCTGCCACTGGAAACACAGCTTTTTTTACTTGCATCCTTATATACTCCTCCTACTGGGTGGCATCTTTACGAATCAACGGACGCCCCACTGAATAATACACTAATTGCGCAGAAGTAACCTTAGCGAGTTCAAAGCAATTCCGACCATCAACAATCGGTGCATTATTTAATTTTTGTTTTAATGTTTGTAACGAAAAATTCCTAAACTCAGGCCACTCCGTAATTATTACAAGAGCATCTACACCTGCATTAACAACTTCTTCAGCAGAATTACACCAACAAATAGCCCTCTTATTTTCTAATAACTTTTGTGCTGCAGGCATTGCAACAGGATCATACACTCTTAGTGTTGCACCTGCATTTAACAAGGAATCAATAGCAATCAAACTACTTGCTTCACGCAAATCATCAGTTCCGGGTTTAAACGATAGTCCCCACATACCAATCGTTAGCCCTTTAATTTTGTGTAAAAAATGCTTATTTAATTGATTAAAAATCCATTTTTTTTGAGCATTATTTACATTATCAATTGCCTGAAGAAGATTCGTGTCTATATCGATTGATTTAGCGATCTGGATAAGTGCACGAACATCTTTAGGGAAACAAGAGCCGCCATACCCAATACCGGCTTGTAAAAATTGCGATCCTATCCGCGGGTCCATACCAATGCCTTGTCGAATATCATCAATATTTGCACCAAATTTTTCGGCAATTTGACTGATTTGGTTCATAAAACTAATTCTGCAAGCAAGCATTGCATTGGCAGAATATTTGGTAAGTTCGGCTGAGTTTCTACTCATACTCAGCAAAGGAATGCCCTTCTCAACTAAAGGTTGATATATTTCTCTTAAAATAGTTAAGGCTTTTTCTTCACCGCCAATAATGATTCTATCTGCATTTAAAAAATCATAAACTGCAGTGCCTTCACGTAAGAATTCAGGATTAGAGGCCACCTCTATCGTAATATCTTTACCACAGGCAATAAGCTCTTCATTAACTAGAGTTTGAATAGCTTCCCCTGTCCCTACAGGAACGGTGGATTTTGTGATCAATACTCCATGACTAGTTGCTTCCTGAGCAACTTGTCTTGCCACAGCAAATACTTGCGATAAATCAGCACTTCCATCGGCCTGGCTGGGTGTTCCAGTCGCAATAATATGGACTTGCGCCATTTTTATAGCGTGAGCAAGATCCGCTGTAAAATGAAGTCGTTTGAGCTGTATTTGCTCGTGTAATAATTCTGGAAGTCCATTTTCATAAATGGGACAGTGCCCTTCTAACAACAGAGCAATTTTTTGCTCATTGATATCTGCGCAAATTACCTGATGACCTAATTTGGCAAAACACACTGCAGATACCAATCCTACATAGCCTGCGCCATAAACAGAAATAACCATGATTATCTCAAAAATTTAAATGCCAGCATTATCAGCAAAATATTGCAGAATGCAAATAGCCCTTGGCAGATTTCTTTAATTTTTAATTCGTTCTTGCAAGCTGGCTTTTCGTTTCTTCCGCATTTGGATTTTGCAAGATATCCAAGGTAGTTTTAGCGATATTAATTGTGTTATGGCTATCACTTCCTATCACATTAACATACTTATTATTTTCAAGTGTTTTTAGAATTTCTGCTGCTTTCTCAAGCTTTTCATTTACTGGAAGATCTGTTTTGTCGATACGCAATAGAGCTCTTAATGTTTTTTTTATCGCTGCATTTTTATAACTCCCTGCACGATATCCACTAAACCATTGCTCTTCTAACTGTTTTGATTTCAGTTCTAAACTCATTGCAAGCACTTTTAATTCAAAAGTTTTGAAACGAATTCCTCCGAATAAATCTTGCGGAGCTACTATCAAAGCGAGGTTTTGATTTGTTGCCTCACCTGTATTTGCAGGAGCAGCAGTCAATAAATTATAAACTCCGCTACCAGCATCAATACTTAAATTAATAGCTCCTCTAACCATAAAAATATTTAACTCAGTTAACCGGGCTATTAACGCCGTAACAGCACCAAAAATGGCCTCACTGAACATCCGCATCATACAACCTATTGTTTGCCCTTGAGTCGATGAAGATTTTTCAAGCCAACTCCCACCTTTTGATAGAGTGAATGTTACGGCATAGAGCAAAGCTAATTCTTCTAAAAAAAAGCTGAGGCAATAGCCTGTTGTCAGATATGGCATCAACTGTGATATTCGTTTCGCCCAAATAATCGATATATTGCCATTCATTTGTTTATTGTAATCTTCAGCGGAGGTCAGCATTGCAAGAATACTTTCTAACAATGCGCGTTGTGTATAGGTAGGCGCTCTATCTCTATCTTGTTTTACACGTGCAATCAAGGCGTCCATGGTTAGAATATTACCAAAGTGAAATTCGGGCGCCTCAGGATCTGTTAATTTTTTTTCACACATATTAACGAGATGAAAACAGGTTGCCATTTTGACTGGGTCTACACTTAATGTTTTTTGCAACCATTTACTTTGAGGCATGCTGACAGGATACTTATCAGGATGAAATAAAAGCTGTAATTTTTTGGCATGGGAGCGAATGTTTTCGGGAGTTAACCCATCTTGGGAGAGATATTGGCAAATCAGTGCAATTAAACTTGCTTCAATTTTTTGCTTCGCCTCGGATGTAATTTCAGTTTTGTTCTTGTACACGAAATGCGCTTCATCATAATCAGCATACTCGGCAATTAGAAGTTTTAAATGCTTTTCAAAATCCATACCTAGCTCCCTGCTTGAATAATTATTCCCTTATGTTTTACAGATTAAAATAAGCCTCTAAAAAAACCAACAACAGACTTTAAATTTTTTCATTTTGTTAAAAAGATGGATTTTTTACACCTTAATTACTAACTTTCCTTGCGGCCAATGCGAAGTAATCAAGAATTCACTAATCCTGCATTAACCATATAGCCTAATACTAATTTTTTTAGGATAATGACATTTTATTTATCGTTTTGGTTCAAACTATATGGATATTCAAACAAAGAAGAAAAGATTTTGGCTTGAGCATCCTGCGATTAGTTTATTACTTATTACCACTCTGATTCTATTAGTTCGAATTTTATTACGCGGTCCAGTACTGTTGCTTGATGAGTCTGAGCAAGTGATTATGGCGCAAAATTTACTCCCGGGTTATCCCAATCAACCTCCTCTTTATACTTGGTTGCAGTATATTTTTTTCCAATTTTTTGGTGTGAATTTATTCAGTGTCGCCCTTTTAAAATGTTGTTTACTGTTTGGGTGCTTTTATCTTTTCTATTTAATAAGTCAAATTTATTGTCAGAATAATTTGATAGCATGGTGCGCATTGGCTTCTTGGGCTCTTATCCCTTCTATTGGATTAGATTTAATTAAAGACAACACCCATTCCATTTTAGTTTTATTCGCAGCCTGTCTCACCTGGTACTGGTTTCAAATTAGTCACAAAATATCCAACTCCCTTTGGTATAGTTGTTTTGGTGTTATCATAGGCATTGGTATCCTGGCAAAATTTAACTATGTATTATTCTTTATTATCTTTTTTATTAGCGCTATCTCAATAGGCGAACATCGCAAGCGTTTGATTAGTCCCTATATGGTCTTAAGTTTGATCATGGCAGGTATCGTTACCAGTCCTTATATCTACTGGTTGCTGAAACATCCAGACCTTGGTTTTGCGAGCGCTTATAAATTGAGTCCTGCTGGGATTGCATACTTTCAAGGTTTAATTCAAGTAATCAGGGCAAGTATATTTTTTGCAGGTCCCGCTCTTATCGCTTTGGCACTCATCTTTTATGGCACTTCATTTGAACGACAAAAAAATGCTCTTCTTTACCGGTATCACTTACTCAGCCTGCCAATACTCGTTATTATCACTCTGCTGGGCGGTTTTCGTCATTTTGAAACTCGTTGGATGGTACCTATTTTATTCTTGTGCCCTTTGCTCTATCTTAGTCGACTTAAAAATACTTTAAGATCTAAACGAATTCTCTTCATTAGTTTATGTATCTCTGTCCAGATTCTTTTCTTTGGGCTCTTAATTTATAACAGTTACTCAGAGCAAACCCAACGCAAACAATTGTCATTAAATCAAATAATACAAATTATTAAAGCGAATCCTGACAAACATGATTATATTGTTTCAGATTCTTATTGGCTTTTGGGCAATATCGCGACAAAGCTCTCGATCAAAAAAGTATGGCTGATACTGCCCTCCAGGGAAGTGTTACCCAAGGGGCGATCTTTAATGTTTTGGACTCGTCCACAAATCCCCTATTGGATTAATCTGTTTGCCCAAATCAGCGAAATAACAGATCAAAAACCGCTTGTCGATTCCGAAACTAATGAGGTGATAGGCGGCCAAGCTTTTGCTCACAAATAAAGGTTAGCCGCTTGTAAAGAAGGATTGATGCGAGGAAAGGTTAAGATAAACCTTTCTCGCTGGTTCGAGTTAGTTTTGCAAGACGAGAGGTTCTTTCCCGTTGTATTAAATACAGATTACGGGCATAAATAAAAACACCGGTGGACTGTCCTAAGATAAATACAGGGTCTTGTTTGTAGATTGAATACACTAATAGCGTCAATCCCCCAAGTAAACTTAAGTACCAAAATGCCACAGGAATAATACTTTTCTTTTCCTTCTCGCTCACCAACCATTGAACTATGAAGCGAGCTGAAAAAATTCCTTGCCCAATCAAGCCAAGGGCTAGCCAAAGATACTCAGTGTTCATAGTTAGATACCTCCGGGGAACAAGGACGTTTTAGTAACCAGCGCACGCCGATTAAATCATGAATACCCACAAATAATCGATTCATAACTCCATACTTAGAAACACCATGCCAACGTGACCGATGGTTTACAGGGAAGTTAACTAATTTAAACCCTGCTCGTTTAAATAAAGCAGGCAAAAAACGATGCAAATGATTGAAATGAGGTAATGCCAAAAAAGCATCCCGGGGGAACAATTTTAAACTACATCCCGTATCTGGACAGTCATCATTTAGCAAACGTTGGCGGATTCCATTACCGATACGAGAAGAGAGTTTTCTTAATGTATTATCATCTCTTTTTTTACGAATACCCAATACAACAGTACGTGAATCTTTCTGTTGATCAAATAGGCTTGGGATATCATTGGGATCATTTTGACCATCGCCGTCCAAGGTGACGAGCATAGAATATTGTGCTGCACGAGCACCACTGACCAATCCAGCGCTTTGACCAAAATTTTTTCTATGATAAACAACCCGTAAATTATTATAACTTTGTGATAATGTTTTTAAGCGTTCGGCAGTTCCATCCGTACTACCATCATCCACAAAAATAACTTCGTAAATAAAGCGCTCGCTTGGCAATGCCGCTACGATTTCTTTATAAAGTCCTTCAACATTATCGACTTCATTATAAACAGGTATAATTATAGAGACATCTTGCTGGGTATTATGATGCATTATTATTTATCCAAGAACAATTTCAAAATTTCGCTATTATACTGCATGTCCCCAGGCGGGTGCCAGCCAAGATTTGCGACGCAAGAAGCAAAGCAAAATGCCTATTTCCAATAAACTTAGATAACCCGCTGCCAAGACGTCACTTAAATAATGATGGGTCAGTAACACACGAGACATAGCTATTGTAATTCCAGTCAGCAAAAAAGCGTAGAAATAGCGTGGAAACATGATACTTAAGCCAAAAACCAAACTCATAATTGTCGTCGTATGGCCAGAGGGAAAAGACCAGAAAGGTGCGTGGAACTGCAAACCGTAAAAGCCATAGAAATCATTATGAATCCATAAATTAGGACGGGCACGACCAAATAGTATTTTTAAAAAGCCACACACCGCGTTAGGAATAGCAACACACATAAATAAAAACCAGGTGCGAGCAGCCCATTCATGATTGCCCATGATATAACGAAAAAATAAGGCAAGCATAAATAAACCCGATATATAAATAGCACCAATACCAAATTTAGTTATCCAACCCACGATAGCTAAATGCTTTCTTACTTCAAGATTATAAAAATATTCGGCAACAGGTTTGTCGAAATACATAAAACATAGAACAATTAAACCAACATAACTTATCATTACGACAGGATTGGTCATCGCTCTTAATAAGCGATCAAATGGGGACATTTATTTACTCTCCTTTTGTTGCGTTACCAGAATAAGCTCAAGCCAACGTCCTTTTGTATAATTATATCCCGCCGTCTGAGCTTTGACAGACAATGGCAGCCCATCTTTTTTCCACACATTTAAAATCTTTGGGTCAATAAGAGCCAGACGGGAGGAATCTTTTTTAATAAGCTGTTCTGCCGTTTCACTGTCAAGGAATTTTACTAGTTTTGTGTTTAAATTAAATACTAGACTAGGCTCCTCAAAACCTACTACCAATAAAGGCTTTGCGTCACTAATACTCCCTTTTTCCACTAATTCTGTCGCATTACGTGTCAGCCATATGGGCTGTAAATGAGGAAAGAGCTGTGAAAATATAAGAGGATAGGCAATTAGGGCAGTCGCAAAAATAGCCAAACTTGCCCGACGATAAGCCCCTTGCCAAGAATAATAGACACAAACAATGGTCATTATAACTAATCCGGTGAAAAGAATCATACTGGCGACAGAAACTTTTCCCATCACCAGAAAAGGCAGAAGAGCCAGGCTACATGCCAAACCTATTGACAACATTCCCCACATAAATTGCAAAAAATGTAGCCACCTTCCTGGAGAATCCTGCTGCTTCATGTTATCGATAGCTAAAGCGCAGAGCAGTGCGATGGCTGGAAACGTAGGCAATACATATTGCGGTAGCTTGGTAGGCATAATTTCAAAGAAACACCAGGTGGGGATTAACCACGCCAATAAAAATTTAACTACTTTTTCATGTCGGTAACGAACAGCATACATACCACCTAACCATAAGAATAAAGATGCTGGCCAAAATGTTAACGGTAAAATTGCAAGATGGAACAATGGAGGTTTTCCATGTGACTCATGCCCTCCTTGTAACTTTGGCAGTAAATCTTTATGCAACATCTGCATCAAATAATTACTGTTTTCCGCTTCATTAACCATGTACAACCAAGCCATAGTCAGCAGCAAAAAAAGTAAAAATCCACGATAAAAACGTAAACTAGCTAACCAGTCGATACGTCTTTCAAAAAAGCACAGAGCAATGATGGTTAAAAAACCAACTAATGGTGTTACCCCTTTTAAGACCATGCCAAAGGCCATAGCTAACCAAAAGCAATATGCCCATCCCCAATGTGCACGCACCCCAGTGATCCCTTTCTCATAGCAATGCCATAAAGCACCTTGCATTAATAACACTGAAAATAGTAAAGAAGCATCAATCACTGCCATATGCGTTTCGACAATTAACAACAAGGATGTGATAAATAAGCCTGAAGCCAACAGCGCTGTGCGCTGATTAACAAAGTTGCGCGCAAAGAAATAAAGTAATAAAACAGAAAACAATCCGCCAAGCACAGAAGGTATACGATAAGGCCAAATTTTCGTTGCATTTGCATCACTAAATAAACGAACGCTGGCAGCCTGTAACCAATTAATTCCTGGTGGTTTTTGAAAACGCGTTCTTTCTTGAAAGCGAATTTGAAAATAATTGCCCGTTTGCAACATTTGCCGACTTGCTTGAGCAAAATGAGCTTCATCTCTATCAATTACTGGTAATTTGGCAATTCCAGGAACAAAGAGCAACAGTGAGAAGCAGGCTAGTAGAAGAACATGTTGTAACTTTGACAAAGCTTTCGACCAAATGCAAATGTTCGATAATATAGGAAGCTTAACTAAAATTCTACGTCGACCATTAATAAACCAATAAAGCTCATTGTACGGCTAAGTTTCCAAACTCTATTTTTTTACAAAATTACAAAAATATATTGTCTAGTCCTTATGTGGGTAAAGTTACCTATTGGACTTCCCATCCATCGAAAGATTAAATATTTGATCATTTTAATCATAAAATAACACAAAGCAGTGAGAAAGTGATGACATTATATCTGTATCGCAGCGACTCTCAGTTACTTCATTGTCTACTGAAATTCTTCATGAACTTGAGTATATGAATAACTATCGTTAGAATGTTTGATTTTATTATTAGTGAAAAGGCATGCTTGAGCTAACCACCGTCCAACAAATAGCCATTTGGATATTGCCTGTCTTATTTGCTATTACACTTCATGAAGCGTCACATGCTTGGGTTGCTTATCGTCTAGGCGACACAACCGCTAAAATGTTAGGACGCCTTAGCTTTAATCCTATACGACATATTGATCTTATTGGAACCATCATTGTTCCCATCGTTGTTTTGATAGTTAGTCAATTTAATTTTGTCTTTGGTTGGGCTAAGCCTGTACCTATTAACGACTCTCAATTTCGTCATCCACGTCGTGATGTCGCCCTATCTACGGCAGCAGGACCACTTTCAAATTTATTAATGGCGATTCTTTGGGCTGGATTATTAAAATTAGCAATTAACCTTAATCCTCAGTCGTCTAATGCTGCCCTATTTCTATTATTGGCTTCTCGTGCTGGAGTAATCATTAATTTGCTATTGGCCTATCTTAATTTGATACCCATCCCACCATTAGATGGTAGTCGCATTTTGGCAAGCCTTCTTCCTCCAAGGCAAGCCTATGTTTATCAAAAAATAGAACCCTGGGGATTCTTTATCTTACTTCTTCTTATGTTTACAGGGATTTTAAGTTGGCTTATTAATCCTCCAATTCAATGGTCACTTATGCTGCTTCGATCGTTATTTAATTTATGAAAATTCTTGCTGACTCCACGTTACCAGGCTTAGTTGCCGCTTTTCCGAAGCCTTTTGAATTGACGTTGTATGAAGATGTTAATGACCTACCTGAATTGCTTAAAAATCAACAGGTTTTAATTTGCCGTTCAACACTAAAAGTTAATGATGGTTTATTAAAAAACTCTGCACTCCGCTATGTGGCGACAGCAAGCAGCGGCACTGATCATATAGACGCAGATTATCTTCATTCACGTGGAATAGAATTAATCGATGCTAAAGGCAGTAATGCTACTGCAGTCGCCGATTATGTCATTGCAAGTCTGGCGTTTCTTAAAAAATTTAAAGGCCTCAGTCCAACGAAGGCAGCGGTAATTGGTGTAGGAGAAGTAGGTTCAAAAGTATTAAAACGTCTTCAAGCTGTTGGCTTAGACGTGCTTTCCTATGATCCCCCTAAAGCTAAACAGAGTGCTAATTTTGTTAGTTGTGCGCTTGACGCTCTCAGTGAGTGTGACCTAATTTCAATTCACGCCAATCTACATTCAACGATGCCACATCCAAGCTTTAATCTAATTAATGATACATTGTTAAAAAAATTAAAGCCTCGCTGCGCTGTCATCAATGCTTCACGAGGTGGTATTGTAAATGAAAGAGAAATACTAAAGCATGAGTCTCTTATTTATTGTACTGATGTATATAGCAATGAGCCGGCCATTAATGAAGAAATTATTCATTTTGCAACATTATGCACCCCTCACATAGCAGGCCATAGTCTTGAAGCAAAAGATGAAGCCATTTTTATGCTAAGTCGAAAACTTCACACGGCTTATGGATTATCTATTCCCAAATTTTCTATCCCCACAAGTAGCCAGGCTTCCAGATGGACCGTGGACCAAACGTGGGAAGACTATATTTTATCCTTATATAATCCAATGTTTGAAACAGAAATTTTAAAAAATGCTGACAAGCTAGAGGCCACCTTTTTGCGATTGCGTAAAGCGCATCATCACCGCCATGATTTTGCCGTTTCTGCAAAAGAATCGACTACTAATAAGAGCTATTTAGGTATATTGGGTATTGAGGGTTAGTTATAGTTCAAATCACAACAACTAACCGGGCTGCTTGTTGATTAATTGTCGTATTACCAGCTGATCTGAAAAAGGATGTCGAATATTGCCAATTTGCTGGTAATCCTCATGACCTTTTCCTGCAACCACAATGATGTCATTTTTCTCAGCCAGACTGAGTGCCTTAGCAATTGCTTGTTCTCGATCAGCAATTTTAACAACAGTTGAACGGTTGGTTATCCCAGCTTCAATTTCTTCAATAATAGTCAAAGGATCCTCTGTTCGGGGGTTATCACTCGTAATAATGACCATGTCGCCATATTGTTCGGCAATTTTTCCCATTATAGGACGCTTGGTCTTATCCCTGTCTCCCCCACAGCCAAAGACGACAAAAATGCGATTCGTTTTTACTTTATTTAAGGTAACAAGAACATTTTCCAAGGCATCCGGGGTATGAGCATAATCAACAATGGTATACGGCTCTTGTGAAACAATTTCCATGCGACCTGGTGCTGCTCTTAACTTAGCCATAATCGACGCGATAGTTTCTACAGGATAACCATTGGCCGCTAAACTTGAAAAGATAGCTAATGCGTTGTAAATGTTGAAGAATCCTAAAGCATTTATTTTTAATTGTACTTTTCCCCAAGGCGAAACAACGTCAAAACTAGTTCCTGCTAAACTTAAATTCAAATTCAAAGCACGCACATCAGCAGCTTCTTTTATACCATAGCTAACAACCTGACAAGAAGATGTTGTAATAGCATTTTGCATTACATGTTGATAGGCATCGTCCTGATTAACAATCGCCCATTTAAGAGTAGGCTTGGCAAATAATAAGGTTTTTGCTTCAGCATAAGCCTCCATGGTGACATGATAATCCAAGTGTTCATGGCTTAAATTCGTAAAGATAGCTTGATGAAAATCAATTCCATCGACACGATGTTGACATAAAGCATGGGAGGAAACCTCCATGCATACCTGCTTGATTGAATCGTTTTGATACTCCGCTAAAAGTTGCTGGAGACATAACGCATCAGGTGTTGTATTTCCTAGCATTTCAAGCGCTGTTATCTTACCCTGCCCTATAGTTCCGATATAAGCAGACTGCTGTCCCAGTAACTCATAAGCCTGTGCTAATTGATAAGCAATTGTAGTTTTACCATTCGTCCCAGTAACCCCGGTTACTGCTAATGCTTTAGTAGGATAACCATAAAAACGACTGGCGATATCGCCTAATTTTTCTGCAAGATTAGATAAAGGAATACAAATTAAATGGCTCGGTAATTGATCTCTAGACCATCCTGCTGGTTCATACACAAGTGCTGTTGCACCCGCTGCCGCAGCTTGAGGTATAAATAACCGACCGTCAGTTTGTGCTCCTGGATAAGCAAAGAATAAAAAACCTGGTTTAATTTGGCGACTATCATTATGTAAACCTAAAATGTCGCAATCAGGAGGGGTTATGTCAGCCCAAGGATGCATTAATTCAGCTAGCTTCATTGATAACCTCACATCGTCGTTTTATCAGGAGGAACCTCTAATATCCGCAATGATCCAGACATTACTTGTGCAAATAGAGGAGCCGCCACTGCTGCCCCATAATAACTGTTTTTTGTTGGTTCATGAATAACAACTACAACGACAAGCCTTGGTCTTGATACGGGAGCAATACCCACAAAACTTGCAATATGGCGGTTTGCTTCATAACCGTTTTTTCCAGCAATACGTGCTGTCCCTGTTTTACCGGCAACCCGATAACCAGGAACTCTTGCTAATTTACCAGTTCCTTCATTGCCAAGTACAGCTTCCATCATTGCTAGAATTTGCTCAGATGTTTTTTGATCCAACACTTGTTCACCCAGTGTTGTTGCCTGGTTGTGTATTAATGTAACAGGTAAAGAACGACCTTTATTGGCAAAAATGAGATAGGCTTTAGCCAGTTGTAAAGCCGTCACGGAGAGACCATACCCAAAACCTAAAGTAGCCAATACAAATGGATTAGCGTCCTTAACATTAACTATGCCTCCATCACTTTCACCGGGGTATCCACTTTCTGTCCGTTGACCAAATCCACTTCGTTGTAATAAACCAATTAATTGCTCAGGTGGACTTTGCAAAATCATTTTAGTCACACCAACGTTACTGGAGTGTTGCAAAACACCGGTAACGTCGAGCACACCATAATTATGAACATCTCGAATAGTATGACCATGTACTATCATCCAGCTAGGGCGAGTATCAATAATAGTTTCTGGTTTAAATAAGCCAGTCCCTAGAGCACTGGCGATACTGAATGGTTTAATAACAGAACCGGGCTCAAAGGTATCCGTAATCGCTTTGTTGCGATAACTGTCCCGTGTATAGCGTTCGCGCGCATTAGGGTTAAATGAAGGCGCATTTGCTGCTGCTAAAATTTCACCATTCGTCGTATCGACTACAACGACAGATCCAGATTTCGCAGAAAATTTTTCCAAGGTATTTTGTAGTTCATGGTAAGCCAAATATTGAATACGACTATCAATACTTAAAACAAGTTCATGCCCTGGACGAGGTTCTTTTATCACCCCAAGTTCTTCAATAATTTGTCCCATCCTATCCTTAAGGACGCGCTTTTTACCAGTTAATCCCATTAACCAATCTTGATAAGCAAGCTCCAATCCTTCAATACCAATATCATCAATGTTGGTGAATCCGAGCAGTTGAGCAGTATTCTCACCAGCAGGATAATATCGTTTAAATTCTCGTTGGAAATTGATACCCGGAATTTTAAGTTCTGCAATTTTTTTAGCAATCATCGGGGGTAATTGCCGGCGTAAATATAAAAATTCGCGCGCTTTTGCTTTTTTAACATGAGCCAATAATACTTTTGGGGGAATATTAACGAGACGTGATAGCTCAGCCAATTGCTTTGCGTCAGCTGAAAAAGCTTGAGGGTTCAGCCATACCGACTGTACCGGGGTACTTACTGCCAGAGGTGTTCCTTGTCTGTCAGTAATCATCCCTCGGTAAGCTGGGATGTCAACAACACGAACACTACGAGCATCACCTTGCCCCTGGAGAAATTGTCGATGCAGAACGGTTAAATCAACCATACGCCACAACAACGCCGCCAAAAGCACCATAAAAAATAATGAAACGGCAGCTAGACGTGCCAATACACCTCTAGCTTTCATCGTGTTTGCAACACATAAGTATCTTTATCTGCTGGCAATTTCATTTGTAGTTTCTCAACTGCAAGCGCTTCAACCCGACCAGGAGTTGCAAGACTAGCCTGTTCTAGCAAGAGTTGCCCCCATTGTAGCTGCAATTGCTGTGCTTGCTGCTCCAGACGCTGTAATTCGCTGAACGTGATTCGATGTTCATTCGTTACATAAACAACTGACAACGCACTAATAAGCACTGAAAATAACAATGATAGAATAAAGCAAAGTTGTTTTGAGAGACGCATATCTGATAAATGTCCGCTAAAAAGATTGCTTTGATGAATCGCTCTGGCTGCTGCGTTCATGCTATTTTCTCCCCTATTCTTAAAACTGCGCTACGAGCTCTGACATTTTCTTTTACTTCGTCATCACTTGCTTTTATCGCCTTACCAATTTTTTTAAAATTCGTTTTTATTTCTTCGTGTCGCACGGGGACAGAAGCTGGAAGTCTATCGCCTTGTGCTTTATCACGCATAAACTGCTTAACAATACGGTCTTCCAAAGAATGGAAACTAATTACCGCCAAACGCCCACCAATTGCTAAAACATCAATCACGGTTTTCAAGCACATGGTTAAATCAGTGAGTTCCTGATTTACGTGAATTCGTATTGCTTGAAAGACACGTGTTGCCGGATGTTTATGTTTCTCCCATTTAGGATTTGCCTGCTTCACAATCTCAGCAAGCTGTTCTGTTGTTTTAATGGGTGTTTCCGCTCTAGCAGAAACAATGGCTCGAGCAATTCTCCCAGCAAAACGCTCTTCACCATACTCTCTAAAAATCGCTGCCATTTCTTCGGCTTCTGTTTCGTTTATAAATTGTGCAGCATCTAAATGCTGGCTGAGATCCATACGCATATCTAAAGGACCTTGCTGCATAAAGCTAAACCCACGATCAGGATTATCTAACTGGGGGGATGACACCCCTAAGTCCAATAAAATGCCATCTACTTTTCCATATACCTGCTCTTCTTTGGCAAAATCTGCGAGCTTTGCAAATGAGCCGTGGTAAATATGGAAGCGTTTATCATTTGAAAAACTCTTCTTTGCATAAGCAATTGCTTCAGGATCTTTATCAATTGCAAATAATCTTCCTGCATCGGATAAGCGCTGCAAAATAGCACGACTATGACCACCGCGACCGAAGGTTCCATCGATATAGACCCCATCCGCCTTAATAGCCAAGCCCTCGAGTGCTTCATGCAACAATACAGATTGATGCGCCATCATATACTTTCCACTACAAAGAAAAGGTTTTCATTTCATCGGGCAATCCGCCACCTTCACCAGATGCTTCGTCAGCTAGCCACTGCTCACGTCTGGATTGCCACAATGATTCATTCCAAACTTCAAACTTATTACCTTGCCCAATCATCATTATCCGCTTATCGAGTTGGGCATAATCTCTCAATAAGGGGGGGAGCAGCACGCGCCCGTTACTATCTAATTCAACATCGGTTGCATGTCCTATTAGAAGCCGCTGGATTCGACGCGCAGCGGCATTAAAACTGGGCAAGCTTTGCAACTTATCCTCAATGACTTGCCATTCAGCAGCCGGATAAAGCAACAAACACGTTTCCTCGGTATCAATTGTCACCACTAAAGGCGCTTTATCATTGCCCCCCGCCAACGCGTCACGATAGCGCGTTGGTACGGCAAGACGGCCTTTTCCGTCGATTGTGATGGCATTGATTCCACGAAACATAATTTAATTTTTGTGGTTTGCTAAAAATGCATTCCACAATTCTCCACTTTTTTAGTATTTTACCCCACTTTTATACACTATAGAAACACTATTTCCCAAGCGTCAACCCCAAAGACAGTTTTTTTTATTAAAAAAAGCGCAAAATCACCTCTTAACAAAGTTTATGATCTTTTTGCGCGCACAATGAAAAACCCAAGAACATATCTCTGAGATTGTTACCGTGACATCGTTGTAAAAATAGTGAGTAACGTCTTTGCGAATGCAGGGAAAAAATCCATACCGAATTTGCTTGAAAATCGTACGGATTGCTTCGCGTGACCAGCCAAAGGATAAAATCCTTATCTGGTTAAAAATTTATCGCTTGGATACAATTGAGTTACAACTGAAGTTACTACTTAAAATTTTACCTTATAAAACTGCTCATCATTTAGGCACACAAGTCATCGCGATTCTATCGCTTGTTTTAGATATGCGCAATGTCAGGTTCTCATTCATCCCTGGTTTGTCATACCTAATCACGAGCGATATAGTCACTTAGATATTTAATCCGGCTGCCAAACGTATACCTTGTAATACCAAGTCAGGAACCAGATGATCGTAAATTTCCTGCTTATCAAATAATGAAGCAAATCCACCCGTTGCCAACACCAAGACATCTTCACCTACAAAAGCTTCTTCTTTAATTCGTGTAATGAGCTCACGACAAGCACCTAAAGCCCCATAAAACACACCTGATTGAATACTCTCAATGGTCGAACGACCTACTACTTGTTCAGTTTTAATAATTTCTACAGCAGGTAATTTTGCTGTTTTATTAGCCAAAGCGTCTACAGATAAGCGAACCCCAGGCAGAATGGCGCCACCTAGATATATTTTTTGAGCTGTAATGACACAAAATGTTGTGGCAGTGCCGAAATCAATCACAATAATATTTTTACCAGGATAAGCATGAGTCGCCGCAATCGCATTTGCAATTCTATCCGCTCCCACTTCAACTGGATTTCTGTATTTTATATTTAAACCTGTCTTGACACCTGCCTGGAGAAAGAACGGTTCTACAGAAAAATATTTAACGCATGCGGCTCGTAATGAATAATCAAGTTGAGGTACTACGGAACAAATAGCAATGGCGCGAATTGCTTCAGGTGAGCACTCATTCTCACGCAGTACTGATTTAAGAAAAATACCTAATTCATCGGAAGTACTCACTTGCGAAGTATGTCGAAATCGAAGAAGGATTTCCTCGCCGGCAAATACACCACCATAGATATGGGAATTACCAACATCAATACATAGCATCATGGGTTGAAACTCAATGATTAGAAAGCGCGATAGTAAGTCTAGTTACAACTATAAATCAAGAGGAAATAGAAAAAGTCGATCGATAAGCCGGGTTCTGTCTTGGACAATCATTCATCTAGGACCTACGTCACCATAGGCCTCAAGCGACCTACCCGAATCCCATATGGGTCATATGATCCTGCTTTTGGCAGGATGGATTCCTATTTGGTCTTGCTCCGAGTGGGGTTTGCCCTGCCACGACTGTTGCCAATCGCGCGGTGCGCTCTTACCGCACCATTTCACCCTTACCTTACCTGCTGCTAGGCATCAGCTAAGGCGGTATATTTTCTGTGGCACTTTCCGTAGGCTCACGCCTCCCAGGCGTTACCTGGCACTTTACCCTATGGAGCCCGGACTTTCCTCTTTTTACACTAGGTAAAAAGCGATTGTCTGATCGACTTTGTAAGCAATACTAGCAGGTTGAATAGCAAAAAACCAGGAAATCCCTGGTTTTTGCTATTCACTATCATTTGATAGAGATGTTAAAGCGAATTAACCACGCGTACCAATAAACTCGTCGTCAAAATAACGCTTTAATTTAGTGCGTAAAGTTCCACGACTTACACCAAGAACTCTAGCAGCTTTTGATTGGTTATAGCGAGTCAGCTCCATTACAGTACGAAATAGAGGAGCTTCAACTTCTTCAACAATTAATTGATACAGATTGAGGTTACCGTCTTTACTACCAACATGGTTTAAATAACCTTTAACTGCACCAACAACTTGCTGAGTTAACGCTTCATTATATTGTTCAACTTGTTGCATAACTGCACTCATTATCCTCTCCAACTTCCAAAAAAGAATTACTCTAATCAGTTATAAACTGATCATCGTGATCGATATACTATCAAATATCACAAAGTATGTAAACATTGTCTTAATGATATTCATTTCTTAAGGGAAGCTTAAGTAAATTTTAAGAATTTTTCAAGCAATTTTTGCACGAACGACTCATTTAGGAGACATCCGTAACATTTTTTTACAGTTTTTTAACTGAAATGTTTGAAATTTTCGTAAATTTTTTTTACATTGAATCAAAAAAACATCTTTCAGAGCTAAAATAGAACAAGTTTACCATTTATTTTTGTAAAATTGTCTGATTTTTTAACTGAAATTAAGGTATCGAAATTTGTGTTCTAAAAACGCACAATTTCGAAAATATAAATGAACTTTTAAAGATTCTACTTACCTACGTCCCGCGGCTTGTCGGCTTGTCCGCGGGACCTAGAGATTCAATAAAAGTGGCGCCCGTGTACAGGCCGCAGGTCTTAGTAGAATTTCAATGAGAATTTTATCATTAATATTGGCGACTAATGTTCTTCTACCGTAAAACTTTCGCCACAACCACATTGCCCTTTCTGATTAGGGTTATCAAAAACAAATTTATAATTTAAACCCTGTCTAACGTAATCTACCTTCATGCCTTTCAAATAAGGGTAGCTGGATTTATCAATACAGACCACATAATCATCTGTTAAAGACTGGACGATATCGTTGTCTTGCGGGGCTTGAACATAATCGACTACATAAGATAAACCTGAGCAACCCGTTTTTTTTACCGATAAACGAATACCTTTACTCTCTTTCTGCTTACCAAGATAAGACAGGATATGCTGCTTGGCAGCTTCACTTAAGGTAACGCCAGTTGTCAAATTACTCATATGTTGCATTACTTCAGACATTATTCGCTCCCCTTTAACTTCTCTTTCATTGTCTTCACAATCTCTCGGTAGCCGTCATCTATTTGTAATGCGACAGGATATCGAGTCCTTGGTATCTCTAACTGCTCCACGAGCCAAGAATAATCAAACTGAGGATGTTCGTCGATATTATTCCCTTCAAGTTGCTTACAGACTAACTCTGCGGCCGCAACTAAATAAGGATTGCCATAGGCTTTAAATCGAGCTTTTAGAATTAAACCTTGCTCATTACATTGTAGATAAAAATCAAATACATCACCTCGACCTGCTTCACCACTTCGATAATAAACCGTAAGTGGTTCTGATTTATCAACTGTTCCCACGTGTTCGGGTGAAAAAAAACAATGTTCTACTAGTTCATTATACATCATAGCGGTGATATTTCGTGCAAACGGCCAATCTGGCGACAAATTATTGTAATAGCCTGCTTTATTTGTTCTTCAGTGGTAAAGCGACCACAGGAAATACGAACGGAACTGTATGCAGATTCATCATCAAGTCCTAAAGCTCTTAGCACATATGAGGGTTGTAAACTGGCCGAAGCACACGCAGAGGTTGTAGAAATAGCCAGTTCACGCAAAGCCAGCAATAATGAATCTCCCTCAACACCTGAGAAGGTTAAATTTAAATTGCCAGCGACTCGTCTACTCTCGTCACCATTGAGATGCACACCAGGAATATGCTTAATGCCTTCCCACAATTGTTGACGCAAATGCAAAATACGGGCTTGTTCTTCTACACGTAATGCTTCGGATAAAATAAACGCCTCTGCCATCCCAATAATCTGGTGTGTAGCAAGCGTTCCAGAACGTAAACCTCCTTCATGACCACCACCAAAGGATTGAGGCTCTAAACGAACTTTCGGCCTGTGACGCACATACAAAGCACCTACCCCTTTAGGACCATAATTTTTGTGTGCAGAAAAAGCCATTAAATCCACGGACATTTGCTCTAAATTAATCTCAAGTTTTCCAGCACTTTGAGCAGCATCGACATGAAAAATGATCCCCTTATCACGCAAAAACTCACCTATACGTGCAATATCCTGGATCACCCCAATTTCATTGTTTACATGCATGATAGACACTAAAATGGTGTCTTCACGTAGAGCTTGTTTTAAATTTTCAAAATTTAGTAGACCATTAGGTTGAGGCTCGAGATAAGTCACTTCAAACCCTTCTTTCTCCAATTGATGATAGCTATCAAGAACTGCCTTATGCTCTGTTTGCATAGTCACAGCATGACGACCTTTACGCTGATAAAAATGAGCTGCACCTAAAATCGCTAAATTGTTAGCTTCAGTAGCACCAGAGGTAAATACTATTTCTGCAGGGGAGGCATGAATAATATTAGCAATTTGCTGCCTGGCATACTCCACAGCTTCAGCTGCTTTTTTGCCGTAAATATGTGTCCTTGATGCAGGGTTACCAAAAACACCATCAGGACCTAAGTAATTGACCATTTTTTCAATCACGCGCGGGTCTACCGGCGTAGTGGCCATGTAATCTAAATAAATAGGCAAATTGCTCATCCTTTAATTCCCCTCGTTTGTCGCTGTCCATAAATTGGTAGGATTCCATAATAACTATATGCTACTGCAAGCCAATAAATACGAGTAATTGCGTTGAAATTAAAAAAATAAGACATTTTATTTAAGATTTAAAGCTTTCTGAATGTGACTTAAAATACCCCGAAGAATTGTGACCTCCATATATTCCAGTTGAGCACGGTTATATATTCGTCGAATTCGTTGTAATAACCGCTTCGTAGGACGCGTGGGTTTTAAAAATTTGGTCTCTAGCATGACGACTTTCAAATGTTCCAGGAATTGTTCCACTTCATCGGCAGTTGCCAATCGATCAGGATTTACCCCAACTTGAGCAGAGGGGGACAATAGTTTCATACGTAACTCATAAACAATAATTTGCACAGCCTGAGATAGATTTAATGAACTGTATTCCGGATTACTTGGGATATTGATGTGATAATTACTGCGTAATAATTCTTCATTCGTTAATCCCGCATGCTCTCTTCCGAAAAGAATGGCTATTTCAGTGTCATCAGGTTGACCCGCAATTAACGTAGCACACTCAGAGGGCGTTAAACCAGGTAAAGCAATGCCTCGTGGCCTTGCACTTGTTGCAAAGATTAATTGACATCCTTTTAAAGCATCATCCAGCGAATCAGTTACAATCGCTTCCCTCAATACATCATCAGCTCCTGCGGCCATTTCAATCGCTTTTTGATGAGGGAATGACTTTGGTGTAACAAGATAAAGGTTGCTAAATCCCATTGTTTTCATTGCCCTGGCTGTCGAACCAATATTACCAGGATGGGAAGTTGCAATTAATACTATTCGGACTGCAGAAAAATTCATAACGGAATCAGGTTAGCTCATTTATAAAAGTGTCGGTTGAATTAACAATCATTAACGAGAATAGATTACACTCTCTTTTGACGCCAACAACAAACCAGGAATTATTTAATAATTGCAAACTATACATCAATGACTTCTCTCTGTACAAAAAAAAATGTGTTAGAATCGCTGATTTTGTAAAAACGAGCAAAATCCATGCAACCATTATTAAACATTGCCATCTCTGCTGCCCGACTCGCCGGCGATATCATTATTCGCCATATGGAACAAATAGACAGACTTAAAATTACCGCTAAAAATAGTGAAGAATACTTTAGCGAAGTTGATATTAAAGCTGAGCAAGCCATTATCAACGCAATTCATAAGGCCTATCCCGAGCACGGTATCATTGCTGAAGAAAGCGGTGTTTATAATGACGATGCGGACTCTGTATGGATTATTGACCCGCTGGACGGCACGACCAATTATTTACATGGATTCCCCTTCTTTTCCGTATCAATTGCACATCGAGTCAAAAATCGTATTGAACATGGTGTTGTCTATGATCCTTTGCGTCATGAGTGTTTCTCAGCGAGCCGTGGGCGTGGCGCTCAACTTAATGAACGCCGTATTCGTGTGTCCAAAAAAACACAACTGTCGGATGCTTTGCTAGGGACAGGTTTTCCTTTTCGCAATATTCATTTAGCAAAACGCTACCTACCCACATTTGAAGCACTCATTGGAAAATGCGCCGGAGTTCGCCGAACAGGCTCCGCAGCTCTTGACCTTGCGTATGTGGCAAGTGGTCGACTTGATGGATTTTGGGAGTTTGGTTTGCGTCCTTGGGACATTGCTGCTGGGACTCTATTGATAAGAGAAGCCGGTGGGTTAATTAGCAGTCTTGATGGTGGTGAAGATTACATGAAACAAGGCGATGTTGCAGCAGGAACACCCAAAGTGTTTAAGGCACTGCTACAAACATTAATGCCTGTTATAAAGAGTTAGTGCTTAAGTCCCGCGGAGCAATCCGCGGGATGAAAGAATTTATTCAATAACCCCAGGTTTCAAACCTAGCGCCAATGGTAATTGAGAAGCCAAAGCCGTACCAAGATTCTTAGAAAAACGCTCAAGCACACTTTGTTTGTACGTGTAGTCTATTACTTTTTCAAGCTGCATTTTTTCGCGAACGATTTGACCACTACTGGCGAAACCATCAATTAGACCCCGCTCTTTAGCTTGTTCACCAGTCCAGAAGAGACCAGAGAAAGTGTCATCATCCACTTTGAGTCGGTCACCGCGTCCGGCTTTCACTTTATCTATAAATTGCTGATGAATCCCATCGAGCATCGTTTGTAGCAGCTGCACTTGTAGAGGGGTCTGCGGTGAGAAGGGATCCATAAATCCTTTATTCTTACCGGCCGTTTGCAAACGTCTGGTTACACCTAATTTCTGCATCGTATCAACAAAGCCAAAGCCATTGTATAACACACCAATAGAACCTACGATGCTGGATTGATTGGCATAAATTTCATCAGCACCAGCAGCCACATAATAGGCAGCAGAAGCACACATATCAACGCAAACAGCATAGGTTTTAATGTCAGGATATTTTTGCCGATAATATTGCAAGGTATTGTACATATAATCTGCCTGGACAGGACTGCCACCCGGACTATTGATGCGAATAATTATTGCTTTTAAACCTCCGCTTTGATAGGCAGAATCCATTGATTTTGCAAAATTTTCAGCGCCAGCGGCTTCAGAATCAAAGATAGTTCCATTTAAATCAATTAAACCTACATGAGGTTTAAGTCGTACCGTTTTATCTTCATCACCATAGTGATAGAGTCGATAGGCGATTAACAGAACAATCACTGCAATAAGAGCACGCTTGAACCAATTCCAGCGGCGTTTACGCTTTTGATCACGCATATACTCAATAACTATTTGATTTACCAAAGTTTGTGAGTCAGGATGATTGTTGGAAGGATTATCATTCATTTGTATTAAGTCACTTGATTTTTTAAAAAGAACCCACATTTTACGGCAGATAAGAAGTATTTTAAACACTCAATTAAAGAGAGGCCCTGTTATGCGGATGGATAAGCTCACCTCAAAATTTCAAATGGCTCTGGCAGATGCTCAATCGTTAGCATTAGGTCGGGACAGCGGTTTTATTGAACCTGAACATCTTATGAAAGCTTTACTTGATCAACAAGGAGGAAGCTGCAGGCCCCTACTTACAAAAGCGGGTGTGAATTTGTCTCAATTGCGCACCTTAATCGATCAAGCCTTGGACAAACTTCCTAAAGTGACAGGAACAGGGGGAGAGATACATCTATCGAGCGCCCTCGGACGTTTGTTAAACCAGACTGATAAGTTGGCCCAACAACGTAAAGACAGTTTTATTTCAAGCGAATTATTTATTCTTGCAGCACTTAATGAAGAGGGTAGCCTCGGACGCTTACTAAAACAGGCAGGTGCTAATAGTCAAGCTTTGGAAAAAGCCATCAATGACATTCGTGGTGGTGAGTCAGTGAATGATCCTAATGCTGAAGAACAACGTCAAGCATTAGAAAAATATACCATCGATTTAACAGAACGTGCGGAACAAGGAAAACTAGATCCTGTTATTGGTCGTGACGATGAGATTCGCCGTACAATTCAAGTTTTGCAAAGACGTACCAAAAATAACCCTGTTCTCATTGGCGAACCAGGTGTTGGTAAAACAGCCATTGTTGAAGGTTTGGCACAGCGCATTGTAAATGGTGAGGTTCCTGAAGGTTTAAAAAGCAAACGACTACTTTCCTTGGATATGGGAGCTCTTATTGCAGGGGCTAAATTTCGTGGAGAATTTGAGGAGCGTTTAAAAGCAGTCTTAAATGACCTTGCTAAACAAGAAGGACAAATTATTCTTTTCATTGATGAATTACACACTATGGTTGGCGCAGGAAAAGCAGAAGGTGCTATGGATGCAGGTAATATGTTAAAACCATCCCTAGCCCGTGGTGAATTACACTGTATTGGCGCGACAACCCTGGATGAATATCGTCAGTATATTGAAAAAGATGCAGCCCTCGAACGTCGTTTCCAAAAAGTTTTCGTTGATGAGCCTAGTGTAGAAGACACTATTGCCATTTTACGCGGACTTAACGAACGCTATGAAGTGCATCATGGTGTGGATATCACTGACCCAGCTATTGTCGCAGCAGCCACTTTATCTCATCGCTATATCAGCGATAGACAACTTCCTGATAAGGCCATTGATTTAATTGATGAAGCAGCCAGTCAAATTCGTATGGAAATTGACTCCAAACCGGAAAGTCTGGACAAATTGGAAAGACGTTTGATTCAGCTAAAAATTGAAAGAGAAGCACTCAAAAAAGAAAATGATGAAGCGTCTAAAAAACGTTTGGAAGATTTAGAACAACTCATTAACGAGTTGGAAAAAAATTACTCTGATCTTGAAGAAGTCTGGAAAGCGGAAAAAGCTACTCTTCAAGGGGCGACACAAATCAAAGAAGCCCTGGAACAAGCCAAAATAGAGCTGGAAACAGCAAGACGCGCTGGTGATTTAGCCCGCATGTCAGAATTGCAATACGGCCGAATTCCTGAACTTGAAAAACAACTGACTCAAGTTGCAGCAACAGAAGCAAGTGAAACCAAACTGGTACGTAACAAAGTAACAGAAGAAGAAATTGCTGAAGTTGTTTCTAAATGGACTGGCATTCCAGTAGCAAAAATGCTGGAAGGAGAAAAAGAAAAATTGCTTCATATGGAAGAAGCACTTCATAAGCGTGTTATTGGCCAAAATGAGGCGGTCGATGCTGTATCTAATGCCATCCGCCGTTCGCGAGCTGGGTTGTCCGATCCTAAGCGTCCCATTGGTTCCTTCCTGTTTCTTGGGCCAACAGGTGTTGGTAAAACAGAACTTTGCAAAGCCTTGGCAGGCTTTCTCTTTGATACTGAAGAAGCAATGGTACGCATTGATATGTCTGAATTTATGGAAAAACATTCTGTTGCTCGATTAATTGGTGCACCTCCTGGTTATGTCGGCTATGAAGAAGGTGGATATTTAACAGAGGCAATTCGTCGCCGACCCTACTCCGTTATTTTGTTGGACGAGGTTGAAAAAGCCCACAGCGATGTCTTTAACATTCTTCTTCAAGTTTTAGACGATGGTCGTCTGACTGATGGGCAAGGTCGTACTGTCGACTTCCGCAATACAGTTATTGTAATGACTTCAAACCTAGGTTCTTCTCTGATTCATGATATGGGAAGTAAATTAAGTTATGAGCAAATTAAAACAGCAGTAATGGATGTTGTGGGTCAGCATTTCCGCCCCGAATTCATTAACCGTATAGATGATACAGTGGTCTTCCATCCCTTAGGTAAAGATCAAATTGCGGCCATTGCTTCTATTCAAATCGATTTGTTAAAGCAACGATTACAACAACAAAATATTTCGTTAGAAGTTACACCTGATGCCTTGGATCATTTAGCTGCAGCTGGGTTTGATCCTGTTTATGGTGCAAGACCTTTGAAACGGACTATTCAGCAAAAACTTGAGAACCCGTTAGCACAAGCCTTATTAACGGGAAAATTTAAATCTGGCGATATTATCAAAGTCTCCTGGAAAGAAGAGCACTTGCACTTTGGTACGAAATAATAAATTTAAAAGAGCCATATTTTGCATATGGCTCTTGCTTAAAAGATTGTAGCTGTGGTGTCTGCTATTTCTTGTTTTTCTGATTTAATGAATTGATTGACTTGTTGTTTTAGTTCTTTACGCATAAACGTATATCCATTTTCAGCATGCCAACATTTACAATCAATAGAATCAATAATGCTGGTATAATTTTGAAATGCAATTAATCCTAATTTCTTGGCATTATCATCTAACTGGTTGGGGCCTTGAGCTCCAATGCCCTCATTAAGTACGTCTCTTAGACTTGGAGTTCGAACAGGGCAAGACATGGCTAATATATAGGCTCCAAGTAGAGCATATTGACTATTCATTATTAAAGCAGCGTGAACGTAATCTTGAAAGTTGATATACCTTTCTTCAGTTTTTACTGGTGAGACATCCGGCACTATCACTTCTGTTAATACACCCTTTGCAGTTATTTTGTCAGGCAAACTTAATATTAAAATTTCTTTAACCGCCTTATCAACGCCAGGCTGTACGGCATCTAGTAATTCGATAAGATGCTCTTTCGTTAATAAAGGAGTTTTTGATAATTTTGCCATAACCAATATTCCCAATTTGGGAATAGTTGCTAAAGCAGTTTCATCCACTCTCCTGAATGCTGCTGCAGCTGACTGCACAAAACTAATGACCTGTAATTGAATAGTAATTGGACGAGCTTTCACTCTGGCATGGACAATAATTTCCTTAAGCTTTGAAAAAAATTCAGTATCCTCCTGAATATAAGGAAATTGGTCAGCTACTTTTTTCTTCTTATCCGAGGATACATCCTCTTGTTCAAGATAAGCTTTATATGCTTCACAACAGGTAGCAATTGTTTCAGCATCAAGTTTCTGTTTTTCAAATTCAAATTCTTCTTCTAAAATCAGTTTGACACAACTATTGTCAGCACTATAACCAAGGTAGAAAAGAAATTTTGAATTGTATGAAAGTATTATTCGTTGATAGCGATAAAGCACCGCACCTAATAAAATATTTTGCGCATTATTGAGAAGTTGCACAGTTCCTTCTTGAGGCAACTTAGGAAGTAACTGACTAATACATGCCACCTGATCTCGTCTTAAATCAGGTGTGGTATTAACAAAGAAACCTGATTTTTTGCGCACTTTTTCATTATACTTTTCTTCCAAAGAATTTACTTTCTGACGAATTTGTTCATATGTCGGAGGAATATAACGATTTATTAATTCATTAAAAGAATTATGCAACTTAATCGCTTTATTGTGTAAATCTCGATATCTTGGAAGCTCATAACCCATATAATCTCCTTAAAATAGGCTTTTTATCCCTACTTTTGTCATTAATCCTGAAAATAATGTGCCCCAAGATAAACCGGGAGCATTTTTCTGCACATGAAGACTCCCTTGCATATTAGTCGGAAAAATTTGAAATAATTTGTTTGTTTGTTGATACTGTTCTCTTTTTTCGAAAACCCAATTGCAGAAATCATCCAACTCATCCAGGCAAGATCGGTAATAATCGGGTTCAAATTGTTCTAAAGAACTTACTCCAAGATGATCTTGAAATAATTTCAGTAATGGTTTGTTTAGATAGCTTTGCACAAGACTGTCATACTGATACCAGACATAGACATAGATACCGATTAAAACCTGATGTTTTACATTAGAATCAATTGTTCTTCCCGAATGCGTCACACCAGCATAAAAATCAAGACATTCCGCAGTTTGTTGAATTAAATTGGCATCATCAAATAATTGCTGGTTTGCAATTGGAGAAGGAAGACAAGTAAAAAACAAATTTCCGTAAGTGGCGCGTTTGGTTAATGCATGAGTTAATAATGCCGTAAAATTTTTTGCATCGCGTTGCAAATCCTCATACATTGGCATGGTTTTCCTCCCTGCAAGCCCCTCGCCCGCACTAATACAGCGAGCCTGCTACCCAAAGCCATCCTTGGGAACTTTCTTTTTTTATAACAATCTGCCAAAGAATTTGCAATATGTGAATGATTAAATCTTTATTTGTTAAATTTCGAGTCAACCTGAAACACTAGATTTTGATGAATGTTATCAAAACCTCGATTACTCATAACTAAAATTGCATCACCAGGACGCACCTCCTCAATCACAGCATTGACGATAGCATGAGGATTAGGCAGAATCTGGTAAGGACATTGCCAATCTTTGACAACTTTATCCAGACTAAAATGCTCTGGACTCAAAACATAAGCATGATCAACAGCGGATAAGGCTTCTGCCATCGCATCTGCGTGTACGCCAGTTTTCATAGTGTAGGAGGCAAATTCCAAAACTGCCAATATCCGCTTATGTCGACCACTTTGTTTCAAGGCATTGATGGTTTTAGTAATAGCAGTTGGGTGATGAGCAAAATCATCATAGACAGTGACACCGTGACGGTCTGACTTAACTTCTAATCGACGTTTGACTGGTTTAAATTCTGCAAGAGCACGGGCGGCCACTTCAATATCTACACCAGCGTGATAACTTGCAGCAATCGCTGCCAAACCATTTTCAATATTAAATTGTCCAATTAAAGGCCATTTTACATCGATTACTGGCATGCCTTTATGCCAGATGCGAAAAGCTTTTCCACAATCATCAAGTACTTCGGCACGCCAGGTAGCATCCCCATTAAAAGCCAATTCTTCTACTGGAGAAAATACACCCTTTGATATTACCTCATTTAGAGCCGCATCATCCCGAGGTTTAATGACTACACCTTTGCCAGGAATGGTTTTTAAATAGTAATGAAATTGCTGTTGGATAGCTTCAAGGTTCGCATAAATATCTGCATGATCAAACTCGAGATTGTTGAGAATGGCAATTTCAGGTCGGTAGTGCATTAATTTAGGTCGTTTATCAAAAAAAGCACTATCGTACTCATCAGCCTCAATAACAAACCACTCTCCCTCTCCTAGAAAAGCACTGGTATCAAAATTCGGAGCAACCCCACCGATTAAAAATCCAGGGTTAAGACCAGCTTGTTGTAAAATAAATGCCAACATGGAGGTCGTTGTCGTTTTTCCATGAGTCCCTGCAACAGCTAATACACGATAGCGGGGCAGTATATGCTCTGCTAACCATTGAGGACCGGACGTATAATTTTTTCCAGCATTAAGTACTGCTTCAAGAACAGGCATTCCTCTTTTTATAGCATTACCGATGATGACCCAATCCGCCTTTAGGGCCTGGGTACTATCGTCATAGCCTTCTGTCCACTCAATGCCTTTGGCCGTTAACAAGTCACTGACAGGAGGATAGCAATTTGCATCACACCCAGTTACTTTGAAACCTGCCTCACGGGCTAATATAGCCAAGGCACTCATAAAGGTTCCGCTAATCCCCAAAATATGTAAATGCATAATTTTTCTCATCGCCAAAATGAAACCGTTAAAATATTACACGCTAACAAGCCAAAACTTGCTAATACTGAAGTTAAATTATCCACATCCAATGCATATTTATAAACATGTGCTGTCACTAAAAATTGCCACACTGTTAAAATCAATGTCAAAATCAAATAGATAAAGCCTAGGAGTAGAGCAATGCTATGACCCAGTGTCGCTCCAGCCAAAGCTGGGGCAACGATGAGTAAAGGCAAGGCAAAAATATGTACTATAAAATGACATGCTAACAATGACGTGAGGGTTTGCACTAGTCGATTTACTTTACCATTTACCTTTAATAGTAAAAAAGTAAAAATCACATAAACAATGATTAAACTTCCCCCAGCCGCTATTGAACTTGTAATTTCAAATTGTTGCTTCATATCGGCCATAAACCATTGCAATATGATCAACATAAAGAACAAAAAAGCCACAAAAACCAATAAAGGCAGTGAATAAGGTGTATTCGCGGGACTATCCTTAAAGCTAGCAACTTGCCAATACCGTTTTAAAATTGCCTCCCACATGGCCAATCCTATCAATCAATGTATCAAAATTTTTAAACGTTACGCTTTTTTATAATTTTTATCTGTTGCACAACAGGTTGTCGCCAAGGACCAGAAATTTTGTAAGTATATCCACTTATCTTTTGCATCCCTTGGTTAATTAATTTACTTGCTACCCAGGTTGCTATACCTGCTATTGGTCCACCTGCAATAGTTGCCACAACGGGTAGACTCGCAGTGATATGAGGGTTAACTTTCAAATCAAGATCATAATATTGTTTTGCAATATCTAAATTTCCTTTCATGCTGGCGTATGCAACTGGACCATCTATATAGCTATCCTGTGTGGCCATTACGCCTTTGGAAATTGTAAAACTTCCACTAAATTCATCAAAGCTGTAACCATCTTCTGATAAATCACTAAAATCTAATTTAAGACGTCTAGGTATTGTCTGCAAACTTAGAATGCTAAGTAACTTTCCTAAGCCTAACTTTTCTTCAGTTTCTGGACTTAAATTCGTAATTCGACCGTCTTTAAAGCGCATAGCCAGTTGTCCATGAAGTTTAGCCAGGGAAAACTTATAGATTGGGCCACTCCATCCCCCTCTAAATTGCACATCCCCTTTATTAGCCTCTACAACAGGGCTCACTTTCCAATTTTCTAAACTCTTAGCAAGATTGGTGATATGTAAATCAGCTTGTAGTTGAGTAGTATTAATTTTGTCGTTTTCTCGCCAATTACCTCGCGCTGTGAGCTCATAAAACGGTGATTTGATCTTACACGTATTAAGTTCCCACTGGTCTTTTAAAGCGGTGGTTTTTAAGGATACATCGCCAATATTTAATTCACCGACTTGGAATGAAGCCACTCGCAAATTTAGATTTGGCAAATTGGTTGGTTTTAATTTTGAAGCTGATTTGAAATCAACTGGTTTCTCATTATCGAGATGTAGTTTTTCAAATAAGCCAGTTACCGTATTACTTGACGGTTGATAGCGAAGATTTGCAGCGATTTTTTCCTGATTTAAACGAATTTCCCAATTGCCTTTTTCCTGTTTTTTAGCCTTAAACGAAAGATTTTTGTAACTTTGATTAAAGACCTTAGCCAATTCAAGTTTAACATCAATCAGACTTAAAGCATTTGGCATTTCCTGGTTATCAGTTGTCATCTTTTCTTTTACAGCAAGCCACTGCTGTAAATCAAACTCTGGCAAGCTTCCTAAAATTTGTAATCCATGCAGCTGTTCATCATTTGAAGTATCAGTGTTACCTAAAATAATTTTTCCCTTTTGCAAGGCAAAGGCACCCTTAACCCCTGAGAATAACAAATCACTACTGAGACGATTATCGTAATTAAAACGCAACCGAACAGCTTTTTTTGAATTAAAATCTATGTCTATTTTTAAAGGAACCTTACTGTCTTTAGTCTTGCCCAAAGGTGGAGGCAGGTCAATATTTAATCCCTGTAAAGAAGTCTGAATACGTACGTGATCTAAGTCACTGGGTTCATCAGTAATCGTCAATAAACTTTCTAACCATAAAGAACCTTGCATTAGAGAAAATACAGGTAATTTAAATTTGTCGCGTAAGACTGAGATATTGGTTTGACCCTTCACTCTTACTTCCGTAGAAGGCGATGGTCCTTTAACTGATTTGATTAAAATTGTTACTGGATTTCCCAACAGTAACGCCTGAAGATGGCTATCCAAAACGCTGTCTTGATCAAATTGCAACGTCCCGCTTAAATTTTTCAACTCTACGTCGTCTATAGCATGATGTACCTGAACATTATTTTTATTAAAAACAATATCCCCCAAAGCCAGTATGTCATCATTCTCAGGGTAAAGTGGTGCCTCCAATTGTAAATCAACAGCCACAGGTCCCTTCATTTGCAAGATATTGAGAGCCGATAATTTTTTATTAAGGGGCGAAGCACGCACATAGGCTAAGGCTTTTTTAGCATCTGTTTCGGCTTTGGTATGTATCAACAAGGTTTCCCTATCCAAACCTAAATCATTAACACGCAAATTTCCTTTATCCACTTCAATGCCTTGAAGATTGGCATGGACAATATCAGCTTCAAGAGTACGTTTAGTGACATTGAGGTAGGCTTCAATCTCTCGCGTTACAGGCCAGTTGCGTGCAAAAACAAGATCCACTCCAGATAAATAACTTTTAATTGAAAATTCACCAGGCTGTGTATCAAAAGGAAAATCTTTCATATTTCCATTAAGCGTTAATTCACCGGTCATTTTTGCGATATGTTTAATATCATTTTTAAGCCATGCATCAAGCTTTCGTTTTAAGTGTTTGGAGGGTAAATAAGGCATCCACTCTTCAGCATTACTTGCTGAAAACTGCGCTTTTAAACGAACGGGACCCATTGAATCTTTAGAAACTTCATCTGCGACACCTTGAGCGCTAAATAAAAGATTAGAATGGCTTAACACAAGCCTTTCCATACTCACACGCAGACCTTGATCCAATTCTTTCCAATCAAACGCAGCATTGAGTAGAGAAAAGTTAATGGGCGGCTGATTTTGAGGAACAATAACAGCATTCTTGCTATCGAACTCCAAACGCCCCTCAGTGGGTTGCCAATGAATTACACCTGATAAATTTTCCGCCCCAGGGCGACTTTCGCTCGGCAACCACCCTAAATTCACAAAACGTGAAAGGACGTAATCAATCTTCTCATTGTTAACGTATACTTGTGTATCGTGTAGCTCTCCATAAGGCTTCATTGCCAATATAGTATGCATCGATTCAGGCCAAGCAATGGACGTTGAACATAAAGATTGCAACAGTATATTTTTGATGTAGATAAAATAATTTTTCGTAGTTTGTTGATAACGAATTACGAATGAATTTTCTGGCCAGGAAGTACCACTTAAGCGTAAACCAATATGATCACCAGTAAGCTGCCAACTGCCATCATTTTGCGGCGCCCAAGCTAAATTTGCCTTCAACGATTGTATGAGTTGACCTTTTTCAGTGTCCGTGTCTGCCCAGGCCAAATGACTAAAGTTTAATCGACCTTGCGCATTTGTGAGATTTCCTTTATTAAAATCAGCCCAAAGTTGGACATCCCCTTTCCCACCTAGTATTTGAAAGCGGTTTTGAGGCAGGAATTTTTGCCATTGCGCAGGTAATACCTGATGTACTGAAAAGAAAGCATGGCCAGAGGTTTTATTTAAAGCATCAGCATCTAAATACAAATCAGCTAACAACTCAAATTTAGTCGCTGTAGTTTGCTCAAGAAAGGCATTGCCTTTTATGCGATAGTGACCTGAATGATTAGCAATGCTTAAATCAAGGTCATCAAAAGGAATAACTGTGCCGTCTTTGAAAAAAAGATGGGCAGATACATCTTTTAAAATTATTTTTTGCTGATCTAGAATCCACTCCAAAATAGGCTTTAGCGTTTCTGTATCAAAGGCCATATTTTGGCGGTTAGCAATTCCATCAATTTGCCAGCCTTCATCTGTCTGTCGCAAATTTAGATGCAAATCATCAATGAAAAGCACGCCTGGCTGAATTTGCCAATGCCAAAGCGAACTAAAAATATTGATACCTACGAATAATTTTTTTAATTTAAGAACCGCTTTGCTGCCATCTAATACTTCAACTTGATTCAATTTAATTACAGGCTCAAACCAATACCATCCCGTCTCCATGGTGCTAATGGTTACAGGTTCACCAAGCAATGTAGACAAATGATGTTCTACATCGGTTTTATATTGTGTTGCCCACGGGGTTAGTGCACGGAATAGGCTAGAAATAACCGCGGCAGCAATAATTAGGATGGCCAAAGGCATCCAGCATCTTTTGATTAATTTATTCACCGCGTTTTGTTAAAGTTAATAGTTGAATTTTTACTATACCATTGCTTTTGTGCGTACTCATCACTTTCTTTCTGTTCCATTCGTTCTTGTTTCAAATGTTGCTGCTCTTCCAATCGTTCTAACAAGCGCTTAACAGCATCTTGCTCTGATTTTGCCTTCATGTAAATAGTTTCATAATGCGAGCGTTGTTTTGCAAGCTGAGCCAAATGTTGGTTCATTTGACCTAACGCGGTATCCAATTGAGCAATAAAATCAATCCGATTGCGAATACGCCCCACTGTACATCCTGCATCACCTAAATTATGGAGTTGTTCCACATAATCTTGCCGATACCCCAATAATTGATTATGACGTGTCTTTCCTGAAAGAAATTGCTCGCGCGATCGAATTAAGTTATCGATGGCTACTTTCGTAGCTTGTTCCTTAATTGTAAGTAATCGTAATAAACGCTCTTTCCGTGAATTCATTAATTAGCTTCTTTCAATAAGGCTGCCAATTCATCAAGCAACTGCAAACTCGTATTAAAATCTACTTTTTCATCCATATTTTGCACGATATATTCATTAATTTTATCACGAAATTTGATTGCTTTGTCTAATTGTGGGTCGTTCCCCTTCGAGTACGCCCCCAATAAAATTAAATCTTTATTTTTTTCATAGATAGAAAGGTATTTTTTTACTAACAACATTTGTTTGATTTGGGGTTCAGTAGCCACATTTGGCATGACTCGACTAATTGATGCCTCGATATTAATGGCTGGAAATTGGCCAGCCTCAGCGAGTTCTCTGTCCAATACAATATGACCATCAAGAATAGCGCGCGCTGCATCAGCAATAGGATCTTGCTGATCATCACCCTCAGTTAATACCGTATAAAAAGCAGTAATTGAACCACTTCCTGGTTTACCATTACCCGCGCGCTCCACCAATTGAGGTAACTTCGCAAAGACAGACGGTGGGTAACCTTTTGTTGCAGGCGGCTCACCTATAGATAACCCAATCTCACGTTGAGCCTGAGCAAAACGGGTAAGAGAATCCATCAATAGCAAAACATGTTTCCCCTGGTCACGAAAATATTCCGCGATACTGGTGGCTACCATCGCCCCATGTAACCGCATTAAGGGACTTTCGTCAGCGGGTGCTGCGACAACAACTGAGCGACTCAGGCCTTCCTGTCCTAAATTATTCTCAATAAATTCCTTAACTTCTCGACCACGCTCACCAATTAATCCTACAACGACAAGATCAGCGGCGGTAAAACGAGTCATCATACTAAGAAGTACCGATTTACCCACTCCACTACCGGCGAATAACCCTATGCGTTGACCTCGTCCTATAGTAAGTAAACCATTAATTGCTCGAACTCCAACATCCATGGGGGTATCAATAGCAGCCCTCTTAAGAGGGTTAAACGGTTGACTAATTAAGGGATAATTTTCAAATGTTTCTATGCCTTCTTTATCGTCAATAGGGACTCCAGCCCCATTAAGGACTCTGCTTAATAAGTTATACCCCACGCCTACTTGAGCAACTTTTCCGCTAGGAATAATTAGCATACCAGGTCCAACACCTTGTGTATGACCAATAGACATCAGATAAGCATTTTCGTTATCGAATCCTACTACTTCAGCTTCAACTTGCGCAGTTTTGTTGATTTTTACCCAACAGCGAGCACCTACTGCTTGGTGAAAACCACGCGCCTCCAGTGTTAGTCCAACAGCTCGACTCACTCGACCACAGTGGAGTAAGCCTGATTTTGGTTTTAAACGTAAGTTATTTAATGTTTTAATAAGTTGTGATTCATAACATGTCATTGTGAGAATCTTCGCCTTGATTATCTGTTGGACTTGCTTCCATTAATTGTTTTTTAAATATTTCCTGTAAACGCGTTTTTAGACGTCCATCCAGTTCGCTATAATCACTTTTCAAATAGAAATCACCTCTTTCCAATTTTTCATCAGCAACGAGTATATCCTTTAATTCAGCAGCTTCTTGTTCATTAAGCTCGCTGCGCAAATATTGAACATCCATTGGGTTCATTAGTAACTGTTTATCACCTTGCAAAGCAGGTAATTCTTTTTTAATTTCTTCAAGTAGAATTAATATCTTTTCAGGATGGATTGACAATTCTATACCGATACAGGTTTCACATATCCAGGTAATCGTTTGTACCAGCTCATAACTGAGTTTTTTATCAAGGAGAATAACGGGCTTCTTTAGTAAGTTAAACCAGGTTAGTAACTCTTGTCTTTTTGTTTCGAGTTCAAGCGCTGCCTGTTGCATCCCTTCTTGATAACCTTGCTGTCTTGCTTCTTCCCGCAGCCGTTCGCACTCATCTTCAAACTCTTTCTGAGGATCAACTTCAACTATTGGTTCAGGTTCAGGCACTTGTAGTTCCCAAATGTCAAAACTCTCTTTATCCCTCTCTTGGTAGAGAGGTTGAAACTCCTTGTCCACGTGGTCGTCCTCTCATTGAATAATTTGGGGATTGACTACCCCATACACTTTCCCCGATGACTTATCTAAATCATCTCATCGCCACCTTTTGTACCCAAGGCAATCTTTCCTTCTTCGGCGAGGCTTCTTGCGATAGCCAGGATGTCTCTCTGAGCTTTTTCTACTTCACTAACCTTAACTGGACCTTGCATTTCCAAATCGTCTCGTAGCAAATCGGCAGCCCGTTTTGACATATTGCCAAAAATTTTTTCTTTAACCGGTTCAGTCGTCCCTTTAAGCGCTAGCATGAGTTGTTCCGTGGAAATATCTCGTAATAACGTTTGTACACTACGATTATCCATGTCGACCAAGTTTTCAAACACAAACATTTTATCTTTAATTTTATCGCAAAGCTCCGTATCCCATTCTTGAATCCTGTCCAACACATCGGTTTCCACAGAGCCTTCAAGAAAGTTAATCACATCCGCAACACTTTTAATGCCACCAGCAGACGCTGCCTTTCCTACTTTTTGTCCACTAAGCTGCCTTTCGATGACATGGCCCAGTTCTGAAATGGCTTCTGGCTTTACTGTATCAATAGTGCACATACGCAACAAAACCTCTGCTCGCTTCTCCGAGGAGAAATAGCCAACGACCTCTGCGGATTGTTCGCTGTCTAAGTGGATTAAAATAGTTGCAATAATCTGAGGGTGCTCATTACGAATAACATCGGCGATTAAACGTGCATCTAACCATTTAAGACGATTAAGACCACTGTCTTTGTCGGAAACTAAGATTCTGTCGATAAATGGGATTGCATTCTCTTCACCTAAGGCATTTATTAAAATTGTTCTAAGATAATTTTCTGCATCCACCGTTAAACTGGTCTGATCTTCGATGGCATTTAAAAACTCACCCAGTACCCCTTGCATCTTGGCTTTGCTGACACTGCTCATAGTAGAGATAGCCATCCCTACTTTTTGTACTTGTCTCGGTTCAAGATGCTTTAGGACTTCAGCAGCATTTTTCTCACCCATACCTAAAAGCAAAATTGCAGCCCGTTCTATTCCATCCATGTTATCCCCGCTCAACCCAGGTTTTTACGACTTGTGCTACCCGCTTGGGTTCTTTATCGACTACTTGGCGTAGTAGTGCTAGCTGTGACTCATAATCATTAGCATGAGGTAATAAATTTTGTTGTGCCTGATAGGTCAATTCAGCCTGCTCGGGTTGTTCTTCCTCTTCCCTTTTTTGCCCTATCAAGGATTTAAATAATGGTCTAAAGAGTCCAAAGACTAACGCTAATATAAAAATAGCAGCACCAACCTGTTTTATTATTGACCAAAATGAATCTTTTTGCCAAAAATGAAGATCAGGAATTGGATCAATTGGCTCTGGTTTAACAAAATGACTATTCACGACATTAATACTGTCCCCACGCTTGGGATTAAGGCCTATTGCATTCGCCACTAATATTTTAATTTGCTCGACTTCAGCTTGTGTCAACGGTTTGGCTTCCATTTGTTTGGTTTTTGGATTCAAAACGTTTCGGTCATCCACCAAAACCGCTACTGTTAAACGTTTGACTGTGCCTGGCTGGTTTTTAGTGTGACTAATCGTTTTATCTAATTCGAAATTTTTTGTAGTCTGCGCTCGGTAATCATTGCCTTGAGCCGTCTCAGTCGCGTTCGTTATTTGCTTATTGTTATTATTGTTGTTCTTATTGTCCTTGTTTTGTTTTAAAGCAGCGTTAGCAGGCGGCGTGTTAGATAGAGCACCGGGAACCCCAGTGGCTGTTGCATCTACATTGTGTTTTTCTTCCATCTTCTGTTCACTTCGCAGCGACTGAGATTCTGGATTATAGGTTTCTTGAGTTTGTTCAAAGTTAGTAAAATCAATATCCGCTGAAACTTTTGCTTTAACCCGTCCAAACCCTAAAAGAGGTGTGAGA
Organism: Legionella hackeliae; assembly: GCF_000953655.1. Taxonomy (NCBI): domain Bacteria; kingdom Pseudomonadati; phylum Pseudomonadota; class Gammaproteobacteria; order Legionellales; family Legionellaceae; genus Legionella; species Legionella hackeliae. Next base: position 2,335,672 of record NZ_LN681225.1, read on the forward strand.
ATATCTTGAATTTTTTGTACATACTGTTGTTCAAGCGTTTGTCGATATTCCATATACCGTTCGGTATTTGTAAATAACGTTTGTCCTCCACCCTCGCTTAATAACTGTCCGTTTTGATCAACCACCGTTACTTTACTGGCAGAAAGGCTTGGAATACTTGATGCAACCAAATTAATAATGGAAGCAATGGTTTGCTTTTTAATTTCCACACCCGGGTAAACATCAATAAAAACTGATGCACTTGGTTCACGATTATCTCTTACAAAGGCTGACTCACGGGGAATAGCAAGATGGACTCGTGCAGATTTAACATCATGAAATTGGCTAATAGTACGAGCAAGCTCAGTCTCCAAAGCTTGTTTATAGCGTGCATTTTCCATAAATTGGCTGGTGTTGAAGGTGCTTTTATCAGCAAAAAGTTCATAACCTGCACCACTTCCACGTGGTAATCCATCTGCAGCTAGTTTTAAACGAGCATTTTGTGCTTCATCGGTTGGTACTAATATAGTCCCTTGATTTTGATCCACTTTAAATGGGATGCCATTACGTTGCAACGAGTCAACGATGTCGGCCGCATCTCGTGTACTAATCTCGTTGTATAAAGGCATGTAGCTTGGTTCTCTTGACCATAAAACGACAGCTACACCAATTGCGACACTGGCAGCAAGCCCTAGCATCAATCCTACCTGCCGGGGAATAGATAAACTCGCAAATCTTGCAGCCGCAGTTGAAGCATTATCCGCCAATGCCATGACCCTTACTCCTGTCCCTTTAATAAGAAATCAACTTCTTTCTCAACTCCTGTTAAACAGGCATATTCATGACGTCTTGGTATGCTTGTACTAACTTATTTCTGACGCGCAAGGTAGCTTCAAACGCTAAGTTTGATTTTTGGCTGGCTACCATTACTTCACCGATACCTACTTTAGGATCGCCTGTTTCAAAACGAGCTTTTAGTGCATCGGCATTTTGTTGCAAATTATTCGTAGCATCCAATGCGTTCTGTAATACAGAACCAAACGGTAGGGCTGGTGCACCCACTTCAACAGTTCCACCCTCGGCTTTTGCCGCCATTGCTCGCAACTGGTTTAATAAAGACACTGCATTGATCTCACTCATACTCGCCCTCCTAAGACCCAAGCAATTACACACTTTACTTAATTGCATGATATTGCTTTTGGTAATTACATCTTGTAATTTCCTAATTTAAACAGAGTACCCTTCCTCACGCATTTTAGCCAATTTATAACGTAAAGTACGCTCACTAACTCCTAAAATGGTCGCAACTTGCTGACGATTCCCATTGTGCTCCTTTAATGTGCGCAGTATCAATTCAAATTCATGATTTTGCAGACTTTTCCCTTCTGTTTTCTTTATTTCAGTATTTTCCACGACTTCTTCAATTTGTTGAGGTAGCTGCAGATGTGGAACTTCGATAGTACCGTGAGTTTGTAACACTAAAGCTCGTTGCACTACGTTATCCAATTCGCGGGCATTACCAGGCCAGCTATATTCCAAAAGTGCCTTTTTAGCCTCTTCACTTAACACTGGTATGACAGGTTGGTTATTTTGGCAATGGCGACGAATCAAATAATTTGCCAAAGGAATAATGTCACAGACTCTTTCTCTTAGTGGCAACCAGTGTAAGGGAAAGACATTTAATCGGTAATATAAATCTTCGCGAAAGCGCCCCGCTTTTACTTCATCCAATAATTTTCTATTACTAGTCGCTAATACCCTTACATCAAGCTGAATTAGTTTATTTGCACCAATACGCTCTACTTCTTTTTCTTGAAGCACTCGTAATAATTTGGCTTGAAGGCTCAAACTCATCTCACTCACTTCATCAAGAAGTAAGGTCCCCCCTTGGGCTTGTTCGAATTTACCTGGGGTCGATTTATAGGCTCCAGTAAAAGCACCTTTTTCATAGCCAAATAACGTTGCTTCCAACATTTGCTCAGGAATTGCTGCACAATTAATTGCAATAAAAGGGTGCTGTTTACGAGGCGAATGATCATGAATAAAATGAGCTAATACTTCTTTGCCCGTGCCACTCTCGCCACTAATCATGACACCAACATCGGATTGTGCCACACGCAAAGCCATCGATAATAACGCCTGGCTTTTTGGATCTTGAGCAACGGGTTGACTATCATCATCCGTTGATAGTGGTTTAATGTAGCGGTTAATTTTTTCAGTAAGAGCGTGTGCGCTAAAGGGTTTTTGTAGATAATCAACAGCCCCATGACGCATCGCATCAACAGCGTCCTCAACGGAACCATGCGCTGTCATTAGAATAACCGGAACCCCTGGGTTTCGGCGTTGAATTTCAGCAAGTAATTGTTGGCCATCCAATTTATCCATGCGAATGTCGCTAAGAACGATAGCGGGACTATGACGCTCAAGCATCGCTAGTGCTTCTTTACCATCTTTGGCTGATAAATAGGAATGTCCTGCTAAATTCATCGTTTCTGCAAGCGCCTCTCGCAAAACAGGATCATCTTCAACAATCAACACATCGCTCATGGGTAAAATCCTTTGTTTAAAGTACCATTATCCTGGTAGATTAATCGTTATACAACTCCCTTGCCCTGACGAAGAATCTAGTACCACCTCTCCGTCATGGGCATTTACTACCGCATTCACGACAGCTAGCCCTAAGCCTGTTCCCTGCGCCTTTGTTGTAAAAAATGGAGCAAAGGCTTGTGATTTAACCTCGTCTGACATTCCCATGCCATTATCTGTTACTTTGATTTGTACCTTGCTTTTTTCAGGTTCTAAAATATCTACCGTAATAAAACTTGCTTTTGCCTGCAAGGCATTAATAATCAAATTCAATAAAGCACCGGTCAAAGATTCAATATGTAATAATACCTCTTTATTCCCCATTAACGTATTATTGATACTTAACTTTGCAGATTGAGCCTCTATCAAGGGTTGTGCTCTTTCCATGAGTTGATTTAACCAGTCTTGTATACGAACTGGTGAAAGTTCAATAGTTTCACCCCGTGCAAATAATAACAAGTCTTGAATTTGTTGCTCAATGCTTGCATGACACTCTTGTAATCTTAAAATCCATTGCAAACAACGACTATCCATCTCCGGATGGGCTGCTAAATGTTCTGAATACAGGATTGCAGAGGACAATGGAGTTCTTATTTGATGTGCCAATTGCGCTGTCATTCTACCTATAGACATTAGTCGATGCTGATTAGCCTTGGCTTGTTCATAAACTCGAGTGGCTGTTAAGTCAGTTAAAATAACCAACTGTCCTGGCAAATTATCCAGAGAAGAAATAGCTACACGTACTCTGCGACCATCCACTAAAGAGACTTCGTGCCCATCATCTTCTCGTGGAGCAAACGCTTGCTGGATAACTTCACGCCACGATGCACCCCGTAAATTCGCTCCTAATAAGGCCTCAGCAGCTGTATTTAGCCAAATAATTTTGCCATTCGCATTCAGTACCAAAAGACCGCAAGGCAGACTAGCCAGAATATCTTGCGCTGGTATATCAATAAACTCTTCTCGGCATAAGGACTCTTTTATCACCATGTACCCACTGGTTGATAGTTTTTTCTACTTACGACTTTAACAAAATTTATAACAAAATAAAAATGTAACTAAAAATCATGGAATTAACAATAAAGCAAGAGACGAAGTATGTTATATTTACGAACAATGAGATCAAATATTAATTAACCTCAATTTAATGATATTTAATTTTGCATTTTTTGAGTTGTATATTCATAATTTGTAACAATAGTTTGTACTCATGATATTGTAATCGCCAAGATTGACAGTACATCAAGTGACAACACGAAGAAGAGCACTATGGAATACCTACAGCAGTTATTAAATTACCTTTTACACATTGACACTTATCTCTTTTCTTTCGTCTCCAACTATGGAACATGGACTTACCTTGTTTTGTTCACCATTATTTTTTGTGAGACGGGTTTAGTGATACTGCCTTTTCTTCCTGGAGACTCTCTACTTTTTGCCAGCGGCAGTGTTGCAGCACAAACTGACTCTTCTTTAAATATTTTTTTATTGTTTGTTTTATTGGTTGTCGCTTCTATAGTGGGTAATCAACTTAATTATCTCATTGGAAGAAAAATAGGACCGCAAGTATTTACGAACAATAACTCACGATTCCTGAATAAAAAGCATTTGCAAAAAACCCATAGTTTTTATGAGAAACACGGTGGAAAAACCATCATTATGGCTCGTTTTATTCCTATTATTAGAACTTTCGCCCCCTTCGTTGCAGGAATAGGTTACATGAACCATTCCCATTTTTTCCTTTATAATTTGATTAGCGCAACACTTTGGATAGGAAGTTTGATTGGACTCGGATATTTTGTTGGAGCATTACCTATTGTGAGAGAAAATTTTACCTTGGTCATTTATGGCATCATTGTTCTTTCACTTCTACCACCAATAGTAACCTTTCTTTACCGAAAATTGTTTCCTGTCTATCAAAAAGTTAAAGAGTAACCTAAAGCCCTTACTCACTTTGAGTCTCAGTTGGCATGTGGTATGTGTACACTATAGATCATACTTAAAAGGAAAATTTGTACTTAATCAGCATTCCTGGATGCCTCGGACAAGCCGAGGCACGTAGGCGACTGTATTAGATAGCTTCTTGGAAGCCAAGGCACCTAAGCGACTGCATCAGATAGCTTCTTGGAAGCCAAGGCACCTAAGCGACTGCATCAGATAGCTTCTTGGAAGCCACGGCACGAAGGACTGCAGGTCCCCGCTAACTCCACGTGCCTCGGCTTGTCCGAGGCATCCAGTGCAGTGGCAATGAATTAGATATTTTAGAATAATTAGGATAATTGTTGAGAAACAATTTTATTTTTTCCTGTTTTTTTTGCTTTGTATAGAATTTTATCCGCAGCCGACACTATTTCCTCTAAATCATCTAAAGAAGCGGGAGGAACACATAATATACCCATGCTGATAGTGACCTCTCTTTGTTTATTATTCTTCTTAAATTGTTCTTTTATTCCTGAGCAAATTTGGATTGTTTCTTCCAGGGAAGTATCAGCAAAAATAGCAGCAAATTCGTCACCACGTATGCGAAATACTGAGTCATTAACACGTTGGGAATTCTTAATGACTCCCGCTAAATCTTTTAAAAAGACATCACCACAAGGGTGTCCAAAATTATCATTAATACTTTTAAAGTTATCAACATCGATAAATACCAGATTCAAAGGGTGTTTATTCTTTTTAGCACGACTAGATTCATCTTTTAATTTAATCTCAAAATATCTTCTGTTATAAAGCCCAGTAAGTGAATCCGTCGCTGATAGTTTTCTAATAATTTCCAGCGCTTTTTGTTGTTTTTGATTCAATTTCTTTAATTTATGAATCAAATTATCCTTTCTTTTGTTAGCGACACGCTTTCCTGAAGCAACTCTGAGGTTATTTTGGCGGTAATAATCAACATAATTATAAATAAAACAAACGTTGTCCCAAGAATAATGCGCTCGGAGTCCATAACATAAAAGTTATAAACAATGACAGGAAGAAACATAGGTAGTAAATAAGCATAATACGCAGGCAAATAGATTGATAGTGATGCCAAAGCTCCTGAAGCCATCCCTCCCAAAAGGAGAATAATAATTATCTCGTGTAACTGACTTAAGTAGGAAAAAAAATAGAAAATAGCTCACTCCCCAAATAGTTCCCATTACTGCCGTTAACAAAACAAAGATGATTTGTAATTTCTCTTGATTATGCCAATAAAGTTGTTTTTTCAGGGTGTAATAACTGAAGGCCCAGCGTGTTGCACTGACTAAAAAAACTGCAACAAACCAAACACCAATATAAAAAAGATCAATGCCGCCATACCAAAAATATATGATTCATTATTTAAACGAATCCGTGGAATTGAACGTCCCACAGGCCAAAATTCTATGTTTTTTAAATTTTCATTGAGAGTTTTATTTATATAGATTTGTAACAAAATCCCCAATAACACCAAAAATCATTGTCTATGAATAAATTAGGGACTACAGTATCCTCTTTTTAAATAGGAGGTAGTCATGTCGTTTTCTTTTTTTACCACTGCAAAAAATGTTTTTGAACAAGCTTTTGATTTAGCCCGCTATCAAGAAGAGAAAGTAACCTTTGATCCTAAAAATCCCACTCATACTAAATTACTTGAAGACTCCACCAATTTAGTTACTACCAAACTGAAAGCGTTACATTCTATCGACTCACAAATTGCAACCAGTTTTACTGTGGGTACTTTCGCCTTAGGCGTTTCTGTCCTCCTGGCTCCTTTTGGTACATTGGCTGGCATTTGTTATGCTTATGGTGCCTATCAGTTAGGTCAACGTAAAGCAGCCTATGCTGAATACACGAGTGCACTTGAGAATTTGGCCAGATGTTGCCATTGGGCATTAGGAGATGTTTCAAATCGTGATGCGAAAGTTATTAAAGAGAATTCTGCAATTAACAACATGATGAACACCTTATACCCTCTAACTAATGAAGCCCAATTACGCTTATTTATCTCTGATAATATTGAAAATGCTTATATCGAGAAATCTCAAGAGGCTAAACAGGACTTAAGCTTCATGGAGCATCATCTCAACCAGGAAGAAGCAAGACTCTATTTCAAAATTTATGGTTATAAACAAGGCAGTTTCCTCGATATTTTACAAGGTATTGGGTTTGCTATTAAAAATGGCTTTCAGGCATTTGGACAACTCTTCAGTAAAAAACCCGTAGAAGAAGTTTCAGCTCCGCTCAATACTATGTAATCTAGTCTTGGTACAGCTGCATTTTATAAAGCAGCTGTACCCTATCGATTAAGCGAGATAACCTGTTTTAAGTAACATCGATTCTAAAGTAAGACCCGGTCCAAAAGCACAACTAAATATATTCTTGCCATGATCCTGTTTTTCCAGGCTATTCCAAATTTTTTTCAATACAAAAAGAATAGTCGCTGACGACATATTGCCAAATTTGCTCAAAACTTCGTAGGAATGCTTGTTGTCTTCATAAGAAATGCTTAATGCCTCTTCGCAAGCTTGTAAAATTTTAAGCCCTCCTGGATGAATTGCGAAATAATCAATATCCTTAAATGACCAATTGACTGTCTGCAGGAGCTTTTCAGAAAATTGGGTAATACCAGACTTTATTGCTTGGGGCACATAAGAGCTTAAAACAATATCAAATCCATAATCAGCGATTTGCCATGCCATTTCCTGGCTCGTTTGCGGTACTAAATCACAATGAAACGATTCCAAACTCAGATAAATTGGATTAGTTTTCTTTCCTTGAATTAGTACTGCTGCTGCCCCATCAGCAAAAATAGCATTTGAAATCACATTTTCCATGGACTGTGCGCGTTGAAAATGGATGGTGCATAGTTCTACACAAACAACTAATACATTCGCATGTGGGTCGGCTCGACAAATTGTGTCAGCAATCTTTATCCCGTTAAAGGCACCATAGCATCCCATAAAATTAATAGCTGTTCGTTTTGTAGTAGACTGCAATTCAAGATGCTGGACGAGCTCTATATCCAAGCCAGGCGCATACATTCCTGTACAACTGACTGTAATTAGATGTGTTATCTCTATTTTATTAAACGCTAAGCCTGATAAACAATCGTTTATTGCTTGTAACGCCAATTTTAAAGCATGTTCTTTATAAAGTTGCATGCGCTTTGCTGTTGAGGGTAAAGGTGCATCTGGTTCATTTGGAAAGAAATCGAATTCACCAGGTGATTTGCAATAGTCATTGATTACACTGTATCGTTGCTCAATCCCAGAAGCTTTATATATCGCTTTTACCAAGCGCTTCTGAGCCCCTTTCAAATTGAATCCATCACAAATTAATGCCGCGATTTCTTGTTGAGAGCGTTTATAGGGAGGATTGGCAATGCCTATCGCGGTAATTGCAGGTTGCATAACAATTCCTTTTGAAAATACTGTTAAATTGCCCGATTTCTCTGGATTATTTCTTTTTAGTTTCTTTATCTAAAGTTCTTAAAAATGCTAATTTTTCAGCAATCTTCATTTCCAACCCTCTAGAAACCGGTTCATACCATCCAGGCTCTTTCATACCTTCAGGAAGATAAGTTTCACCTGCAGCATAGGCGTGGGGTTCATCATGTGCATAACGATACTCATGCCCATAACCAAGTTGCTTCATTAAACGTGTAGGTGCATTACGCAAATGAATTGGAACTTCACGTGATTTATCTTTTTTTATAAAAGCCATCGCTTCGTTATATGCTTTATAACCAGCATTGCTTTTAGGAGCAACAGCCATATAAATAACTGCCTGTGCCAGGGCAAGCTCGCCTTCAGGCGAACCAAGGCGCTCATAAGTAGCAGCGGCATCATTTGCTAATTGCATTGCACGAGGATCCGCTAAACCGATATCTTCCCATGCCATTCGAATAATGCGACGTACCAAATAGAGGGGATCGACCCCACCATCAAGCATACGGCATAACCAATAAAGGGCTGCATCAGGATGAGAACCACGAACAGATTTGTGCAAGGCAGAAATTTGATCATAAAAATTCTCTCCACCTTTATCAAAACGACGGTTTGCAGGGCTTAATGCATTCTGGATAAGTTCTACAGTGACTTCAGTAACGTCTTGATTTTGAGCAGCTGTATTGGCCTGTTCAACTAAATTCAAAAGCCTGCGGGCATCACCGTCAGCATAATCAATCAAATTGGAAATTGCGTCTTCAGTGAACTTAAGTTCGGGGAAAACTTGATTTTCAGCACGTTGCAATAATTCCCGTAAATTTACCGCAGTTAATGGCTTTAATACATACACCTGCGCACGCGACAAAAGAGCCGATATTACTTCAAAGGATGGATTTTCAGTCGTCGCTCCAATAATTGTAATCAATCCTGATTCAGTAAAGGGCAATAAAGCATCTTGTTGTGATTTATTAAAGCGATGAATTTCGTCGATAAACAGCACCGTACGACGATTTTGTTCCAAATAATGTTCAGCCTCATCAATGGCAGCACGAATATCTTTGACTCCAGATAAAACCGCCGAAAGTGCTATCCATTCGCAATCAAAAGCTTTTGCACTTAATCTGGCTAGTGTTGTTTTACCGACCCCAGGTGGCCCCCATAAAATCATCGAATGAGGGATACCTGAATCGAAAGCAACTCGTAGCGGCTTGCCTGCCCCCAATAAATGCTCCTGGCCGATTACATCATCCCAATGTGTAGGTCTTAATAATTCAGCAAGTGGAGCTTTGGGTTGCATAGTTTATAACTCATTGTTGCACCACATCAGTTCCCTTTGGTGGCTTAAATTTAAATAAGGTTGTAGCAAGCTTAGGATTTGTTTTTACATTTTTTAAATTAACAATGGTGTGTTGACCGAGTTGGTCATACATTTCAATACCACTTAAAATCTCACCAGTAAAAATTAACTTAACCCGTTGGAAATTCGCTTTATTTGATTTGGATCGCAAATCATAGAGTTGTGTTTTTCCTTTTGTTGTTGCAGTCACATCAAAATCACGAGCCACCGTATCATCATAACCACTCAAGAATAAAGCCGCAGTGCCGCCGACACCCTTTTCTTGCTTTTTAACAGTAACTTGCTCTAAATCGACATCATAAACCCATAATTTTTCACCATCAGCAATGACTAATTGCTCCATTGGATCCTTAGTTTCCCAACGAAATCGCCCTGGACGTTCAAGTGCCATTTTCCCAGAAGAGCTGGAAAGCTCTCTTTCCTTCGCTTTTACAACTTGACTAAAATTAGCACTCATACTGCGAATTGAATTTAATTTGGTCTGTAAATCTGCTGCTGAATCACTAAATACAGTGGTACTTAACAACAAAAGAACCCCCAATAAACCTATTTTTTTCATAATTAATCCTCAGTGACTGTGGAGACCAAGACATCTCTAAAACCACCATCCAATGGTCCTACAATTCCAGTACGCTCCATTTCCTCTACCAACCGTGCTGCACGGTTATAGCCAATTTTTAAACGGCGTTGTACCGCTGAAATACTAGCCTTTCTTGTCTGAATTACAAATTCAACGGCTTGATCATAAAGTGGGTCTGCCTCTTCAGTCTCTTGACCCTCTTCACCAAAACTCCCACCCTCTGAAATTTCATTGATTTGAGTAATTTCATCAATGTATTCAGGCTCGCCCCGTGCACGCCAATCATCGGCGACGCGATGCACTTCTTTGTCGTCAACAAAAGCACCATGAACACGTAGAGGTGCTCCGCTACCCGGTGCTAAATATAGCATATCTCCATGTCCTAATAATTGCTCGGCTCCCTGTTGGTCAAGAATAGTACGTGAATCTATTTTTGAAGAAACCTGGAAAGACATACGGGTTGGAATATTTGACTTAATTAATCCAGTCAACACATCAACAGATGGCCTTTGGGTAGCGAGTATTAAATGAATACCTGCAGCGCGTGCTTTTTGTGCAATACGAGCAATCAATTGTTCTACTTTTTTACCCACTACCATCATCATATCTGCCAACTCATCAATGATGACAACGATGTAAGGTAATTTCTGTAGCACTGGCGCTGTTTCTTCCATTGAATTTCCTGGTTTCCAAAGAGGATCTGTCAATGACTCACCTTTTGCCTGTGCTTCGGCTAATTTGGCATTAAAACCTGCCAGGTTCCGAACCCCTAAAGCCGCCATCAGACGATATCGACGCTCCATTTCTCCGACACACCAGCGCAAAGCACTGGCAGCTTCTTTCATATCAGTAACAACAGGGGTTAGCAAGTGAGGGATCCCATCATAAATGGATAACTCGAGCATCTTGGGATCAACCATGATTAAACGTACTTCTTCAGGCGTTGATTTAAATAAGAGACTCAAAATCATGGCATTAATACCTACTGATTTACCTGACCCTGTTGTTCCTGCGACCAGTAAATGAGGCATTTTTGCAAGATCAACGACCATAGGGTGGCCTGCAATATCAACCCCCAAAGCCAGGGCTATAGGAGAATGTGCTTGCTGGTATACATCGGCAGATAAAACCTCTGATAAACGCACCATATCCCGATGTTGATTTGGCAATTCAAGTCCTACGACTGTTTTCCCGGGAATAACCTCAACAACACGTACACTAGTAACTGATAAAGAGCGTGCTAGATCTTTAGCAAGCGCAGACAATTTACTCACCTTAATTCCTGCTGCAAGCTGTAACTCAAAACGAGTGATTACAGGACCAGGATGAACTGCAACAACATCAGCTTGAATACCAAAATCCAAAAGATGCTGTTCTACTTCACGGGACACATTTTCCAATTCCTGGTGTGTGTAGCCCCCCATATGTTTACCTTGCATCCCCTTATCAAGCAAATTGAGGGAAGGCAGGCTACCACCCATTTGAACGGCCGGATTAGGTTTGCTGGCAGGACGGGCCGGTTCTTTAATTTTAACTGGGGCAGGCGCTGGAGGAGGTGCTATCAGTTGAGGTGTGGGTAGTGATATTGCAGGAGGAGCAACGCTACTTACAGCAGGTAATGGTTCTAAAGAGGGTATCACAACCGGTGCAGACTCCATTTTTTCTTTCTTTCTGGAAAGTAAATTGCGCTCCGGTTTAACAACGGGTTGGTTTTTTTCCTGTCTTTCATTAATCTGTTTTAATCGCGCTCTTATTAAACGTGTCCCTGCCAAGGCACTGCGAATGACTCGATGCATAGCAACAGTAGTATATTCACCAATTAATTCAATCAAATGAATCCAGGAAAGACCTGTTAGCAGAGTAACCCCCACTAAAAATATAGCGGATAACAGTAATGCGGCACCTTGTGTACTGAGCGCGCCATTGAATCCATCAGCGATGAAGCTACCGAGCACTCCTCCTGCACTATGTTGTGCATCAAGTGCTAACTCAGAATCCAGGCTTAAAAGCGAACATCCGCCCAATACCATGAATACAAAGCCACTACCTCGTAATAACATAGCGGGTTTATTAATGGATTGTAATGCTCGATAATCTTTTAAAACTATCCAGGCAATATAGGCAAATACAAGTGGAATGCAGAACGAAAGATAGCCGAATACAAAATAAAGAGCATCTGCTATATAAGCCCCAACCTGTCCACCCGCATTGGTAATTTCAGTATTACTCTTACTGACATGTGTCCAATTTGGATCACTCAAATCATAGGTGATTAACGAAAGTAAGACGTAGAGTGCCAAGGTTGTCACTAAAATAAAGCCACCTTCGCTTAGTCTTTTAACTAAAAAATTCGGTAAGGCTTGCTTACGATTACCAGTCTGATTATTTGCTTGTTGTTTTGCCATAGGTATTTTATTGTTAGTTATTTTGTCATACTATTTGCCATCTTAACATAATTAATAAGGAAGGCAGATATGATAGGCAATAGCAATCACCATCGCCTCATAATTCTTGGTTCGGGTCCTGCTGGTTATACTGCTGCAGTTTATGCTGCCCGTGCAAATTTAAACCCTGTTCTAATCACCGGTATGCAACCTGGAGGTCAGTTAACTACAACGACTGAAGTCGACAACTGGCCAGGTGACATCGAAGGTTTACAAGGTCCTGCACTTATGGAACGCATGCAAAAACATGCTGAACGTTTCGAAACCAAAATCGTATTCGATCATATTGTAAAAGCAGACTTACAACAACGTCCTTTTGTATTAAAAGGTGATAGTGAGACTTATACTTGCGATGCTTTGATTATTGCAACAGGGGCTTCAGCGCGTTATTTAGGGCTTGAGTCAGAAAAATCCTACCAGGGTCGTGGTGTTTCAGCCTGCGCTACCTGTGATGGGTTTTTCTATCGTAACAAAGCGGTTTGTGTTGTTGGTGGAGGTAACACCGCGGTTGAAGAAGCTCTTTATTTATCAAATATTGCATCCTCAGTAACGCTTATTCATCGTCGCGATACATTGCGTTCTGAAAAAATATTACAAGACAAATTATTTGAAAAAGCGCGCACAGGCAATATTAAGCTGTTATGGCATCACACTTTGGAAGAAGTACTTGGTGATGATATGAAGGTTACTGGTGTTCGTGTCCATAATGTTCTTGATGGCAGTGAACAGGAATTAAAGTTTGACGGTGTGTTTATTGCTATTGGTCATGATCCCAATACAGGAATTTTTAAAGATCAATTAACCATGAAAGATGGGTACATTACTATTCGCTCAGGCTTGGAAGGGATGGCAACTGCCACTACAATTCCTGGAGTCTTTGCATGCGGCGATGTAGCTGATCATGTCTATCGCCAAGCCATTACTTCTGCCGGCTTTGGGTGTATGGCCGCTTTAGATGCAGAAAAATATTTGGACATGCTGGAGAAATAGCGATTGCTCGTGTAACGCTTCTAACAAATGATAATCTGGAGTTTCCAGATCCTGAAAATAGTGATCCACAAGGGTTACTTGCGGTAGGTGGTGATTTGTCACCAGAACGTTTGTTAGAAGCTTATCGTCGGGGCATCTTTCCCTGGTTTGAGCCAGGGTATCTCCCGCTTTGGTGGTCCCCTGATCCTCGGTTAATCTTAAAACCAAATTCTTTTAAAATATCACGCAGTTTAAAACAATCTATCAAAAAGCCTCATCGATTTACCGTTGACACAGTGTTTCCTAAAGTCATCCAGGCTTGCGCCTCTAGTGAAGGTCGGATTAATAAGACCTGGATTACTAATGAAATGCAAGAAGCCTATACTACGTTACATCTCATGGGTTATGCTCATTCTTTTGAAATATGGCAAGATAGCCACTTGGTTGGCGGCTTATATGGTATTAGCCTTGGTCGAGCATTTTTTGGTGAATCCATGTTTCATCGAACACGTGACAGCTCAAAATTAGCCATGTATTATCTTTGTAAAACCTTAAAGAATTGGCAATTTGATTTTATTGATTGTCAGCTACCCACTGAGCATTTGCAAAGTTTGGGGGCAGTAGTAATTAGTCGTAGGGAGTTTCTTGGTTTGTTGCGAAAATCATTAGAATATCCCACTCATCAAGGTCTATGGACTCATAATGTTGATGGGTAAAACCAGGATTCCCGCAATAAGCAGACAATCATTTGCTGTATGGACGCGGAATTTGGTAAACTCATTGCCATTTTTCTTAATTTAGTGCACTATTTGCGTCTTATTTGTTTATATAATGGGAGCCCCATGGCAAAAGAAGATCATATTGAGATGCTTGGTACCGTCATTGATACTCTACCAAACACAATGTTTCGGGTAGAGCTTGAGAATGGCCACATTGTAACCGCTCATATTTCAGGACGTATGCGTAAAAATTACATACGGATATTAACCGGTGACAAGGTAAAAGTAGAACTGACACCTTATGATCTGACAAAAGGCCGAATTATCTTCCGCGATAAAAACTAATCCCTCATTGCCATTTTAATGGAAGGCAGTTTTACAATTTAGTAATCCGACTGCTTCATAGGATATTCATGTGCTCGCAATACTGTCTTAGGTTTTATGAATCTGAGAGTATGCGAGCCTGTATGTAATTGCAAAGCAAAGACAGGTACCCTTATTCCCCAGCAACCATCATTTCTTTTATTAATACAGAACCACAGCGAGTAGAGTAGTTAGGATTGATGTCCGTTCCAACCGCTACGATTGCCTTAAACATGTCCTTCAGATTACTCGCAATAGTGATTTCCTCAACCGGGTATTGAAGCTCACCATTTTCCACCCAAAAACCTGAAGCTCCGCGTGAGTAATCACCGGTTAAACCATTAACACCCTGTCCCATAAGCTCGGTAACCAGGAGTCCTCTATCAATTTCTTTTAACAGCTCTTGCAAACCACCTGCGGTAGCATCAATAGTAAGATTATGCACCCCCCCACCGTTAGCAGTGGTCTTTAACCCCATGCGACGCGCTGAATAACTTCCTAATACATATTGCTGCAATATGCCGTCTTCAATAAAAATATTATTTCTTGTGGGTACTCCTTCACTGTCAAAAGGAGAACTACCCAACCCTCTTAGAAGATGCGGTTGTTCATAAATTTTAAAACCTTTGGGAAAGATTGCCTTGCCAATTGAATCCAATAAAAATGAATTTTTTCGATACAGATTACCGCCGCTCACTGCATTGATAAAACTTGAGAGCAAACCGCTCGAAATACGAGAAGAGAACAACACGGGCACTTTTTGTGTTTTTAATTGCCTTGCCCCTAATCGACTTGTCGCTCTTTCAGCTGCCGTTTTAGCAATTTGCTCTAAGGGTTGCAGGGCATTAGCATGCCTTGCTGTTGTGTATTCATAATCACGTTGCATTGTTTCGCCCTCTTTCGCAATCAAAGAGCAACTGATACCGTGACGTGTACTTTGTATAATGCCCTCTCCACCATAGGTATTGGCGAAGCCATTACAAAAGGCATGCGTTGATAAATTTACGCCATCTGAATTGCTTATGCGCTTATCCAGAGACAATGCATGACTCTCACAGGAGAGCGCCATTTCAATTGCTTCTTGAGGGGTGATGGTCCAAGGATGGTATAAATCAAGATCTGGGTATTGGGTAGTCATTAATTCCCGATCAGCTAACCCAAAACAAGGATCTTCTGCACTGACTTTGGCAATTTCACATGCCGCTGTTACTAGAGAACTCAATGCTGCAGGCGAAGTATCTGTGCTGCTCGCAGCCCCTTTTCGATTGCCAATATAGACAACAAGACTTATCCCTTTATCTTCATTAAAGGCGACTGTTTCTACTTCTCCCATGCGAACATCGACAGAAAATCCACTGTCATTATTTACCGAAACCATTGCATCAGTAGCGCCCTGTGCTTTGGCCATGTCAAGAACCTCATGCATTAATTTTGATAAATTGCTGGTTGACTTACCCTCTACTCTATTGTTATTTTCCGGTAATGTTCGCATGGTGATTTCGCCGCTATAAAAAGATGTTAACAAGGATACAAGATTAATATGTCCAGGCAAACCATTACTTCTACAAAATCGCCGGCTCGAATCATTCAATTTTTTGTCTTGTTAATCGCGTTAGTTTTCATCAATCATGTTTTAAATGCTGGCGGGTGGCGCAAATTAGCGCCAGGTATTGACTATCAAGATCTTGATGGCAATCTTTTAACGCCCTGGTCACATATTCATGCCTTTCGCATCAATTTAAAAGAGAATCGATTATCAGTAATTACTGCCTCTGATTTATCAAAAGAACATGCCTCTGTGGATGAGTATGCGCAACACTCACAAGCATTAATTACCATTAATGGCGGTTTTTTTGATAATAACTATAAACCTTTAGGATTAAGAATTGGAAATAAGCGGCAAAAGGCGCCTCTTAAAAACATTAGTTGGTGGGGTATTTTCTATATCAAGAATCAAAAACCCTATCTTACCAACGTAAGCCAGTTGCGATCTAACAGTCAAATTGATTTTGCGGTCCAGAGTGGTCCAAGATTACTTGTCAACAGTCGTATTCCCCCGTTAAAGCCGGGTAGAGCTGAACGTTCTGCCTTAGGAATCACCCACGATGGTCGGGTTATTATTCTGGTCACGGATAATCTTCCTCTTTCAACAACCGAATTGGCGCAATTGATGAAAGCTCCTCCATTAAATTGTCAAAATGCTCTGAATCTCGATGGGGGTAGCTCGAGTCAGTTGAAAGCTCAATTGGCTTCCTTCCAACTCGAAGTACATGGCTTTTCTAATGTAAGCGATGCCATTATTGTAAAGCCACGTCATTAAGTAGTAGCTACTTATCTTTCATTTCTGCAGGCATATCAGCCATGTTCATGAAAAAAGGCTCCCAAATATGACCATTAATATCTTGAAATGCTCGCCCATACATCCATCGATAATCTTGCGTAGGACGGTACTCTTTACCTCCTGCTGCTATAGCTTTTTCCATCATTTCATCGACCTGGGCACGACTTTCAAGTAACAATGCCACTAAAACCTCTTTAGTTCTCATCGCATCATTTATTTCATGATGAGGAATAAAATTTTTAAAGAAACTTTCAACCAATAACATCACAAAATTATTTTTACCTACGATCATGCAAGTCGCATTTTCATCAGTAAATTGTGGATTGAAAGAAAATCCTAGTTTAGTAAAAAACTCAATCGTTTTATGTAAATCATTTACGGGTAAATTGACAAACATTTTTCCATCTTCGTGTTCTAACATGTGTTCTCCAATTCATTTAATGTAATAGGTTACAAAAGTATCCCTAACAATTAAAGCAAGAGGAGTATTTAGAGACACATTTAAAAACGATTAAAACCAAAGTAGTAGATTTATGCACACGCTTTCCTGAGAGTAAAGCAGCTGAAGCGGCTTTATCGATTCAATGCACTTTACAGCAGAATATTGAACAATTTTTCTCCTATCCTCAGGCCATTGATCAAGAAACCTTTCTAAAGAACTGTAGGGGAGCACTAACAAAGGCACGCCACGTATTTAAAGAACATCGAGGATGGGTTCAAATTCTTGCTAATGTAGGACTCGCAATTGGCCTATTAGGTATTGGTTATCTTTGCTTTGGACTGTATGAGATGTCCCAGAACCGGGAGTTTGTTTTTTTCAAAGTTAAAACAGATTCGACTAAAAAACTTGATGAGTTTGAAACGAGCTTAAATCGCATAACCTCTTCGTCCTAATGTTTGTTTTTCAGAGAATAAAATGATGCTCCTTGTTGGTTTTTACACTGTGAACTATCAATTTCATTGTTTTTAAGAAATGATTCTATTTCTGCATAATCATTAAAATAAGTTACCGTTCTTGATTTCCCATATTGACCTGGTGCCGTTGCGAAATAATAAAATTGATTCTTATTGGTTCGAATAAACTTTCCAGGAGCACACACAAAATCATTAGCCTGAGCGGTATAATAAGCAGTTTCTTGATCAGTATATTTTTTATTTATTTTCCCTATTTGAAAACTTACATATAAAAGAGGTAGCAAACCTAGTAATGGAATCAATAAAATGGATAATGAACTCGTGAAATCACCGCTAAGGCGCGCTCGTCTGGACAAATAAAGTGCCCCGAAAACGATAAACGGGTATAGCCACATATAGTAACCCCAGATTTTTAGATAAAACGGGCTACTCCTCACCTCACCTGCAGCACCTCCACCACACAATCCCTCGTAGCAAACATAAGAAATAAATGCATAGGGGATAACCAACAACGATAACCAAACTAAAATTAATAAGACAGTACGCAAAAAATGATACATGCCCCCTCTCCTTATAATTAGCTTGCCTTAGATATTACTTTCATTTATAAATTTAATTTAATTTTAGCCCACCTCTTTTGGTACGACGCAACCACGCTTTTAGTTAGCAAGAATTAAATCGTTAACATTTTATCCACAGCTTATACCCATATTATTCTCTTGATTTTTAAAAAAAACACAATATATAGTTATTGTGCTTTTCAAAATAACCAGATATTGTGTTTTTAGGGTTGTGCTTTAGGGTAATTTATTCTATATTTTAGTTATGGGCTAACGTTAGTTTCATGGATTGGAAACTAATAGAGTTCTCATACACAATACCTTCTGTGGAGAAAACATGTCTGAAATTCTTGAGCCGGTAAGAGATGTGCCGCAAATAAGTCAAGTTGAATTGACCGCTAATGCTCCAGGTTTACTAAAAACTATCAAGCGTAACGGTAAGGTCGTTCAATATGACGACAATAAAATTAAAGTTGCCATCACCAAGGCATTTATTGCTGTTGAAGGTAGTAATGCTGCTGCCTCTAATCGTATTCATCAGCAAGTTAATGACATCACGCAACAGGTTACACAAGCATTTAAACGCCGTTTACCCAGTGGTGGCGCTGTTCATATCGAAGATATTCAAGACCAAGTTGAACTTGCCTTAATGCGTAGCAGTCATTATGAAGTTGCACGCGCTTATGTACTTTATCGTGAAGAACATCGTAAGGCCCGTGAAGTTGCTCTTAAAGAACAGGCACGTGATGCTAAAGTTCCATTAATTACTATGCCCAATGGGGATGTCAAACCCTTAGACATGGCGCGAGTAACCACCATTGTTGAAGAAGCTTGCCGAGAGCTTGAAAATGTTAAAGCGGAGCCTGTTATTAAGGATGCTCTGCGGAATCTTTACAACCAAGCCAAGTTGGAGGATGTTCACAAAGCCTTGATTATGGCAGCTCGAACTTTGGTAGAAAGAGAACCTAACTATACTTCTGTTAGTGCCCGCTTACTACTCGACAGCTTACGCTCAGAAGCACTTAATAAGTTGGACATGCAAGCTGAAGCTACATTTGACGAAATGGCAGCCCTTTATCCAGTTTATTTCAAAGCTTACATTGCCCAAGGTATCAACCAGGGGCTTCTAGATCATAAACTCAGTGAATTTGATTTGGATGCACTCGGTAAAGCCTTGCTCCCCCAACGTGACATGCAATTCACTTACCTGAGTTTGCAAACACTTTATGATCGGTATTTCCTTCATGAAAATGGAATTCGCTATGAATTACCTCAAGCATTTTTCATGCGTGTGGCTATGGGGCTCGCTATTCGCGAGGAATATAAAACTGAGAAGGCAATTGAATTCTATCTGCTATTGTCCTCGTTTGATTACATGTCTTCCACACCAACGCTCTTTAACTCAGGTACCGTAAGACCTCAATTATCCAGTTGTTATTTAACAACAGTCCCTGATGATTTGGATGGTATTTACAGTGCAATTAAAGATAATGCTTTACTGTCAAAATTTGCAGGAGGTCTGGGTAATGACTGGACACCTGTAAGAGCAATGGGTGCACACATTCAAGGTACCAATGGTAAATCACAAGGTGTTGTTCCCTTCTTGAATGTAGCCGATGCAACAGCAGTAGCAGTAAATCAAGGAGGTAAACGTAAAGGGGCTGTTTGCGCCTACCTCGAATGTTGGCACCGTGATGTAGAAGAATTTCTGGAGTTACGTAAGAATACCGGTGATGACAGACGTCGTACTCACGACATGAATACAGCACTTTGGATTCCTGATTTATTCATGAAGAGAGTACATGAAGATGGTGAATGGACCTTATTTTCTCCTGATGAAGTACCAGAATTACATGATGAATACGGTAAAACCTTTGAATTGATGTACGCCAGATGTGAAGAAAAAGCACGTCATGGCGAAATTAAGAATGTTAAAACAGTTCAAGCAGTTAAATTGTGGCGTAAAATGCTCTCTATGCTGTTTGAAACTGGACATCCCTGGTTAACATTTAAAGATCCATGTAACTTGCGCTCGCCACAGCAACATGCAGGTGTTATTCATAGCTCTAACTTATGTACAGAAATTACTTTGAATACATCCGAAGAAGAAATTGCTGTTTGTAACCTGGGTAGTGTTAATCTTCCTGCGCACATTATTAACGGTCAATTAGACACTCAAAAACTAAAACGTACTATTACTACTGCGGTACGTATGTTGGATAACGTCATTGATATTAACTATTACTCTGTGCCTCAAGCACGTCATTCCAACTTGCAACATCGTCCAATTGGCTTAGGTTTAATGGGCTTTCAAGATGCACTTTATGAATTAAAAATTAATTATGCATCTCAGGAGGCAGTTGACTTTGCTGATACCTCAATGGAATTAATCAGTTACTTTGCCATTGAAGCGTCTTGTGAATTAGCGAAGGAACGCGGTAACTATTCCAGCTACGAAGGTTCATTATGGAGCAAAGGGATTCTACCCATTGATTCTATCAATTTATTGCAGCAATCTCGTAATAAATACCTTGAGCAAGATCGTTCACAACGTCTTGATTGGGAAAGCCTGCGTGTTAAGGTACGTACACAAGGCATGCGTAACTCCAATGTGATGGCAATTGCTCCTACTGCAACAATTTCCAACATATGTGGTGTTTCACAATCTATCGAACCTACCTACCAAAACCTCTATGTGAAATCAAACTTGTCCGGTGAATTCACGGTTATCAATCCTTATCTCGTTGCTGATTTGAAAGCAATGAACCTTTGGGATGAGGTCATGGTTAATGATTTGAAATACTTCAATGGTAGTGTGCAACCTATTAGTCGTATCCCTAACGAATTAAAAGCGCGATACGCCACAGCGTTTGAACTTGATCCAGTCTGGTTAGTTGAAGCCGCGTCAAGACGGCAGAAATGGATTGATCAAGCACAGTCATTGAATATTTATATGGCAAAACCATCAGGGAAAAAACTTGATCAGCTCTACAAGCTTGCATGGATACGTGGTCTTAAAACCACTTATTACCTGCGTAGTATGGGAGCTACTAATGCTGAAAAATCAACGATTACTGATGGGGCACTTAATGCAGTCAAACTAGAAGACGAACCCAAAGTCTGTTCCATTTTGGACCCTGACTGCGAAGCATGCCAATAAGAGGAGAATTGAATGTCAAATAATGTAGAATCAGTTGCAACAGCACCCAAACATATGGGTGCTACTGGCCTAGAGTTATTAGAAATGGGAGCCGGACGCATTCATGTTGATGATAAGCAAATTATTAACTGTCGTGCCGATTTAAACCAGCTGGTTCCTTTTAAATACAAATGGGCTTGGGACAAATATTTAGCCGCTTGTGCGAACCATTGGATGCCCAACGAAATTAATATGAGTGCCGATGTGGCTCTATGGAAAGATCCCAACGGATTGACTGCTGATGAACGTTTGATCGTCTTGCGTAATTTGGGCTTTTTTTCAACAGCAGATTCCTTGGTTGCGAATAATCTAGTATTAGCTGTTTATCGTCATATCACCAATCCAGAATGTCGTCAGTACCTATTACGTCAGGCTTTCGAAGAGGCCTTACATACGCATGCCTATCAATATATTATTGAAAGTTTAGGTTTGGATGAGGCTGCTGTATTTAATATGTACCGAGAGATCCCCTCTGTTGCAAGAAAAGCATCTTGGGCCTTACCTTTCACTCAAAGTTTGGGAGATCCGAATTTCCATACTGGAACTTTAGAGGACGATCAGCGCTTATTGCGTGATTTAATTGCTTTCTATGTAGTTTTTGAAGGTATTTTCTTCTATGTTGGCTTTACCCAAATTTTATCCATGGGTAGACGCAACAAAATGGTTGGTACATCTGAACAATTCCAGTACATCTTGCGGGATGAGTCTATGCATATGAACTTTGGTATTGACGTGATTAACCAAATTAAAATTGAGAATCCACAATTGTGGACTCCTGAATTTAAAGAAGAAATCATTCAGCTTGTTAAAGAAGGGGTAGCATTAGAATATCAATATGCCCACGATACAATGCCTCATGGTATTTTGGGTATGAACGCCGAGATGTTCGAAGAATATCTCCATTTCATCGCAAACCGCCGTCTTACCCAGATCGGTCTACCTGAGCAATACCCTGGTGCGGAAAATCCCTTCCCCTGGATGAGTGAAATGATGGACCTGAAAAAAGAGAAAAATTTCTTTGAAACCCGTGTGATTGAATATCAAGCTGGGGGCACATTAAGCTGGGAAGATGAAGATTAATAGTAAAACTTATACCGCGGCGCCGTCCGCGGTATATATTCATTCAAGAACCGTCTACAACCAAAAAATATTCACATAAAGATACAACAACGACATCCCTACTACAGGAACAATAACAAACCCAAGAAATACAAGGATCTGTGTTCTATTTTCTGGAGAAGCATTATAAAATTTTTTTAATCGTTGAAATATTGACATGCCCTTTCCAATAAATGGCCACAGCTATTAGTATAAACTAATTAGGTGTTAAGGGCTGGACTATCATTAACTTTAAATTTTAGGAAGATTTAGTCGGTAATTGATTGTTTTCTTCCTCTAAAGAACGATCAACATTCTGCAAAGCTTGAGTTGTCTTTAATCCGAAAAAGCTAAAAATACGATGTTCTGATAAAGCAGTACGCACCCCAGTATCAAGACGCACATCTGAAGATTTAACTTTGGCTTGTTCTAAAGCCTGTTCAATTTTAGTTGCCTTACTTTTAGCACCCAAACTGAAGAAACCAGTCGCATTTCTTAAACGTAATATTTCTTGCTCAATAGCGGCAACACCCTTTACATTCCTTAAATAGGAAGGAGTACTTGTACCATCATTTATGAGTTTGCTTTGATGACCTGAAACAGTATCTTCCTTTGCAACTCCACTTGGAGAAGTTCCCTTCACATGATCATCAACAGGAATCAAAGGAGCATCATTATCCTTATTAGAAGATGCAATCGAGGTCGCGACACAAGAAACGTCGCTATCCTTCTTAGAGCCTATAACAGAGACAGCATGAGAGGCTTTCTCAGAAGCAGACGATGCCTGTGATGTTTTGGTGGATTGTATAGCAACACCATCCTCTTCATCACTCAGTGGATCATCCTCATAATCGCTCTGCAGATCATCTTCATTGTCCTCATTCACATAGGAATCATCCACATAGGAATCATCTTCAAATAGATCTCCACGTTTTCCATTCTCTTGATAAAGCTCAACGTCTTTATCACTTCCAGAATCTAAAGAATCCAGGAAATATTGATTAATTGCAGCCCAATCATCTTCAATGTTGGTAAGCTCACTATCCGGTACTTGTTGGAGTAAGGTATAGTGCTCCTTTCTTAGTTGCAGAACTTGAAGTTTATACACTTCAGTGGAGCATGACTTATATTCGACCAAATGTGGTGGAAGTTGAAATTTGTCGTCTAACGAAGCAATCCAATCAGGGTTGTTCAATGCATAATTAACAAATTCAACACTTATTGGGCCACATGAAACAAGAACCCCTCCATCTTTATCCGAAGTTTGGACCTCATAAGGACAGAGAACTAAATCCATTCCACCCACACGATTCACTTCTGGTAACTGGAGGCGTTTTTTTGCACGTTGTTTTGCCTCTTCATCAGGATATCCTACCGGATTAAAGAAAAATAAGGTTACTTTAGAATCAGCTTCTCTACGAAAAATTCCGGCTGTATAATGCGCGCCGCCTAATTCTGGCTTAATAATAAAAGGAAAGTACAGTTTATTGGATAGTAGAAACTTGCGTTTGGCAATCGTCATTAACTTATCAAAAGAAACGAATCCTCCAGTATCAAAAAACACATAAGGCGCAAGAAAATCCTCTTTCTTTTCCTTGGGCAGTGCTTGATACAACGCCCATAGCATTCGGATAACATCCTCATTATGATACCAAGTTTTAAAATCGGTACCATTTTCGATTTTATCACCCTCTTCGCTCTTGCGAGTTGTAAAATTCTCTTGGGCTTTAGTTACATCTGCTGTGGGGGCAGAAGCTTTAGTCCCTACTTCAAATTGTTCTTTTGCCATAATAATCAAACCAATGAGATCAGAAAAAACAATGTCTTCACTGAGGGAATAGAAATAATCTAATTTTAATACATAATAATTAAGTCAAGATTAAGAGGAAAGAAAAATGATACAGGCGTGAATCTTTCATGGGCCGTTTCCCCATCACTTGAGGCTCTGAGTAGAGGCACTTAATAACACGATCAGTAATAATTAATCCCAATGAGCTATATTATTAACGAATAACTCGCTTAAACTATTTTCAAATGGATTTTATGGAAAATTCTACATGTTTTTTTTCTCGACACAAAAAGGGGCAGTTGTCCTACACTGAATTTGGCGATCGTCAAGGATATCCGATTATTTTTGCTCATGGCTCTCCTGGGTGTCATGTAGAAGGCTCTCTTTTCGATGCAGAAGCAAAAAACTTTGGTTTTCGTTTTATTGTGCTTGATCGACCTGGAATGGGGTACTCTGATTTTGACCCTGCGCAAACCATGCTGGATTATCCATTGGATGTTAAAGCACTAGCAGAACTGCTGGGTCTAAAACGCTTTGGTGTCATGGGCTGGTCTGGCGGTGGGGCGCCGACTATGGCCTGCGGATATGTTATTCCGGATCTCCTTGATTTTTGTATCATACTGGCGGGATATACAGCCCTTGATACTCCTGAACTGGTCACGTTACTTCCCAAAGCCGATCAATTCGGTTATAGGTTACTCGATAGACCTTGGTTATTTAACAGTATGTTCTGGTTAATGCAATATATGGTTAAATTGACTCCAGGCAGATATTACGAGGTTATCAAAAAAGCTGTCAACAAATCAGATCTTACTATCCTTACGGCCCCTGTCAATCAACAACTTTTTATGCTGGATCAACTCCGTTGTTTTACAAAGGGCTATCAAGGCACCGCATTGGATGCGCGTTTGACTTACCAGCCATGGAACTATGATATACGGGATATTAAGACTCGAATTGATATTTTTCACGGCACCAATGACAAGATTGTGCCCTTTGCTTTTGCACAACGTAACGCGTCTCTGATAAAAAATTGCTATCTGCACCCATTGGAAAATCAAGGCCACTTATTCCCTTTTTCGCAGCAAAAGTTGATTTTTGAGCAAGCAAAAGTGTGTGAACAATTATCAACAGCAACCTAAGCATTGAAAAGTTGAGGCGAAAAGTGCCCAAACTTATCTAAAAATTTGACTAGCTTGTCACCGTTGACAAGTGGCTCATCTGCATCTTTGCTAGTCGTTTTAATAGTTTTAACTTATTGGAGGCCATATTATAAATTTCACTAATTGTTTCATGTTGTAAAGCATCAAAAATGCGTCTTATCTCTTCAATTGAAGCCTCGTCTAAAGAGCGCATTTCTGTACCCGCTATTAATTTTCGCATCTCTTTTAAATTAATATTAGAAAATTTATAAAATTGATTATTCTGATATAAAAATTTTGGAAAAACTTGATGGGTTGAAATCTCATGTAAGTCTACAGAAATAACTTGATTTTCCAATGTGCTTTCAGATGATTTTTTTATAAAATTTATTTGATTTAGGAAGAAAAATTCTTGAGAAATTCCGCTGATATCTCTATCTATTATCGAACAATTAACAACAGGAAGTCCTAATCCAATATAATTTAAAAATAATAACTCAAATAAATCCTTAATATACGATTCAAAAGCAACTTCTTTACCGTTCAAAATGGTATTCAAAATATAATTGAAATCCAAACCTCTTCCACAATTACCATGCCCTCTGTGTGAATACCAAATTACATAAAAATAACCTTCCCAAGGAGTGGTTAAGTACTTCTCTACAATAGAGTTTTGTAAATTCCTAATTTCTCTGGCTAATGTTGGTGTTATTACTTCTGCTAAGCTGGGCTTGAGACAAACCGAAACGCCTTTAGAGTTAATTTCTCTAATCACTAATAACTCTAACATATAGACTCCTATGCCAATTAATATTACTCTTCTTTACGGCATCCAAGCCAAATGCATCCTTAATTCTTCTTCTTTTTACATCTGCTTAGTAGTAATATAATGTTACTTTTGATTATTTTTTTATCAGGTATTTTACAGAATAGAATCTCTTCAAATAAAAAACAAATAAAACCTAATTTTTTTAAACTAAATTTATTCTGTCGTTAAAATCTTTTTTTTTTAGAAATCAAACGAAAATTCAAGGATTATTGCTAGTTTAAGTAATAAAATTTTTTTCAATTTTCATTAACTAATTTTTCAATTAACTGCTGTTTCATGTGTATTGAGCGAATTTTTTTTTGATATTTCAAGGAAATACAAACCAAACAACTTTTTGTTTGTGACAAATACACAAGGTGTGGTGGTATTGATAGAATTCTTGGCGCTTGCTTTCTGGTTTTAGCTAAGAGGTGAGTTTTTCGTCTTATTCGACAGTACACTTGAAGTTTAAGTAGCTGATTGCCGCTTTGCGTCACCAGGCGGGATTGCTTCACTACCTTCATCAATGACGTAGGTCAGGCTCATGCACTTCTACGGGTAGAAAAAGCAAATAGACGAGATAGGTTGATGAAATTTGTTAAATTACTTATCACTTCTCCTACTTTCAGATCGATTTAACAATTCATCAAAGCGCTCATCTAATAAATTTTCAATATTATCAAGCTGCGACATGAATTCATCCATCTTGAATTCTATACTTCGCAGGAGTTTTTCTATCTCCTCTAATCTTTTATTAGTGTCCATTTTATTTCTCCATTTATAAATTTAGTATAGATAAGAAGTAGGAGAGAAAATGCGTTTCAAGAAAAAAATAAAGGCAGCCCAGGCTGCCTTTATAAAGAATTAATTTTGCCGCATGTGAGGGAATAAAATAACGTCACGAATAGAGGGGGAGTTCGTAAATAACATGACCAGACGATCAATCCCTATCCCCTCTCCCGCAGTAGGTGGCATACCATACTCTAAGGCTTCAATATAATCACTGTCAAAATGCATGGCTTCCAAATCACCTGCATCTTTCTCTTCCACTTGTTTTTGAAAGCGCTCAGCCTGATCTTGAGCATCATTCAATTCAGAAAAGCCATTAGCAATTTCTCGACCGGCAATGAAAAACTCAAAGCGATCGGTTACTTCTGGATTGACATCATTACGTCTTGCTAAGGGTGATACCTCGGTCGGATATGCGGTGATAAATGTGGGTTGAATGAGTAAATGTTCGACAGTTTCTTCAAAGACTAACATTTGAAGTTTGCCCAAGCCATCCGTAGGTTTATAAGTAATACTTAGCTGCTCCAAGAGCGTACGACAACCTTCAATTGAATCCAATTGACCTTGTGCTAATTCTTTGTGATAGTATAAGATTGCTTCTTTAACACTCATTCTTGCAAACGGTTTTGCAAAATCAATCACATGCCCCTGGTAGTCAACTTGTTGCTTTTCCAATACCGCATCACACAAATAACGGAGTAGTTTTTCGGTGAAATCCATCAAGTCATTGTAATCAGCATAAGCCTGGTAGAATTCAACCATTGTAAACTCAGGATTGTGGCGCGTAGAAATGCCTTCGTTACGGAAATTACGATTTATTTCATAAACACGTTCAAAACCACCAACAATTAATCGCTTCAGATACAATTCAGGCGCAATGCGTAAAAACATTTGCATATCCAAAGTATTATGATGCGTGATAAAAGGACGTGCTATTGCTCCCCCGGGAATCGGATGCATCATCGGCGTTTCTACTTCGAGAAACTGATGACTATCCATGAATTGTCGGAATGCCTGAATCATTTTCGAGCGTACCAAAAAGGTTTTGCGACTTTCTTCATTCGCAATTAAATCCACATAGCGTTTACGATAACGCATTTCCTGATCAGCCAAGCCATGAAATTTATCGGGTAAGGGACGTAATGATTTTGTCAACAATTCCATTTGTTCAGCATTTACAGTCAATTCGCCGGTATTGGTTTTAAATAACTCACCGCTTACCCCAACGATGTCTCCTAAATCCCAATGCTTAAATTGCTCATACAGTTCGGGTAAGTCATTTTGACGGACATAAATTTGAATGCGTCCAGAGACATCCTGAATGTGAAAAAAGCTGGCTTTTCCCATAATACGGCGAAGTACAATCCGTCCAGCAACCACAGCCTTAACGTGTTGTTCAGCTAATGGTTCTTTTTCAATTTCGGTGTATTTTCTTAATAAATCAAGCGCTAAATCATGACGACGAAATTTATTGGGAAAATTAAATCCACTTTCACGTAAATCAGCCAGTTTTTGCTTACGAATCTGATAAACTTCACTTTCGTCTAAATGTTCTTCTGTCATTGTTCCCCTACTCCCGCTTTTAAGCTGGCTTCAATAAATTGATCTAGATCACCATCTAGAACTGCTTGTGTATTACTCGTCTCCACACCTGTACGTAAGTCCTTTATTCGAGATTGATCAAGGACATACGAACGAATTTGAGATCCCCATCCAATATCAGATTTGGTCGCTTCCAAAGCTTGCTGCGCTGCATTTTTCTTCTGTATTTCCATTTCATAGAGCTTGGCACGCAATTGCTTCATCGCTTGATCTTTGTTCTTGTGCTGGCTTCTATCTGTTTGACATTGCACCACAATACCACTGGGTTCGTGAGTGATACGTACTGCAGAATCAGTTCGGTTAACGTGCTGTCCCCCAGCACCTGAAGCGCGATAAGTATCAATACGCAAATCAGCAGGGTTAATCTCAATATCTATATCATCATCGATTTCGGGAGAAACGAAAACAGCTGCAAATGAAGTATGGCGGCGATTTCCAGAATCAAACGGTGATTTTCGTACTAAACGATGAACTCCAGTTTCTGTACGCAACCAGCCATAAGCATATTCACCGGTAAAATAAATAGTCGCACTTTTAATGCCTGCTACTTCACCCGCTGAACATTCAATGAGTTCGGTTGTAAAACCGTGTTGCTCTCCCCAACGCAAATACATGCGAAGTAACATTTCAGCCCAATCTTGTGCTTCAGTTCCCCCAGAACCAGACTGAATATCCAAGTAAGCATTGGAACTATCCATTTCACCAGAAAACATACGTCTAAATTCAAGACCAGCAACCCGTTGTTCAACGCTAGCCATTTCATTGGCGACATCATGAATCATTGAGTCATCTTCTTCAACGCGTGCTAACTCAAAGAGTTCCGTTAAATCAGTAACCGATTGGCTTAACTGCTCTAATTGATGGACTACTGCTTCCAGTTGCGCTCGCTCGCGACCTAAGGCTTGTGCATGCTCAGGATTATTCCAAATTTCTGAGGACTCTAACTCTCGAGTTACCTCTTCCAAACGCTCACGCTTGTGATCAAAGTCAAAGATACCCCCGAAGCGCTGTTATTCGCTTATCCAAATCAGCCAAAGTAAGATTGATTTGATTTACTTCCAACATGAGTGTCCTTTAGGTTTAAAAATAAGGGCATTATTGTACAACTAAAGCTAATTTCTGACCATAGGAATGTCATTTATCAATCTAGGCCAAAATAGCTATATTTTTTTCTCTTTCCCAATGTTTAAGCGGTGACAGCTCTGGATTTTTCATAGCATTCACTGGTAAATAAAATGTCTGTTCCAGCAAAAATTGGCCACTTAAGGCGGCATGAGACACGTGATCAGTGAAAGCTATCCATGTACTTTGTGCTTGAAATTCCACACGTTCTTTGCTGACTTTTAGTTGGTAGCCATCGTCCAATTTCATGCTGTCATGTAAATTTAATTGATAGTGATCATAAGCCGAACGTAGAGTCTTGGTTGCTTTAATTAAATATAATAATTTGGCAATGGAATAGCTATAAGGTGGAATACTCGCTGAAAAACGGGCCAATACATTTATAAAGGGTTCACCCAGATGCCAAATACGAGGCTCCCCATAAGGATTTACATTCGTGAAAACGCGTAGGATTCGTTTTCCATTCACGGGTGTCGCAGAAGAAGAATCAATATGTAATCGTGTGTCATCTTTTCGTCTTGAACTACTACGTCCTTTAATTTCCGCTGGACTATAACTGGTTCGTCCCCAAATAATTTCTTCGGTATAGCTTGGTAAGATTGTGGTGATCAATTTTTTAGTAAACTCAGCATAACGCTGCATAAATACTTTCAGAAGCGTAGCCATTGTTAAATTATGAGGTTGGGAATCCTTCCCTCCCAAATTTTTGGTTTGATAATTAAAACTGAAGTTCTTGTGCTTACCGTCCAGAATTTGATCGGAAAGTAACTGATTTTGCTCAGAAGCATCTAAATGAAAAGAATAAAACGGTAAATAAAGCACTTTTCCAGCTTCCAGGGAAATAAGCGCCTGATGCTTAGCATCCAAAGTTAAAGAATCTAAATCGTCGACATCTAAAGTATGAAGCAATTGATCCATTTACGGCCTCAGTTATATTTTAGTGAAATAGAGAAATTAAGAGTTGCACAATAGGCTATATTCTATCCAATTGACTTTTTGTTAACTCAGAAGTTGCATCACCGGTATTTAATGTGGTTTTCGGTTCCATCAATATAACATGAACTTCTTCTTGAGCTACAGGCATATGTTCAATCCCTTTAGGAATGATGACAAATTCGCCTTCATTAAGATGAATATCTTTATCACGAAGTTTTATTAATAATTGACCTTTTACAACCAAAAACAATTCATCTTCATTATCATGTTTGTGCCATACAAACTCGCCTTTAAATTTGGCAAGTTTTATGTGTGCATCATTTAGCTCTCCCACGATTTTAGGCGACCAATAATCATGGAATAACGCAAATTTCTCAGCTATGTTTATTTTTTGCATAAAACTACCACACATTAAAAATTTTATTGTATTCTTATTCACCGAAAAGATCATCTTTATAACTGTTAGTTATTTGTCTCTCTCTTTTCTATCGCCGTAGGGTCGTGTAATTAGCTCCATAAGATGACCATCGGGATCCTCGAAATAAACCCCTCGACCACCATCCCAATGGTTAATCTCCCCTGGCTTTGCTTGTTCTGGATCAGCCCAATAAGTGAGCTTTTTATTTTGAATTCGCTTAAAACTTTCATCAAACTCAGCTTCAGTCACTAAAAAAGCATAATGTTGCGGATGAATCGTGCCTGACATATTTTTATAATCAAGGCTAACATCGTTATTCGTATGTACCATTACGAAAGGTCCCCAATGTTTCGGTGTTGGAAGATTAAGTATTTCCGCTAAAAAATCTGCCGAAGCTTGATTATCATGTGCCGCTACAATGGTATGGTTAAGGAAAACGGCCATAATTTTCTCCTTCTGCAATAATTAGTCATTTTTAGATTAAGTTTAGCAAAACAAAACGAAGCTTTATTGTTCTTAATCTACTACTAACTATTATTCATATGTGGATGCGTTTTGATAACAGCGCGATAAGCATGCAAATTCATGAGCAACTCTGCTTCCGCATTGGATAGATGACAACTATTCATAATTTCCTCTTTATCCCCACCCATTTCTAAAATACGCAAGGCATGTTGGTAACCACCATCATTGTCTCGTTTATTTTCCAAGGCCTGCAGCTGATTATCCATACTAACGAGCTGACGATTAATTTCTGCAATTTGTTTAGAAAATCCCAAGTCAGCGTTCACTAGGACCATATGGCTACGCTGGAGTTGCTTTAATTCTTGCCTTATCCCTCGAATATTTTCTTTTAAACCTTCTGTCATTTTCTGCGAATTACGCATTGCCCTAAAAAAAAATAGACTTAAGCAGACAGCAGCAATTAAAGCAATAATCATGATGGTTCCTTAGTTTTCAGTTCAGTTTTTTTAGTTTTATCAACTTTATCGACCTTTTTAGGTGATATTTTTTCATAGTCATCCTCATCTGTTACTAGTTTTGGTGTCTTCATAACAATCGCTGGGTTTAATAAGCGGGGAATGGTTTTATCCTTGGCAATAATCATATTCACGCGTCTATTTTTAGCACGCCCCTCTTCGGTAGCATTATCTGCTATAGGATATTGATCACCAAAACCTGTGACTGTAATTCGTGATTGCCCTACACCAAACATTGTTAACATACGAGCAACTGATGCAGCTCTGGCTGCAGACAACTCCCAATTTGAAGGATATTGATTAGTACTAATAGGCACATCATCCGTGTAGCCCTCTAAAGCAATTGGGTAAGGCAGTTTTTTAACAACGTCGGCAATTTGCATCAATTTAACAAAAGCAATGGGCCTTAATTCTGCGCTGCCACTTTCAAACAAAGCTCCTGCCTTTATATCTAACTCTACCCACCCGTCTTGAGGATTCATTTGATAATCGGAATCTTGAAGCTCGGCTAAAGATTTAACAAGATCGCCAAATGGATCTTTAGGGTTTGAAGTTGCTTCTGGACTATTAGGGTCTTTGAGCTTGGGAGGTTCATCGACAGGTTTTTTGTCTCCTTTTTTTGCAAAAGCTGAGTGCATCCCCTGAGCAAGAGATTTGTATTTTGAGACATTAACTGACGATATCGCATACATTACTACAAAAAAAGCAAATAGTAGTGTGATGAAGTCTGCATAAGATACCACCCAACGGTGGGCATCTTCATGGTTGTCCGCTTTCTTTTTTCTTCCGTGCATGCTGATGGTGCTGTCCGTAGTTATTTAATTTCAAGTTTAGCATATTAGGGCTCTCTCCACTTGCCATAGAAACTAATCCTTCTACAATCATCTCATCATGGTGAATCTGATTAGCAATACAGGTCTTTATTTTATTGGCTACCGGCAGAAAAATTAAATTTGCAAAACCCACCCCATAAATGGTAGCAACGAACGCAACTGCGATACCAACCCCTAATTCGCTTGGATCGGCCAAATTACGCATCACCTGTATAAGACCTAGCACAGCACCTAAAATTCCAATTGTCGGACTGTACCCCCCCATACTTTCAAATACGTGGGCTGCGCGCATATCTTGATCTTCAGTACGAACAATCTCTGTTTCAAGTACTTGTCTAATTGTTTGTTTGTCAACGCCAACCACCAGCAGTTCCAACCCTTGCCGCATTAATAAATTTTTTTCTCGCTCAAGATGCTCTTCTAAAGAAAGTAAACCAAACTGTCTGGCTCTTCGAGCTAAATCTATTAATTGCTCGCGACTTCGATCAAAAGGTAATTCTGGCGGACGAAAAATCCAGGGTAAAATGCGGAAAGCTCGTCGAAATGTCTGAAACGGGGTTTGTATCATAACCGCCCCCACAGTACCTCCGAGTACAATAAACAAGGCAGGTAAATTAAGGAGCGAATGGATTTCTCCACCCTCAAACATTTGACCTACGATAATTGAAGAGAAAGCAATAATTAACCCAAGTAATGTCAAACCATCCATAGTGATATCACTCCGGTAAGCGCGATTTTATACGAAGAGTTGCTTGACTGTGAATCTGCGAAACGCGTGATTCACTTACGCCGAGTACTTCACCAATTTCTTTTAAATTGAGATCTTGCTCATAATATAATGATAATACCAAGCGCTCTTTTTCAGGTAAGCTGTCTATAATTTGCGACAACTGGTTGCTCATATCTTCCTGCAAGACATTGATATGAGGTTCGGTAGAAGCATTTTCGCTATCAATTTTTAAAATATCGTCAGTAACTCCCAAATCATCAAACCCATAGAGCTGACTTCCCGCTGAATCTTTTAACATTTCGTAGTATTCATCAAGACTCAACTTAAGTTCGCTGGCCACTTCATGATCTTTAGCATCGCGACCCAAGCGATTTTCTACAATTTTCACCGCTTCTGAAATCATACGTGCATTCCGATAAACTGAGCGTGGCACCCAATCATTGCGTCGAACTTCATCAAGCATATGTCCGCGAATACGAATGCCTGCATACGTCTCAAAAGATGCTCCTTTTGTTGCATCATAATGTCTCACTGCTTCCAATAAACCAAGCATGCCCGCCTGTACTAAATCATCCAGCTGCACGGTGTGTGGCAAACGTCCTAATAAATGATGCGCTATTCGTTTTACCATCAATGCATGGGTCTTCACCAGCATTTCCTGTGTCTGTTGATTCACTTTGCTGTACGCAGCCAAAGCATCCACGATTTCTCCTTAGTCTTTTCCGGCTAAGCGCTTAATTTTTTATATTAAGTTCTTACCAAGACAAGTTTATAACTCCCTTAGTGTTCACCAGTTACTAGACGCTCAAGAAAAAAACTAGTATTACCTCCTAACGCATGTTTATGTGGCCAATCCTCCACTCTCTCTGCCAGTTGTAAAACTGCTTTGGCTGCTTGCGAATCAGGATACGCCAGTAAAACAGGTTTTTGCTTTTTTACAGCCTCGTGTACGTGCTCATCAAAAGGGATGGCGCCAATATAGTCCAAGCGGACATTTAGGAAATGCTCAGCAACTCGATATAACTTATTGAATAATTCTCGCCCTTCTTTCGTGCTGCGCACCATGTTGGTCAATACATGAAAATGACTCCACTCGTAACGCTTGGCCATTACCTTGATTAGAGCATAAGCATCAGTCAGTGAGGTAGGCTCATCACAAACAATGACAATTAATTCCTGAGCTGAACGCGCAAAACTAAGCACGGTATCAGAAATCCCTGCTGCAGTATCAATAATCATATAATCGACATCGTCAGTAATTTCATTGAATGCATCAATAATTCCTGCATGCTCCGCTGCACTTAATTGGGTCATATAATCCGTTCCTGAGGAAGCAGGGATTATTCGAACTCCTTCAGGCCCTTGCAATATAATATCGCTTAAGTGACAAAGCCCTTGTACAACGTGGGAAAGATTATACTTCGCATGCAAACCTATCATGATATCTACATTTGCCAAACCTAAATCAGCATCAAGGAGTAGTACCTTTTTATTTCTTTGACCCAAGGCAACTGCCAGATTCACAGAAATATTGCTTTTACCCACGCCTCCTTTACCTGCTGCAATAGCAATCACTTTCACTGGTTTTGAACGAGATAGGTTACGAAGGCCTGATGCCTGATCAGTGACACGTCTACTCTTCGACATACTGCCCCCTTGCAATCTCCAAATGGGGATTGCTCTCATTACCATGCAGTAATTTTTCTTGTTGAGTAAATTGTTCAATTAGTTGGTGACGGGTAGCCATTTTAATATCTTCAGGAACCCTCTGACCGTGAGTTAAGTAACTCACTTCCAATCCAGTTTCAACCACTGCACTTAACACACCACCCAAGGTTAAAGACTCATCCAGTTTTGTAATAATGCAT
Source organism: Legionella hackeliae (assembly GCF_000953655.1). Classification (NCBI taxonomy): domain Bacteria; kingdom Pseudomonadati; phylum Pseudomonadota; class Gammaproteobacteria; order Legionellales; family Legionellaceae; genus Legionella; species Legionella hackeliae. The sequence goes on from NZ_LN681225.1 coordinate 2,371,207, forward strand.
TGTTCAAGGCGACTGATACCATAATGTTTGATTGCATTCATCAACACATGATAATGACTAGTCGCTGGCAGCACTAAAACGGTAGAGATAGAATGTAATCGTGAATTCAATAAATCCATTTGAGTGGCGACTCTAATATCGGCTGGATTCATACCTGCCGTGTCAATAAGGATTAATTTCTTTTCATTCAGTTGTCTAATCACTCGACCCAACGATACTTCATCCTGTGCTACACACACCTGAACCCCGAGAATCTTACCATAAAGCATCAGCTGTTCTTGCGCTGCTATACGATAAGTATCCATCGTGACTAAACCTAGTTTGTCTGCGCCAAAACGCAAGGCAAAACGTGCAGCAATTTTTGCCAGGGTTGTTGTTTTCCCTACCCCAGTAGGGCCAACAAAGGCATAAATCCCACCTTCCTCTATCTGTGGCAGATTACGAATGGGCAAAATGTCAGAAAAATGACTCACGATTTGTTGCCATGCCCGTTGCAAATTAAGACCTGGATTAATTTGTCTGACTAAACTTGACGCTGTTGTCTGACTGACGCTTAAGTCTAATAATTTTTGGGTTAGCAAGGCATGTAGAGGCTGTTTGCCTTGCCCTACCTGACCACGCATCTGAGCTTCCAACATACCACGCAAGGTTTGGATTTCTTGACGCATGTCATCTAGTGGAGATGCGGCAGGTGGTTGTTTTTCGCTAACCGGACTAGCAGGCTCAGCACTGGCAATAGCTGCAGAAGCAGTTAATACCGTCTCATCAAAATCTACTGCGGCCACAATTTCCACGCCATTATCAACACGGCTACTTGATAAAATTACTGCATCAGGGCCGAAAGTCGCTTTGATTTGTTGCATTGCACTTCGGGTATCGGGTGCAACAAAGCGTTTTAATTTCATAAGCCTCCACCTTAATTAACCAACTGTTCCAATAATCCGTATTTGTTTGTTATCAGGAATTTCCTGGTAAGACAAAACGTGTAAGTTACTTGAAATATTACGCACAAAACGTGCCAGAACCGATCGTATCCCAGGTTGCACAACTAAAACTGCCAATTCTTGTTTGGCCTGCTGCTGAGCTGCCAGCTGAACTAACGATTGTTGTATCTTGTCAGCCATCCCCGGTTCGAAACTGACTCCCTGTCCTGCGTTATTTTGAATTGTATTTTGCAATAACTGTTCCAACTCAGGTTTTAGCGTAATAATGGGTAACTCTTGATTCAAGCCACTAATTTTTTGAGTGATCAAGCGGGACAAAGCCACACGAACTTGACTAATTAAATAGTCAGTATCTTTTGATTTAGAGGAAGCCTCTGCCAAGCTTTCCACAATGGTCCTAATATCAGTTAGAGGAATATGCTCAACCAACAAACCTTGTAAGACTTTGCTAACTGCTCCTAATGATAATGCGTCAGGCACAAGTTCTTTAACCAGTTTTGGCGAGTTACTTGCCAACTTATCTAGCAGTTGTTGGGTCTCTTCATAACCAAGTAACTGGTAGCTGTTCTCTTCAAGAATTTGACTTAGATGTGTTGCAACTACAGTAGAGGCATCTACTACTGTATAGCCAACGGTATGTGCATGCTCTTTTTGGTTTTCATTGATCCATACTGCATCCAAGCCAAATGCTGGATCTTTGGTGGGTTGTCCATCCAATTCACCAAAAACCTGTCCAGGATTTATTGCCAACCATTTGTCATTAAGAATTGCTGACTCTCCCATGACAACCCCAGCAAGGCTAATACGATAGTGGTTAGGTTTTAAATCAAGATTATCGCGAATATGAACTGTCGGAATTAGAAATCCTAATTCCTGTGATATTTTCTTACGTACCCCTTTAATGCGAGACAATAAAACACCACCTTGCGCACTATCAACCAGTGGTATAAGTCGATAACCCACCTCCAAACCAATCACATCTACTGGATTCACATCATCCCAAGAAAGCTCGCCTCCTGTCGGTTCATTGGCGCTATTGGCCGTGGATTCGGCAATTTTCTCTGCTTTCTTTTTCTGCTTCTCTTGCTTAATTAACAAATAAGCCATCCCACCCAAGCCTGCTGCCAAGATTAAAAAAGCAATATGTGGCATCCCTGGAATGAGTCCTATAATGCCAATAATTGCAGCTGCAATGATAAGTGAGCGCGGATTGCCAAATACTTGATTAACTACAGCATTGCCCATATTTTGCGAGCTTGATACACGGGTGACCATAATGGCTGCGGCTGTTGATAAAACTAAAGAAGGAACTTGGGCTACCAAGCCATCCCCAATAGTTAGCAAAATGTAGTTATGCAATGCATCACTTATGCTCATTCCATGTTGAACGACACCTATAATCAAGCCACCAATGATGTTAATGAGTAAGATCAAAATTCCAGCAATAGCATCTCCGCGGACAAATTTACTAGCACCATCCATCGAGCCATAGAAATCAGCTTCCTGAGCCACTTCCTCTCGTCTTTTAATCGCTTGCTCTTGCGAAATGAGACCAGCATTTAAATCCGCATCAATTGCCATTTGTTTCCCAGGCAAAGAGTCCAGAGTAAAACGCGCACTTACTTCTGACACTCGTCCGGCACCTTTGGTCACGACCACAAAGTTGATAACCACGAGGATAATAAAAACAACCAAACCTACCGTGTAGTTACCCCCAATGACCACCTCTCCAAACGATTGGATAACTTGTCCTGCAGCATCTGTACCCGTATGACCATGGAGTAAAACGACACGCGTAGAGGCGACGTTCAAAGCCAGTCGTAATAAGGTGGCAATTAAAATCACAGTAGGGAATACAGCAAAATCCAGGGGTCTGTCACTATAAATGACTGCCAGGAGTACAATGAGAGATAAAGCGATATTAAACGTGAAGAAAATATCCAGGAAAAACGCAGGTAAGGGCAAAATCATCATACTTAGCATGATAATAAGCATTAAAGGCGTGCCTAAGCCTTGCTGTATCCATTGACGTAGGAATTGTAATATCGCATTCATTATGCGTTCTCCTGTGCATCTCGTTTTAACTCATCAGGTATGGGTAAGTTTTGTAAGAACTCTGGACTTTTATCGTAATGTTGCTTATCCCTAAGTTGAAAAATATACGCTAGCACTTGAGCTACCGCGACATAAAGTCCTCTCGGAATCTCAGCGTTAAGTTCGGTTGAAAAATAAATTGCTCTTGTTAAAGCTGGAACAGTTAATAAAGGAACGTTACTTGCCTGAGCGACTCGATTAATTTGTAACGCAATTAAATCTTTTCCTTTGGCAACGACCATCGGTGCTCGATTACCTTGCTGCTTATAATTAATTGCTACAGCATAATGAGTGGGGTTCGTAAGGACTACATCCGCTTTCGGTACCTCACTCATCATCCGTTTTCTGGCTATCTCCTGCTGCATTTTGCGAATATGACTCTTAACCTCAGGTTTCCCCTCAGTTTCCTTGTATTCATCTTTTAATTCTTGTTTGGTCATCTTTAATTGCTTATTGTGTTCATGCCATTGAAAAGGCACATCCACTGCAGCAATTACAATTAAACTGGCACTAATAATCAAAAAACATTGAGCAACAGTGCTCAAACCACTTGCAATGGCATTGCTCAATGAAAAATCGGCAAGGCTTAACAGGAAAGGAATCTTCCATCGTAAAACAGCGATGGCAACAATTGCAACCAAGAGAAATTTGAGGAGTGCTTTGGCCATTTCCACGAAACCTTTCAGTGAAAACATACGCTTTACACCTTTTAATGGGCTTAAACGTGAGAGTTTAGGCTGCAAAACTTCTAAGCTAAAAACCCATCCACCCATCAACAACGGAGCACAGATTGATAGAACTAAAATCACCAGTAACAAAGGCAAAATAGCCCAAAATCCTTCACCAATAACGGTATAAAGCCGCTCTAATAAAACTACAGGTGTTCTTAAAACAAGACTGTCAAAGTCAAAAGCTTGACGCATCATTTGCATGAGTTGTTCTGCAACATAGTGACCAAAAATAAAAATGCCGCCTCCTGAAAATAATAAGAGCAATGTTGCATTAAAATCTTTTGAACGCGCTACCTGCCCTTTTTCTCTGGCCTCTTTAATTCGCTTGGGCGAGGGCTGTTCGGTTTTTTCCTGTGATTGTTCTTCGTCAGCCATTAATGTAAGAGTCCTATAATAACTTGCATGCCTTGTTCAAGACTGTCTGCTATCTGTGCAGAAACACCTGGCAAACTGAAATGAATTATTACCATACCCATTAAAAGCGTTAGAGGAAACCCCATTGAAAAAATATTAAGTTGTGGTGCTACACGTGTCATAACACCAAATGCGAGGTTTACGATAAGTAGCGCTAAAATAGCTGGTAAGGCCACTAATACCGCTTCTTTAAACATCCACCCCGAAAAATTCAAAATACTGCCCAACATAGACTGACTAATTTCAACGTGTCCTATTGGCATTTCACGAAAACTGCTCAGCAAAGCATTTAGAATTGCCAGATGACCGTTTAAGCTTAGGAATATTAAGCTGATCATCATCAAATAAAATTGACTAATTAAAGGAACGCTCGCTTTGCTTGCAGGATCAACCATCACTGCAAATCCCAAACCTGCTTGCATGGCAATAATTTGTCCACCGAGGATAAAAATTTGAAATACTATTTGCAAAATAAAACCCATTAAAATGCCAAGTAATATTTCATAGCTCACAAATCCTATATAACGACCATCAAATTGAAGAAAAGACAAATTATCTGCAATAGTCGGAGCGCACAAAAAAGCCAACACCATAGCAAAGATAACCCGAATTCGGGCAGGAACCATGATCGAAGAAATTAAAGGCATCGTTAGAAATAAACTGCTGATTCGTGGTAAAGGCCAAACAACTTTACTAAACAGGTTAATCATCTCCGGGTAATTGATGTTCATCATTAACCTATTAAATAAGGGATGTTACTGATTAATGAATCGGTATAATTTATAATGGTTTTCAATAACCATGGTCCTGCAATCACCATCACTAAGAAAGTAACCAACAATTTGGGTATGAAACTTAAGCTCATCTCGTTAATTTGTGTCGCAGCTTGAAACATGGCGACTAATAAACCCACAATTAGTCCGGGAATAATGAGCACAGCCAGCATAAGAATCAGGACATAGACTCCTTCGCTAAATATTGACAAAACCGTTTCTGGTGTCATTTACCTCTCCTTAGGTAGCAAAACTTGACGCCAATGATCCTAATACCAGGGTCCATCCATCAACCATCACAAACAACATAATTTTAAACGGTAATGAAATAATCAAGGGTGATAACATCATCATCCCCATCGCCATGAGCACGCTAGCCACCACTAAATCAATAATTAAAAATGGCAAGAATAGAATAAAACCAATTTGAAATGCCGTTTTTAATTCACTGGTAAGAAACGCAGGAATTAACACACTCATAGGAACATCACTCAGATTACTAGAAGTGGTACTGCTAAATTTTTCAAACAAGGACAAATCATTTTTTCGTGTCTGATTCAACATGAAATTTCGCAAAGGAGTTTGTGCATTTTGCACTGCTTGCGGAAATTCAATTTGATCGGACAAATAAGGCTGCAACGCTTGTTGATTGATCTGGGTAAAAATAGGAGACATCACAAAGAACGTTAGAAAAAGCGCGATGCCAATTAATATTTGATTGGTTGGTGTCTGTGCCATACCAATTGCTTGTCGCAAAATTGACAACACAATAATAATTCGAGTAAACGCAGTCATTGCCATCAGCAAACCTGGCAGAACACTGAGCAATGTCATAAAAATCAGAATTTGTAAATTAACACTATAGGTTTGCCCTCCATCCGGAGCTCCCGACACCGTTACTGCAGGTAAGGAAGTTGTTGCCGCATGAGCAAACCAGGGAGAGCTGAGCAAAAGAAGTGCGATAATTGTAAATTTTTTCATTTTTTTAAGACTTTCCGAGAGCCGTTTTAAGAAATTCGGTAAATGATGTTTTGTTATCCGATAAAAAGCCCGCCGGTAATTCTTCACCAAAATCATGTAACGTATTGATACTTCCTGTGGTAACCCCTAACAGTAAAAAACGATTTCCAGTATTTATTAGCATTATCTTTTCTCTTGTCCCTAAACTCATACTCGCAATAACTCTAAATCCATTCGTATTGCCTAAACCAGCACTGTTAAGACGCCGCAACAACCAGGATAAAAAAACGATGACACCCACTACGAGAAGTAGACCTAGCATAACTCGTAAGAGCTCACCGTTACTGATTGCCGATCCGCTACCCGTGTTAGTAGTGTTTGCCCATGCAGTCACTGGGAATAATCCCCAACATAACCATTTCCTCATCGTAAACGTTTAATCCTTTCTGCTTTACTGACAATGTCTGTTAATCGCACGCCAAACTTGTCATTCACAACAACAACTTCACCATGTGCTACCAAGGTATTATTCACTAAAACGTCCAAAGGCTCCCCTGCTAGCCTATCTAAGGCAACAATCCCTCCCTGGTTGAGCTGCAGGAGATTACGGATAGTCATTTTAGTGCGTCCAATCTCCACTGTTATCGCGACAGGGATATCCAAAATTAATTCCATTTTTTCAACATCCGCATCCTGCGATGTATTCACAGGCGGCACTGTTTCATTTTCCTTGCTTGTGCTTGCTGCTGGTTCCGCTTGATTGCTCATTCAACTCCCCTAGTAACTTATCCTTTTTATAATCTTTATCGCCCGTTTATCATTGGCACTACCCATTGTTGCTGTAAAACCTGGCGTACCCTCTATATCCAAAGTGACTTCTTCATTTCTTTCCATTGGAATAAAATCACCCACTTGCCATTCCATGACTTTCCCTAGCGTACTACTGGTTTGTGCCATAACAGAACTTACAGTTAATTCCACATCCATTAATTCATCTTTTAACGACATCACCCAGTTGGGATCAATTTCATCATCAGGTCGGGCAGCACCTAGTTCCAATTGCTGTTTTATTGGCTCTACCATGGAATAAGGAATCACGAAAGAAAAAGAACCTGTTTCTTTGCCAAAATCCAGGTTAAAACGACTGACTAATAATAATTCATTGGGCTCACCAATATGAACAAGTTGGGGGTTTGTCTCATCTCCTACCTTTAATGCTTCCAGTTTAATAATTGGAGCCCAGGCTTGCTCAATGTTATGAACTAATTTTTCAATAATAATTTCCATGACACGAAGCTCAGTGGCAGTGAAATCGGTCCGAGCCTTTTGCGATAGAAACTGGGAGCTTCCACCAAAATAGTAGTCCACCAAACCATAAACAAAAACACTGTCAAACAGGATTAAGGCCTTGCCTCTTAAGGGCTTAAAGCGACGAATAGTCATCAAGGTAGGGTTTGGCAGGCTGCTCATGAACTCGCGATGCTTAAATATAGCTAAAGCCTCTTGCTTAATTTGCAAATCTTTCGCCATGAGCTGATAGATATCATTGGCAAAAAATCGGGCTGCCCTGTCATGAATCTTATCAAGAACAGGTAACTCACCTCGAACTACCCGTTCTTGACTCGAAAAATTGAGTACTTCAACATGCTCTTCTCTTGGTGAATTTGTTGCGCGTTCATCGGTATCTAAAGGCTCTTTCTCATCCTGATTGGATGAATTATCCTCATTTACCGTGGTTAGTAACGCATCAATTTCTTCCTGTGATAAAACTTCTTTTTCCGCCATAACTTTCCTGTAAGAGCTCTGGTTTGCTACTTTAGCTATACTTATAATTGCACGCATGGCATAAGCAAATGACGTGCCAAAATCCTGTATTTTATCAATAAGCTATTCTTTACTGTCGAACAACCGATGCGTTTAGTCAATAGGATCAACGATATATTTACAAAGTTCTTGGTGTAGAACCATTTCGCTTGTGAAAAAAACATGCCACACTTAGGTTAAATAAGGATAAAGACATGCTCGGTCGAACTAAAAAACTGTCAAATTTCAGTCATTCAATATTAACTAATGCTACCTGTTTACGTCCTGATAATGAAACTCAAGTTGCCGAAGCTTTTACTGACTCTCAAACCTTATTAGCACGTGGCAACGGTTCAAGTTATGGAGACTGCTGTTTCAATAGTGAGGGAGTTATTGTTGAAACCTCTCGTTTGAATCATCTAATATCATTCGACACATCAACAGGTATTTTAATCGCTCAAGGAGGTGTCAGTTTTGCTGACCTTTTCTCCATTAACCCGCAGTACGTTCCTCCAGTTATTCCTGGAACCCTGCGAGCAACTCTTGCCGGTGGTGTTGCCAATGATGTGCATGGCAAAAATAACCATCAAGCCGGCAGTTTTGGACAACACGTGGCATGGCTGGAATTGCAGTTAAACAACAAGTCTTTTACCTGTAGTCCCCAAAAGAATCGTGACCTTTTTTATGCTACCATTGGCGGCTTGGGTTTAACAGGAATCATTAAACGAGTAGCTCTTAATATGCGCAAGGCTTCCTCCTTTGTTGAGGTAGAAACCGAAAAATATACCGAATTAAAGCCACTACTTAAGCGGATGCAATCTCAGGGAACTCAGTATGACTATCAGGTTGCTTGGCTTGATTTACTTAATCAGGAGCGTTGTGCTCTGTTGTCAGGGGCAAATCATACCGAGAAAACCATCAAAAAGGGACGTTATCATTTAGCTATTCCTAAATTGCCCTTCCGTGTCGTGACGGCATGGAATATGAAATTATTTAATCGTTGGTACTTCAAATACTCTCATACTAAAAAACGAAACCTACCCCTGTATCATTTTAATAACCCTCTGGATGCTGTTCAACATTGGAATCGGCTATACGGAAAGAAAGGTTTACTACAATTCCAGGCCGTTTTCGCTGCAGATACGGCACAAAATACTATTGAGCAATTGTTACAGATTATAAATAAGACCGAAGCCACACCAACTCTTGCTGTATTGAAATATTTTACCCAATACGGCAGTGGCCTTTTATCATTTACTCAGCCAGGATTTACTTTAGCTGCTGATTTTATTAATAATCATCAAGCGCAAATAGCAATGCGAGCCATGAATGAACAGATTACTCAAATAGGCGGAAAGTGTTATTTGGCAAAAGATTTATTTTTAACGCCTGATCAATTTCGTCATCAATATCCACATTATGAGGAATTTATTGACGTGCTATCCCATTACAAAAGTCCTATGCGCTCTGACTTAAGTAGACGTTTAGGAATTACATCATGAAAGCAAGAACCTGGGTCATTTTAGGTGCAACATCCATTATTGCTGAAGAATTTGCTCAATTAGCAGCACAAGCAAAACAGAATTTGATTCTGGTGGGCCGTCATTTGCAACAACTCGAAATTATAGCTGCCAATATCCGTTTACGTTATCAGGTGAAATGTGAGTTATTGCTTATCGATTTTTCTAAAGATTTGCGTAATGTACTTGAATTGTTGCAATCCAAATCCGCTACCGAGTTGGATTTGTTTATCGCACATAGTGCTATGCTGCAAAATCATGAACTTAATTTAATCGCAATTGAAGACTTGATACACACCAATGTTTTAAGCACCTTTCAATTGATTCATACCTATTTACAACGAACACAATCCAATTACCATCTATTGTTTTTAAGCTCTGTAGCCGCTTGTCGCGGAAGAAGTAAAAATAGCGCCTACGGCGGCACCAAAGCAGCTATTGAAGTTTATCTAGAAGGACTGCAACAATCCGCCCCTAAAAACATGAGCATCACTGTTGCAAGATTGGGTTTTATTGATACCGCTCAAACCTATGGCAGCCCAGGAATTTTTTATGCTTCCCCACCAAAAGTATGTGCAAAAGCTTGTTGGCGTGCGACAAAAGCAGGTAAGCGCCTAATTTACCATCCGTTTTTCTGGCGTTTTATTATGGCAATCATCAAGCACTTACCCTTTTTTATCTACAAAAGGATGAGATTTTAGCTGCTTAACGGAAAAGCCTTATAGGCGGCAGCACGGGATGGATTATGCCAAAAAATTGCAGAACATAAATAATTAAAATAATTAAAACTACAAGATTGAGCAGCGTCTTAATGGCTGAAGGCATCGGTATTAGTACATTGACCAGCCATAAAGCTATCCCAAAGACAATAATAAGGGCCAACAAATTTAATAGGTCGCTCATGATATTCCCTAACAGTAGCTTCCTTATTAGTGTAGTACAAATTTAAACATTCAGAGGGAATGAGTTATCATCCAATTTGTTAAATAATAACAATGCCTTATTGCTCGACTCCTTTGATTATGTCAGTTGAAATTGAGAAGAGGCAAGTGTACTAGTTCTTAAAAGGCTGATGGTATAATTAACTTATTTAAATTTTTAACGCGCAGATTATTTGTGCATATGTGATTGGCTAAAGTATTCTTCTATGTTTAATTGAAGAATATAAAAATGGAATTTAAACGGATTTTTTATAACGATTAGCTCTTTCAGGGCATACAAAAGAGTATTAAATATAATGAATAAAAATAAATCTATTGTGGGGGCTGGAGCAATTTTGTTAGCCACCATGTTCTGGGGAATGACCTTTGCATTTATTAAGGATGCGGTTGCAACATTAGCACCATTTAATTTTTTATTTTGGCGTTTCGGTATCGCTAGCTTCTTATTATTTCTTATTTTTTGGAAAAAAATACAATTCAATCCGCAAACGCTATATCATGGCACCTTTTTAGGTCTTTTCCTGGCCGGTACAGTGATATTCCAAACTATCGGCCTACGCTACACCTCTGCCTCGACTGCCAGTTTTATCACGGGACTATCAGTAATATTAGTTGCCCTTTTCGAGTCCTTCCTTAAGAAACAGTGGCCCTCCATTTATGTAATTAGTGCCGCTTTAATTGCCTTGGTTGGTGTTGGTTTTATTACGCTTTCAGAAGGATTTACGGTTAATCAAGGTGATCTCTGGGTTTTATTATGTGCATTTTGTTTTGCCGGTTATATTATAAATGCAGGTAAAGCTTCTCAGCTTCACCAACCACTCTCTTTAACGTTCATTCAATCAATTTTTGTTTGTATTCTAGCTGGAATCGCCAGCTTATTTTCTACAAAGCTTTCTATTCCTACAAAAATTAATGTGTGGGTTGCCATTTTATTTTGCAGTATTTTTGCTTCAATTTTTGCTTTTTTGCTGCAACTTCAATTTCAAAAGTATGTTAGCTCTACTAAGGCAGCAATTATTTTTTCTCTTGAACCTGTATTTGCCACAATAACTGCCGCAATTTATTTACATGAGCAATTAACTATCCAGTTTTTCATTGGCGCTTTATTGATATTTTTTGCGATTTTTCTCTCAGAAAAAAGAACTAAACAAAAAGTAATTCCGCAGGAATAAAGACAGAATGTCTGGTCTTACTATTAACAAAATTTATTGAGTTCCCCCGTAAAAATAACCTTATTATCGATGCTTATTCTGAAGCAATTAAAAGAGGGTTTGGTATTGACCAAAGGCTATTGGTCATTTTTTGTACTATATTTTTACTACCATGCTTTAAGGATTTAATGGGAGGGAACGAAATGAGAAAGCAACTTTTAATGGTATTTGCGCTTAGCCTCCTGACCTTAGGACTAATCAGTTGCAGTGCAGTCAATACAGGAACTGAAGTCGTAGGATCGGGTGTCAATTATGTCGGAACAACCGGTACAAAAGTAGTAAAAACAGTTGGAACAGGAGTAGCAACGGGTACTGGTTATGTTGTTAGAACAGGCACTACGGTGGTTAAAACCGTTGGTACAGGAGTAAGCAATTTAACGCGATGACAATCTGTTCTAGTCTTCAACAAGGCTAGAACATTCAAATATATCATCCTAATTTCATTCGCACAGACTAAGAACTAAGCAACCCACACCGCCATCAAAAAATCCTGTACTCTGACTAATACAATTATGCACTGATGTTCCCCCAGGAACTCATTTGCATTTGTTGTGTCTTTAATTAACCCAATAATATACAGGAGTTTTTTGTATGACACTTTCAATCTATGAAATTGATCTTCCTTCTGCTCCACGAAAAGTTAAGCTAGACGACCTCACGCCTGATGGTAAATTATTAACCGACGAACAAACCAATCAAACTATTCAACATATTGAACACAAAAGAAAGTCCTCAGGGAAAGCCTTAAAGAAAGCACCCTTCGCCCAAAGATTTAAAAAAAGTGAATTAAACATCCCTTACGACATTATCGCTATAGATGACGATTATTACGTCATCTATTATGGCGCTAAACGTGATGCGCATCTGGGCATAGGAGGATTCGGTTATGTGAAACTAGCACAAAATATTAAAACTGGAATTTGGGTTGTATTGAAATTGACAGTCCCTGATCCAAAACAGAGAGAATACCTTATATTGCAACAAGCAAAATTAGCGATAGGCTATCTTGAGCGCAATGTTTCTAAAAAGAATAGTTTTATCGAGTTTCAGATCAATCGAAATTCTTCCTGGTGGGTGCCTCAACAAGCCAATCTCTTAATGACACTTGCTGAAGGTACTTCATTAGCTGACCTATTTACTGGTAATTACGTTTTGTCTGTTAATAAATGGATTGAAATCATTCTACAGGTCCTCAAAGAATATGAACAAATCAAAAAAAACGGCATAGTACATAAAGATCTTAAACTATCGAATATTTTCTATAGTTTTGCTGAAAATAAAGCAACCATTATTGATTATGGTGCATCTAGAAGAAAACGATTTTTTTTAAACACTACAAAAGAAAAAATAATATATACAGAAGGATACACTGCGCCTGAAATCGTAAAGAAAGGAAAATATAGCGAAGCATCAGATATTTATGCGCTTGGAGCAACTTTTTTTTACTTATTGTATTTAAATGATCCCAAGAAATCGCCGATTAATGATCCCACACTTTTTCAAAAACTTTATTCTTATTGTTTTTCTACCATGGCGAATCCTAATGCAGAGAATAGACCATCGACTGAAGAAACCATTACTTTTTTCGAAGAGGTTCAACACTCATTGTCTAATCTTTTGCCGAAACCATTTCGAAAAATTGCTTTATTGCCTGTCAGTGAGTATTTGCATTATAGGGATGAGGCGAAAACCTTAGACGAAAATCAAGTACCTATTGTAGAAACATCGAATAGCCCTCCTTTAAAAGAAGAGAACGTTACACTGCCCAAGCAAGAGAATTACTTTACTAGTTTTATAACCTCTACTTTTGCACTCATTAGCAATTATTTTTATTCAACGAATACAACACAACCCCAAGACGTTGTTGATAAATCCAAGGAAGGTAAAAGTGAACTACGACCACCAAAGGAAATAAAAAAAAGATATGATCGCTCTTTTATAACCTCTTTAAAATTATTTGACGAGGTGTGGTTAATTGATACTTCCAAGAGAACCAAAAAAGAATACATTCAATTACGTCGGGAACTAGAAGAACAAAGAATTATAGTTGGGCAACGCGGTTTTCTATCCGATAATGAAGATTTAAGCCTGTCTCTTCCTTCTATTTTTAATTCCTTTTGTAAGGATAAAAAGAGTAAGCAACATAGATATTTTTGCATAACTGCCCAGAAAGAAATTAAACCGCCCCCAGGAATTTGCTCTATTACATTGCAACCTGAAGAAGATGAACCTTATTACCAAAATATTATCGAAACTTACGCAAACCTCGAGATTTGTGAGGAATACAACCGTATAAAATCTTCTTTAACTAGCTTATCGATGGGGCAAGACATTGTAAAAAATACTATCGTTGATCTGGATAAGCATTTTACAGACGGAAATTTATCTTTAAGTTATCTAAAAAACGGTTTAAAAGAACTAAAAACGCAACTAACTACTCTTGAGAGAAGTACTTATTCAGAATCACACAATCGAGCCAGTACTGTATTTTTTTCAAAGTTAGTTCAATCGCAGACGAGTCAATATATTAAAAAAATAGATGAAGATATTGAAGAGTGGGTCGATTCTTACGGAATGTAATTCTTTCTAAACAATGATTAATCAGCTGTTGGGTCAAATAATGACCCAACACAATTATTTAATAGGAGGAGGCTCTAAAAAAAAGCCGCTGGCTCGTATAATTCTTTTCTACGACATGTTTTACTAACGTTGAGCATATCATATCAAGTACTGCAGAATAATCTGTTAGTTCCGGAATTATTAGATTGGCGAATTTTTTAGTGATATTAATTGTATCGTTGGCAGGCTTTATTTGTTGGGTGTAATGAGTAATAGCTTTATCTACATCTTCGGGATTTTGCTTTCTCATAAAGTTAGCAAGACAACTTTCAGGAGACACTTCAAAGAATATTTTCGAGCTTAAGCAACTACCTAAATTTTCTTTTAGAGCATCCTTTTTATAAAAATTATGACCAATCAACAGAACAACCCCTTCCTCTTCTTCAATATCCTTTTTAAGCTGTTGAAAATTAATTTCAACATCCTGTGGACCTGATTCTTCAATATCCTTCTTAGGCTGTTCAATGATTTTACTCTTTAGATAATCTGACTCATTGAAAATAGTTATCGGTTTCTTTAGTCTTTCTTTTAATAATTCAACAAATTCACTGACATTAGATTCTAAAGGAGCACAAATAGCCATTACGTACATAATATAGGTTATCTCTTTATTTTTTTTGCACATAATAACGAAATGGTTAAGAAGAAGTCAAAGCTATTTAAATTGAAAACAGGTTAAGTCGCTTGTTTCTATACTGCCTAATGATAGCGCGGGTTCAAGTTTTACAGATTTGTTATCCGACTCATGGAGTTTAATAGTACCTATTTCGGTGTCTGAAGCTTTTCTCTCTACTTTAATAAAAAACATGCCATCTTGTTGTACCACAATAGGGTCTTTTGCCCCATCAGCAATAATAAGTTGCATATCAATCGGCGAATTATTTTCGTGAATATAACTCGCTAAGGAGCCCTGTACACTGTCATAGCAAATTTCAACACCGATTTTTAGACCAAAATCTTTAACCGAGGGATCGCTAATATTTGCTTTAAAGTAAAGACGACGCAAATCCATTAGATTTAAAAAACCCTCATTTGCATAATCAAAATCGTAACAGGTATGAGGATATTTTTTCTTATACTTTTGAATATCTCCTCGATAAAAAAAATAAGCGGTATTGCGGTAATAATTTTCATCCTCGGTTTTTTTAAACCAACAAATTGTTCCAGGAACTAACAGCATATTAGTATCCAGCGAAAGTTCAGCTAATTTTTTTTTAAATTCTTTTTTTTGTTCCTGGCTATAGTAGCGGTCAAAACAAATTTTCGAGAAATCTTTAAACAAATATTCCGGTGCTATAAAAATTGCCGTGGGCGCAGAAGACTCTTGCCATTGACCAGACATGTCTTTGGTGGGCGTTTTTTTCTTAAAAAACCCTGCTTTCTTCTTTGCCCAGAAAGATTCAGACTTGTCTGTAGTTGTCGCTTCAGTTTTTCCCGTTTTTACGCAATTTACTCCCAAACTCTTTTTTGCGAGATAAATTCTCTCCTCTAAGATTTGTAATTTCTTTTCAAAAGGATAAGAATAAAACTCTTTATCAGGCTGAAAAACAAATACTTTAAGATTGGCTAAATTGCCGGTTGGATTCTTTTGTTGTTCTACTCCAGCCTCTGCATGAATAGTTGGACGAAACATAAAACCTTCCAAATTGCACTATTTTTAACTTTAATGTTTTATCAGAAAACAAAAATAAATTCCAACAGTGTGTAGAAAATAGCCTGACTTTTTGAATAGGAAGTGGTATTTGAGCGATTTATCATTCAGGTTGCCTGCTACTCATGACAACCCGAACATGGCAGAGGAGAGATAGAGTAGTCTTAATCCCATTCCATGTAATTTTCTATGTTGTCAGGATTAACCCATTCTCGTTTTGGTTTTACTTGTGAATGAAGCTGAGGGTTTTGATGAAAAAATCTAGGTTTTGGCTTTTTAATCACCGGCTTTGAGTTTTCTGCTAATTCTTTTACTGGATTTTCACCCGAAGTTTTTAATGCTTCTTCTAAGCTTATGAAGCTAAAACCATTTTGTTTATAAAGCTCAATGATATCGGGTAAAACATAAGCATTAAGCAAATTCGCATGGATTAATAAAATTTGTGCTTGCTCTGGTTTATGAGCCAGACGACTATGTTCTTCAGCTTTTAGCGTTTGCTGCCAAATAAAATCGATATAGCATTTTTTTAGTGCACTTAAGAAACCACGTCGCTCTTTTTCAGGAACTGCATAAAGAATTTGATTAAATAGAAAATCTTTACTATCCACAGTAATAGGCGCGATTTGGTAATTTTTAGCACCCAGAAAATGAAGAACTCTTTCTTTTTTTTCACCCTGGCTCATCGCCAAATAAGGATAACGAAAATACTTAGGTTCCGTTAAAACTGGGGAGAGAATTTTATCTGCGGCATCAATTTCATGAATATACGCTTCTGTTTTCACACGATTTAAATTGATGTGTGAATAAGTATGATTGCCCAATCCCAAGCCAGCATCATGAAATTTTTGCAGCATTTTTAAATTTTCTGGTGTGACTTCTTTAGCAATCACAAACCCTGTCGCAGGGACTTCATTGGCTTTGAGCGTATCAATAATCATATTCAAATGAAAATTCTTGCTCTCCCCCACAAAAGGCAAGTCATCAATAGTAATGGCAATTTCCCTTTTTTGTGCAAAGCAAGAAAATGCAGTTAAGAAAAGTAATGCAAATATAAATGGTCTTTTAATCAATGGAATTCTCATCGGATGTTACAGGTTGAAACTTACTTATTTAATGGCAAAACTAAAGCAAGAATTAAATTTTGCGCAAATAATATCATATTTAACAAAAATTACCCAGTATAAATTTTGAACACTCCTGTTGTGTTTGACAAAAACTCTAACCCATGTCACTAACGCGCTAGAAAATAAGAAGAACTATTTAAATCTCTGTTTTTTTGTCATCTACTCTTGCACGCAATAAATCTCTGATTTCTATCAAAATCATTTCTTCTTTTGTGAGTTTTTCAGCAGCCTCTTCACGTTTGCTTTGTAACATATTAATAAATTTAATAGCAATAAAAATAGCAAAAGAAATGATAGTAAAATCAATAATCGCTTGTAAGAAGGCCCCCCATTTCACAACTGCAGCACCAATTTTGATAGCTTTGTCCGTAATATCCACCCCTCCCATCAGCAAACCGATCAGAGGCATAACAATTCCATCGACTAAAGAGGAAACAATTTTACCAAAAGCAGCGCCAATAACCACTGCTACAGCAAGGTCCATCACATTACCTCGCATCGCAAATTGTTTAAACTCACTTAGAAAACTCATGGTTTCTCCTTAACCATTCTTACCCTACACTTGTGAATATTCTGAGGAATTGTATATTTCTTGCCATTTTCGCATTTAAGAGAACGGCAAGAATTTTGAATGCCCAGTATGAAATCCGTTAGGTATTTACATTCCCCAAGGCAGCGACCACTTCAGTTTCTGCAGTCATGGGAATTACCCGGGATTCATCACGACCATCACCTTCTAAACGGAAAACACTATGAAGTGCTCTTACACCTTCATCTAGAAGAATGGTGTCAATCAGCACGGAGATTTTAATTTCTGATGTAGCAATTAGCTGAATGTTAATCCCTTTTGCTGCCAATGTTTTAAACATAATTGACGCAATTTCAGGATGACTTTTAAGCCCAGCACCTACTAATGACAATTTAGCCATGTTTGTCACACCGATCACATCATCAGCACCTAAATTTTTAGCGACTTGATGAAATTGTTTTAATGTTTTCTGATATTCATCACGATGAACAGTAAAGGTAAAATCGGTTTTATCATGAGCCGATAAATGTTGAACAATCATGTCGACATTAACACCAATAGCACTAATTTCCGCTAAAATACCTGAAGCAACGCCTGGAGCATCTGGAACGCCTGACAAGGTAACTTTCGCTTCATTACGGCTAAAAGCAATGCCTGTTACCAGGGGAGCTTCCATACTATTTTTTTGTTGATAAGTAATTAATGTACCTGGTCCTTCCTGAGAGGAAGACAGTACACGCAGAGGTATGTTGTATTTTCCAGCAAACTCCACAGCTCGAATTTGCAACACTTTTGCACCCAAACTGGATAACTCAAGCATTTCTTCAAAAGTAATCTGCTCTAGGCGCTTCGCATCTGGAACAACTCTAGGATCGGTCGTATAAACCCCATCCACATCGGTATAAATTTGACACTCATCGGCATTTAACGCAGCCGCAATGGCTACTGCCGTAGTATCAGAACCACCGCGACCTAATGTGGTAATATTGCCATCTTTATCAACCCCCTGAAATCCAGCGATTACCACAACGGTCCCCTGTTCAATATCTTTCAATATTGGTTGGGTATCAATTGCCTGGATGCGTGCTTTTTTAAACTGATTGCAGGTTTGAATTCTGGCTTGGCTGCCTGTATAAGAGCGCGCCCTAACACCTCGATTAATCAATGCCATAGCCATTAATGCCATCGATACTTGCTCACCAGTCGATACCAGTGCCGCATATTCTCGTTCATCAGGGTATTCACTGATATTATTGGCAAACCCTATGAGTTTATCTGTTTCACCACTCATGGCAGAAACAATAACGACTATGCTATGTCCTGCCTGCTTTGCTTTTGCCACTATATCAGCCGCATGATTGATGTGTTCGAGCGTAGCTAGTGACGTTCCCCCGAATTTTTGCACTAATAATGCCATTTCAGCGCCCCGTCTTATTCTTGTTAACCCGCGTGCTCAACGATCATTGTTCTTATTTGTGAAATCCTTTTTTCCAGATCTTCAGGAACACGTCCCCCACCTTGAGCCATATCTTCTCTGCCGCCACCTTTGCCGCACAAAAGCTTAATGTATTCAGCCGCATTGGGTACTCGACCTAAAAGACTTTTACTCACCCCAGCAACAACATTCATCTTGTCTTCATCAATAGCAAATAACACAACGACTGCATTATCCAAGCTAGATTTCAGCTGATCTAAAGTTGTCCTCAGTGCTTGACTATCCTTACTATCCAATTGCTTAACAAGCAAATTAATACCATTTACTGATTCTACTTGCGACAGTAGGTCAGAACTTGATTGTGCCGTTAATTTTGCTTGTAACCGCACCAATTCTTTTTCTTGTTGTTTAGCATCATGCAAAAATTGTGACAATTTTTCAGACACATTTGCTACGGAAGTTTTAAGCTTAGCTGCAACCCCGTCTAAGTTGTCTAATTGTTGATTTACCCAATCTAGCGCATAAGCTCCTGTTACAAGCTCAATACGTCTAACGCCACTGGCAATACCATATTCGGCAATAATTTTAAAAAGGCCAATGTCACCCGTATGGGAAGCATGAGTACCCCCACATAATTCTTTTGAAAATTCGCCCATAGAGAGTACACGCACAGAATCGCTATATTTTTCACCGAATAATGCGACAGCCCCGCTCTTCTTTGCCGCCTCAATATCCATTAATTGAGTAACTACTTGATCATTAGCGCGAACTCTATCATTAACTAGCGTTTCTATCTGACGTATTTGGTATGAGGTCAATGCTTCAAAATGAGAGAAGTCGAAACGTGCTCTTTCAGCATCCACCAATGAACCTTTTTGCTGAACATGAGATCCAACAATAGCTTTTAATGCAGCATGTAATAAATGCGTTGCTGTATGATTTAATCGAATTGCCTGTCGTCTTACCGCATCTACTTGCGCATCAATTGTTGAATCAACATGCAATTCCCCCGTTAACATTTCACCGTAATGAATGATAGCTTGTCCTACACGTTGAGTATCATCGACACGAAATACTGCATGCTTACCAACCAACTGGCCACGATCGCCCACCTGGCCCCCACTTTCAGCATAAAAAGGTGTATTGTCGAGAATGATTGCCCCTTTATCGCCGGCAGATAAACTTTCAGTTCTTACGTTGTCACGAATAATCCCTGTTATATTGGCTTTAAGCTGTATAGTTTCATAACCATGAAACACAGAAGATTCTGTAAGTTGAGTAGAGGTTGAATAATCTGTAGTAAATTGACTTGCCGATTGTGACAGTTGACGCTGTTGTTGCATGCATTGATTAAAGCCATCCATATCAACAGAGAGCTTTTGTTCGCGTGCAATGTCAGCCGTTAAATCTAACGGGAATCCGTAGGTATCATAAAGCTTAAAAGCAATATCACCTGGGATTTCATTCGTCGTTAAATTCTGAATTTGCTCTTGTAATAGACGTAATCCCTGCTCAAGAGTGCGTGCAAATTGATTCTCTTCTTGCGTTAGAATACGCTCTATCTGCGCTCGATTAGTAATGAGTTCAGCATAGGCATCGCCCATTACGTCTATTAAGGGTTGAACCAATTTATAGAAGAAGGGTGAAGGTAAACCAAGCTTGTTACCGTGACGTACAGCACGACGGATAATACGACGTAAAACATAACCACGTCCTTCATTACCTGGTATTACTCCATCAGCAATTAAAAAAGAACAAGCACGGATATGATCGGCAATTACTTTTAAAGAAGCATGGCCTCGATCAATACTTGGGGCAAGTTTAACAAGCGCATTGATTAGGTGTTGGAAACTATCTATGTCGTAGTTATTGTGTACACCCTGAACAACAGCTGCAATACGTTCAAGTCCCATGCCTGTATCAACAGAGGGCTTGGGTAAAGGATGCAATTGACCATTTTTATCACGGTTAAATTGCATAAATACCAAATTCCAAATTTCAATATAACGATCACCATCCGCATCTGGACTACCGGGAGGTCCGCCGGCAATATCTGGTCCGTGATCATAAAAAATTTCCGTACATGGACCACAAGGTCCTGTATCTCCCATAGACCAGAAATTATCTTTTTCACCACAACGCGAAAAGCGTTTATCAGAAACGCCAATGTCATTTAACCAAATATCCGCAGCCTCATCATCATCGGTATATACTGTAACCCAGAGACGCTCAGCGGGTAATTTTAAGATTTTGGTTAAAAATTCCCAGGCGTATTGAATTGCTTCACGTTTGAAATAATCACCAAAACTGAAATTACCAAGCATTTCAAAAAATGTATGATGCCTTGCCGTGTAGCCAACATTTTCCAAATCATTATGTTTGCCACCCGCTCGCACACAACGTTGTGAACTCACTGCACGTGTATAGGGACGAGTCTCCAAGCCAAGAAAAATCTCCTTAAATTGAACCATACCGGCATTGGTAAACAACAACGTTGGATCATTTCCGGGTATTAAGGAGCTTGAATCAACAACTTCGTGATTTTTTTCAGCAAAATAATCAATAAATGCTTGTCTAATTTCGGAACTTTTCATGATTTATTATTCATCACTTATCTTTTAGTAAACATCAATTTCTTTCACAACTCTTGCAATAATCTCAGCTGGAAACCCGCGGTATAATAGAAAACGCTGTCCTTTCTGTAATTCTGCATAGGATAATTCAAGTTGCTTTTTGTATTTTTTATCCCAAACAGCTTGCGCATGGCAAAGCCAATTATTTTGCTCCTGCTTAAGGGCGCTATCGATTAATTCACGAGCAATTTGTTTTGCTTGCAACTCTTGCAGGATTTTCAAAGGCCCATAACCTTGACGAATACGTATAGCGCAGACGACCTCAACAAAACGTCCATCATTTTGAAAACCAAGATTCTGGCATTTAGTTATTGCCTCATCAATTTCTTCCTGACTATACCCTTTTTGCGCCAATTTCCCAGCCAGCTCATGCGCACCATGCTCGCGCCTGGCTAGCAGGCGCACAGCACAGTCAAAGGCTTTAGTCATCCATGCCCTCTACTGCCTCTTCCATATCGGCATTAACGGGCAATTTCTTTACCAGTAATTCAGCACGAATTTTCTGCTCTAATACTTGCGCAATTTGTGGATTTTCTTTCAGGTATACACGGACATTGTCTTTACCTTGTCCTATTTTCTCTTGATTATAGCTGTACCAGGCACCTGACTTCTCAATGAGACCCAACTGAGTGCCTAAGTTGATAATTTCACTTTCCCTTGAGATACCTTCATTATAGAGGATATCAAAGTCGGTTGTTTTAAAGGGCGGTGCAACTTTATTTTTAACGACTTTAACACGAGTTTCGTTACCTAAAATCTCTTCACCTTTCTTAATTGAACCTACACGTCGTATATCTAGGCGGACAGAAGCATAGAATTTAAGTGCATTACCACCAGTAGTCGTTTCTGGGTTCCCAAACATCACTCCAATTTTCATACGAATTTGGTTAATAAATATTACTAATGTATTGGAGCGCTTAATGTTTGCAGTTAATTTGCGTAAGGCTTGAGACATTAATCGCGCCTGGAGACCCACATGAGCATCACCCATTTCGCCTTCAATCTCAGCTTTGGGTGTTAATGCAGCAACAGAGTCAACGATAATGACATCTACCGCAGCAGAACGAACAAGCATATCGGTAATTTCAAGAGCTTGTTCGCCGGTGTCTGGTTGGGAAACCAGTAATTCATCCACATTAACGCCGAGTTTGGCAGCATAGCTTGGATCCAGTGCGTGTTCAGCATCAACAAACGCAGCTGTGCCGCCTTTTTTCTGACATTCCGCAATAACTTGCAAGGTAAGCGTTGTTTTACCTGAAGATTCAGGACCATAAATTTCAACAATTCTTCCTCGAGGTAAGCCACCGATACCTAAGGCAATATCAAGACCTAAAGAACCTGTTGAGATTGCTTCAATATCGCGCACCTGATTATCGCCCATACGCATCACAGATCCCTTGCCAAATTGACGTTCAATTTGCGCGAGGGCCGCACTTAATGCTTTTTGTTTATTGTCTTCCATTTTTCACCCACGTTTTTGCAAAGGGCAAATTATCACACAGATATGGGCCTGCAGCAAACTTAGCGGCACCCAAATTAAGAATTACTTTTAGGAAGTGTTTATGGTTTTCCTGATGCCTGAGATTCTAATAAAGACAACATCCCCTCAAGAGCACGTTTGCAAGCTAATTTTCTTACGTTTTTTCGAGATTCATCAGCAAAATGGCATCGTATTGAAATAGCAGGTAACTCACGCATTGCCCATGCAAAGCAAACTGTACCCACAGGCTTTTTGTCTGTTCCCCCATCGGGACCTGCAATACCTGTTACTGCCAGGGAAACATCGGCCATACTATATTTCAGAGCACCTAGTGCCATGGCTTCTGCAACCGATTCGCTCACTGCACCATGTAATTGAATTAATTCTGATTTGACACCTAACATCTCTTCTTTTGCCAGATTACTATAGGTCACAAAACCACGTTCGAACCAATAAGAACTGCCAGGCAATTCTGTCAATAATCCTGCAATTAACCCACCCGTACATGATTCAGCAGTAGCTATTTGCATATGCGAGGCTCGCAAATGACTAGCTAGTTTACTGACTAATTTTCTTAAATCACGCATGCCTTTTTATTGTGTTAGGTAAAAAAAAAACCCCGCGATTTGCGGGGTTGGAGGACATGGAATTATTGACCTGATGTTTGATCAGCAGGTTTAGAAGTATCAGTAGTTCCAGTAGTATCTGCAGGTTTGTTTTGATCCTGGTGCTCTACAGTAGTTGTAGCGTTATTCTCAGCTTTTTTCTCCGCATTTTCACCACAAGCAGACAGTATTACTGCTAGAAATGCGGTTACAGCTAGAAGAGCCAGACGTTTCATAATCATTCTCCGTAGTTGATCATTAGGTTATTAAACTCCCTTCATTAGTCTAGCAAAAATTTGCCTTAAGTGAAGGACTTACGAAATATTGATGCAAATAAATTTCTCATTCGTTCAATTTTAACTCGCTAAAACTATTTTTTTCGCACTTTAAGGCGGTTTGCAACCCCATTGAAATGAACATCGGTAAAGTTAGTTCTAGTTAAGTGGACATGCTTTTTTTAAAAAGCAACACGCTGAAAAATTTTAGGGGCAACTTTAAAATATGCAGTTTACTGACTTGGTTCATGGCATTTGCTAAAATTCTTCAAATTTATCGCTTTTGAATGTCCATGTCCGTAACACATACGCCTATGATGCAGCAATATTTGCGCATTAAATCAGAATATCCGGAGATGCTGCTCTTCTATCGAATGGGCGATTTTTATGAATTATTTTATGAAGATGCCAAGCGAGCAGCACTTCTGCTTGATTTAACCTTAACACATCGTGGGCAATCCGCAGATAAACCAATCCCCATGGCAGGTGTTCCTTACCATGCGGTTGAAAATTATCTGGCGCGACTTTTAAAAAAAGGCGAGTCGGTTGCCATCTGCGAGCAAATAGGTGATCCTGCTACCAGCAAAGGCCCAGTTGAACGACAAGTTACTCGTATTCTTACACCTGGGACAGTGACAGATGACGCCCTACTTGATGCCAAACGCGATACTATTCTATTGGCCATTCATAAAGAAAAACAGCATTACGGTTTAGCTTGGGTAGACTTAAGTGGTGGGCGATTTCATATATTGCAAGTTCATGATGAGGCACAATTAATTGCCGAAATTAATCGTTTACAACCTGCAGAAATCTTATTAGCGTCTTCTTTTTCTCCCCCTGGTCTTCGTGAAAAATATACGATTAAAATTCGCCCTGATTGGGAGTTTGAAGCACAACAATCTCGACAACTGCTGCGTCAGCAATTTGAGGTTGGTGACTTGGGTGGTTTGGGCGAAAAAAATTACGGTGTAGCCTTTTCAGCAGCAGGTTGTTTGTTAACCTATCTGCAAACCACTCAGAAACAAGCACTGCCTCATTTAAACCAAATTACTTTGGAACAAAGTGCGGATTATCTACAGCTTGATGCAGCGACTCAAAGACATTTAGAGTTGTTTGAAAATTATCAGGGAGGCCGTGAAAATAGTCTTCTCGCTGTACTTGATAACACCGCATGCGTTATGGGAAGTCGGCTGTTAAAGCGATGGTTAGGCAGACCTTTGAGTCAATATGAGCGAATTGAACAAAGACAACACGCTGTTTCCGAGCTCATCAAGAAAAAACAGGATGAACAACTATACTCTTTATTACGGCAAATCTGCGATATTGAGCGTATCGTCTCACGTATTGCCTTAAAGTCTGCCAGACCACGTGATTTAGTACAACTTCGGGAAACCTTAGCACTCTTGCCTGAATTTCATACGATACTTCATGCCAATCATTCCGTTCTTATTAAAGATATCACCCATAAGCTTGTCCCTCAGCCTACTTTGCATGCATTATTGGTTGATGCACTCATTGATAATCCACCGATGCTAATTCGCGACGGTGGTGTTATAGCCTCTGGCTTCGATGAAGAGCTGGATGAGTTAAGAGCTCTTAATAATAATGCGACTGATAAACTTATTGAACTCGAAACTTTTGAAAAACAACGCTCAGGGTTATCTTCGCTAAAATTTGGCTATAATCGTGTACAAGGTTACTACATTGAATTATCTCGTGCTCAAGCCGAAAAAGCGCCTGCCAATTATCAACGCAAACAAACATTAAAAAATGTAGAGCGCTACATTACCCCCGAATTAAAAGTGTTTGAAGAAAAAGTTCTGTCCGCACAAGTGAAGGCCTTAGCACGAGAAAAATGGCTTTATGACAATTTACTCGAAGAGCTTTTACAGGTGATTACCCCTCTTACTCACTTGGCGCATGCAATTGCTGAATTGGATGTATTATCAACCTTTGCAAGGCGCGCTCAAGCGTTAAATTGGACTTGCCCACAGTTGCTATCAACACCAGGTATTTATATTGAAGCAGGACGTCATCCCGTGGTAGAGCAGGTCTTGCAAGAACAATTTATTGCCAATGATCTCCACCTGGATAGAACACAAAATATACTTTTAATTACCGGCCCGAACATGGGCGGCAAATCAACTTACATGCGCCAGAGTGCTTTGATAGTATTGTTGGCACATATTGGAAGTTATGTTCCAGCCACACAGGCCCGCATAGGTCCGATTGATAAAATATTTACCCGCATAGGTGCGAGCGATGATCTTGCATCTGGTCGCTCTACATTTATGGTAGAAATGACAGAAACGGCTCAAATTTTGCGTCAAGCTACGGAGAAAAGTTTAGTCTTAATCGATGAGATAGGTCGAGGTACGAGTACCTATGATGGAATGTCCCTAGCTTATGCAACTTGTGCTTATCTAGCGAATACCATTAAAGCCTATACTCTATTTTCCACACATTATTTTGAACTGACCAATTTACCGGCACAATTTAATTGTATAAAGAATATTCATTTGCAAGCCACACTCACTGGCGGCAAGATTGTATTTTTATATCGAGTCGAAGAGGGCGCAACGAATCGTAGCTATGGCTTGGAAGTTGCTCAACTTGCTGGTATTCCCAAAGAAGTTTTATTAATTGCATCGGAACAATTAAATCGCTTACAGCAACAACATCCCTCTTTAGCAGAGCCAATCGCAAAAAGCCAGTCACTCTCTCCAGCTCTTAAAAAATTGGCTGCTGTTGACGTTGACAATTTATCACCCAGAGAAGCATTGGATCTGATTTATCGTCTGAAAGAATTAGAAACCAGTCAGGTTGACGGGTAGTTGTATGAATCGAAGTAACTTAAGAGTAAGCATCAAAAGGACTCTGCGCTTTTTTGTGGTCATAGTTAGCTTATTTTTATTACTGGCGGCAACAACAACTATTCAAATCACTGGGGTAAAGAAAAAAATTGCAGCAAATATCGAGGCCAGACTTACAGAATTATTAAAAGACAAACCACTCAACAACTTATCCGATGAAGAGCTGAGTCTACAAATTACTAAAGCCATGGAACCTTACGGCTATTTTAAACCGCAAATTACTATTTTAAGTCGCCACCCATTACGAATTGCCATTCTACCTGGAGAGCCAATTGTAATTACCAGTGTACACATTGAAATTAAAGGCGAAGGTTCAAACAATAGTGTAATTAAACATGTACTGGAACCCTTACCGCTCAAGCAGGGTGATGCGCTAAATACAGTCAAATATGAGGAACTCAAACAGAATTTGTTAAATGCTGCTGAGCATCAGGGATTCATGCGAGCAACCTTCGAAAAATCGGAAATTCTTATTCATCATGATAATACAGCCTCCATAAATTTAATTCTCGATACCGGTCCTCAATTTTATTTTGGCCAGGTTCGGTTCGACCCCACCTATATTTCACCTGACTTATTAAAACGTTATATACCCTTTGACTATGGCCAACCCTACTCGACTGATCAGATTCTCGCGTTAAATAATCAATTGGCATTTAGTAGTTATTTCAAAAATGTATCCATTAAACCGCAATTGGATAATTCCCGTCATATTCCCGTGGATGTTCACTTACAAGCCGTTGAAAGATTTAGTTATTCACTAGGTCTTGGCTTTGGAACAGATACAGGCATACGCGGTCGACTTGGTTATAATGTGGTACCCGTTAATCCAGCAGGGCATAAATTTAATGCCGCCGCCCTTGGTTCATTTAAAGAAAATGCACTACAGGCTCAATATGTCATCCCAGGTACTAATCCCGTTACCGACCAATACAACATTACAGCCAATCTTGCGCATTTAGATTACGATAGTGGAGCGAGTAATTCAGTCTTAACATCGATTGCCCAGCAACATACAACCTCTCGATTTCAGCGTGGCTTGTCTTTAAATGGTTTATACGAACGCTACACTTATACTGATCAACCCAGAGAAGAAAAAAATACCTTATTCCCAAAAGCAAGTTTTACTTGGTTGAATGTGAAAGATAAACTTTTTTCACCTTCAGGATATAGCATCACTATAAATGGATTAGGCGCCAGCAAAACTATTTTATCCGATGTGAGCTTTGCTCAAGCCTCTATCAATGTCAAAGCAGCATTAACCCTGGAACCTATTCGAACTCGTTTTTACTTCCACTCTATTCAAGGTATTACTGAAATTAATGACATCAATCAAATGCCTTTATCTTTAGCATTTTTACTCGGTGGCTCGGACAATCTCAAAGGCTATAGTTACAATTCACTTGGCCCAGGAAAAATTCTGACCTTCAATGGAATTGAAATTCAAAAAGAAACGGCCGATCATTGGTATTTTGTTGCTTTTTTTGACAGTGGTGATGTTTACATGCCAATATCCAAGGTTTTAAAAAATGATGCGGGTATCGGTTTAATGTGGGTATCTCCAGTAGGACCGATTAAAGTAGGGGTTGCTCAACCAATGGATAGTCACTTTAATCGAAACGACCAGAAGCCAAGACTCGTCATTAATATGGGTCCTGATTTATAAATGCGTGTCCTTGTTAAATTATTTAAATCAGTAGTTTCTAAGTTGCTCATGGTCTTTTTACTATTAGCGAGCATATTGCTATTCCTAATCACAACTACGCCAGGTCTTTCTTTAACCTTCAAATTAGCCAATTATTTTTTACCTGGTAACTTAAAAATTGAACACGTACAAGGATATCTTTCTAATTGCACCGTGGGTTATCTAAATTATCAAGACTCAGAAATTGACATCACCTTGAAAAATGTTAATTTGAAATGGCGAATTTTTGAATTTTTGCAACATAAGCTCGACATCCAAACACTCACTAGTGAACAAGCTCAAGTCGCAATTCACACCCAAAAAACAGAGAATCATCCCCGCACTTTTGCTTTTCCACAGTTACCCTTTGCTATATCTCTGCAGAATGTCTTTATTGGCAAGGCGCAATTTATTCATGCTAAAACAAATCATGAAGTTAAGAATTTTAAACTTCGCGCTCAATTTACTAATAAGCAATGGCAAATTACACAATTAAAATTAGATTTCTTGGGTCTTAATGTCGAAGGGAATTGGACGAATCAGGTCATGATGCCTTACGCCCTCAAAGCTGAATTCAAATTGAAAAACACATTTAAAAACCAGCCTGTAGAAGGCGTTATAAAAATGGGAGGCGACTTTTCTCTTTATCACTGGGAAGGAGAACTAAAAAATCCCGCTCTAGCATCAACGATTCATAACTTTTCCGCTTCAGGAAATTATCCTCTGAATCCAACCGATAAGCCCCAAAGTAAGGGGCTTAAACCTTTGATCATGACCTTGCATGGTACTTTTATAAACGGACAAGAATTAAATACTCAAGCTCAATGGGAAAATTTTATTTGGCCTTTCGACAAACAACCCTTAGTTCAAAGTAGTAGCGGGCAAATTAAAATCGCAGGACATGTTCCCGAACTAAATATTGAATTAGATTCAACATTAGACGCGCCAGTGCAATCTGAAATTGTTCTTCATGCTCGTACCTCGGCAAAAGGCATTAATGCAACAGGAAAAGCCAAAATGGCTCAAGGTAACATCAACTTTAATCTGAATTATGATGAATCCATTAATCCAAGAATTAAAGGGAATGTGCAAGCGATATCTATCCTTTCAGACAGCGCGGATTATGCAATAAAAGATTTTAATCTTAATGCAGACTTTAAAGGTGATTCCCTCATAAATCTCACTCTAAATTCCCATTTAACTGCACGCTATTTTAATACTCCTCTTCAGGCTAGCCTTCTCTACAAAAATCAACATCTGCAGGGTCAAATTCATTTAGACACTAATCGACTTGAGGTTGACGGCAACTATCCTTATCAATGGGATGCGAAAGCCATTTTACCTAAACCTCAATTATTATCACCTTCTTTAGCCGGACTCGATACTACTATTGTCGTTAATGCATCTATGTCTAACTTTATGACAGGACAAATGCATTTAACAATTCAACCAGGACATTATCGATTTGATGAGGAAACCACGTCTAATTTGCAATTTTTAGGCGGACAAATAAATGCTAATTTAACGCCTAAAAAGTTAGTTCTAAATGGCAAGCTAACCATTGATAAAGACAAAAATTTAACAATGGCATTTCAATTACCCAATTTGCAATTTGAGAGAAATGGACTAACAAAGCAAGCAATCGCGGGCAATTTGCAATTAAATGTAAATTCTTTGAGTTTTCTTCAAAATTTAAGCTCAGAAATAAGTAAATCTGAAGGACAATTAAATGCAGTACTGAAGGCATCCGGCACATTAACTAAGCCATTCATTGAAGGTAAAATTAACTTAAAAAAAGGTCAGCTTTCTTTACCGAATTTTGGACTTGATTTTCATACCATTCAAATGAATCTCCAAAGTCAAAATCAACATTGGAAAACAGAAGGTTCTTTGATTACCAATAACACGCAATTGACCATGCATGGACAAGGTACTTTCGATCCTCGCATCACTGGTGCGATTCATCTTGATGGCGATGATTTAACATTAATTAATACCCCTGAATATTTGGTTAATATATCACCTAAATTGACTCTTGAGTTGACACCTAATGCCCTTACTGTGAAAGGTACGGTCGTTATCCCTAAAGCGCAAATTAAGCCACAATCCTTTACAAACTCCGTTAGTCTCTCGGAGGATGTCGTGTTTGAAGGAAATGAAAAATCCGCCAATCCTTTACACATTAATACAGATGTGCGCTTGGAAATGGGTGATGATGTCTCTTTGAGTGTAAAAGGATTGAAAGGTTTTTTAACCGGGGCAATTCATTTACACCAACTGCCTCAAGAGCCTCTGAATGCAACAGGGGAACTTGCTATTAAAGATGGAAAATACCAAGCTTATGGTCAAGATTTGACGATTGAACAAGGGCAACTTATTTTTACGCGGGGCTCCGGATTGAATCCAGGCATTCAAGTTCGTGCAATTCGGCGGGTCAAGAATACGGGCTCCATGTTTTCAGGCTCAAACCAACTATTAGATTTCAACCCGTCTAATTTGCAAAATACAAATTTTGGCAGAAAAACCACTGTTGGTATTGATGTTACAGGTCGTTTGACATCCCCTAAAATTGAATTATTTTCTATCCCCAGCACTCTCTCTCAAGCAGACATTTTATCCATGATTTTACTTGATAGACCAGTCAGCCAAGCTAACAAAGCAGGAGGTCAATTGTTATTAGCAGCCATGTCATCAATGAATTTAGGCTCCGGGGCAAATGGCACGCAATTAGTTGAACAATTAAAGCAAACACTCGGCGTGGATGTTAACGTTGAAAGCAATCAACAATTTGATGTTAAAAGTAATCAAATGACTGAAAAAACATCGGTTGTTGTTGGCAAGTCACTATCCAAACGCTTGTATGTCAGTTATAACTACGGTTTGGCAAAAACTGACAGTAATGTTGTCACCCTTACTTATTTACTTAACAAATTTTTCAGTCTTCAAGTTAATTCCAGTCTTACTGGTAGTGGTATCGACTTACTCTATACACATCGCAAGGAATAATTATGGCTAACTATTCTCTCCCTTTACGACTAAAACGATTACGTCAAACAGCTACCGTACGCAATATGGTACAAGAGACACATTTGCATACAGCGCAATTTATCGCCCCTTTATTTATTAATGAGAGTCTCACCGAGAAGCAAGAAATTAAAAGTATGCCGGGACAGTTTCAATTAAGTTTAAACAATTTACCTGGTGAGATAGAAGAACTTTCTGAATTAGGTATATCGGCAGTTTTACTCTTTGGTATTCCTGCTCATAAAGATACTCATGGCAGCGCCTCCTTGCACAACGACGGCATCATTCAACAAGCCATACGTAAAATACGCGCCGTGAATCCTGATATGTTGATTATTAGTGATGTTTGCTTTTGCGAATATACGGATCACGGACATTGTGGTATCTTGAAAGGCGAGCAAATTGATAATGACAAAACATTAGCATCTCTGGCTCAACAAGCGGTCAGCCATGCCGAAGCTGGCGCAAATTGGGTAGCTCCCAGTAGCATGACCGACGGAATGGTAAAAGCAATTCGTGAAGCCCTGGATGAAGCAGGTTTTACCGACACCGCTATTTTAAGTTATGCTGTAAAATACAGTTCAAGTTTTTATGGGCCTTTTCGAGAAGCGGCTCAAGGTGCCCCACAGTTTGGCGATAGAAAAACCTATCAAATGAACCCTGCTAATGGTAATGAAGCATTAAGAGAGGCAGCACTTGATTTAGCAGAAGGTGCAGATATGCTGATGGTTAAACCGGCAATGAATTATCTGGATATTATCTTCAGAGTTAAACGACAGTTTCCTGAAATACCATTAGGTGCTTACCAAGTCAGCGGAGAATATTCGATGCTTAAAAATGCTGCAGCTCAAGGTTTGATCAATGAAGAGCAAGGAATGTTTGAGAGCTTACTCGCCATTAAACGCGCAGGAGCGGATTTAATTATTTCCTATTTTGCAAAAGATATCGCTAAATTATTGAAGAATAGGTAGAAACTGTTGTCTCTTAACAGGCATTCCCCTATAGTAAATGCCGGTTGGAATGGACTCCGTTTTTTGCTGGCTTCATCCCAACTTTTTATAATTATGGAGTGAAACTTATATGAAACAAATACTTAAACGCTTGACTATTTCTGCTTTGGCTTTAGCTGCAACAACAGCCTTAGCAAGCCCAAGCTATTTAGTCACACACAATAAGACTGATGTAGAGTCTAATGCATACGTAGCGGGTAAACCCTCTCCACACCCAACTGCAGCAAACAGTGATGGAAAAGTTTCCTGGTATGTCGTTAGAATGGCTTGTTACGGTCACACTGACAAAAACATATGTAAAGCTGTTGTAAAAATGGCTACTGATACTGCAAATCCAGTCGATTTAGGGACAGTGTCTTTGAATATTGACACTGGTGAAATTAGCCCTACCAGACTCAGTGGAAATGGCTATACTTTGACAGTAAATGGTCCAGGCGAAGCGACGCTGACCAAAAATTAGGGAAAAAAAAGCCACGCGTAGCGTGGCTTTTTAATTTACTTCGTTGGAACGGGAACAGGTTGATCGATAATCCAGTTAAGTTGAACACCCACCAGGTCAGCATAAGCATTACCACGAGCTCTAACATGAAGAGTACTGGTACCAGCAACTTCGGTTCGATTGATAACTGGATCTTCAGCTGTAAACAGATGAGTATATCCTGCATCGACACCAATATTGGGTCTCCACTGATAATGACCTCCGATAGAAAGAGCCCAACGGTTTGCATCAGGGATACGTACACTTCTATAGGTGTCGTTAGTTGGGGTCTCATCATAACCACCACCAACACGTAGCATCCATTGCTCATTGAAACGATAGTTAGCACCAATTGCAAAACGCCAAGCATCACTGTAATTTTCAGTTGAAATAGAATTTACCAACACTTGACCACCGGCAAATGTAGCTGATGGTGGTGCGTAAGCAACGGCATTTTCCAATTCGATAGTCTGAATAGTTGACCAACCAGTCCAAACTACAGAGGCTAGAAGAGCAAGCTTTTCATTAACATCGTGATAACCACTTAAAGTAAGTATATCAGGGAAACTGATATTGTTACTTGATAAAGTATTGGTCTTTAACAGTGCATTGGGGTCAGCAGCAAGCACAGAAAACGGATCTGTAACATCAAGACCAGGCGTTGCTAATCGTCCATTTAATCGGCTAAAGCCATGGAATTTTTGTCTCATTTCAGATTGGTAGTTTAAACCAAGGCGTGTATGGTTATCATTAAACATTGCCATTACGCCGGCATGGAAACCGACTCCGAATGAATCCCCTTTGTTATAGCTTTCTGTGTCCAAAAAGTTAGGCGTTACAGGGACACCCAAAAGGTTATAAAATTGCAATAAAGCAGGAGCACCTAGCATACGGTTAAATTTAACTCGTGCGTATTGAAGATCAATACCGGCACCAACTGCAAAATTATCGGTTAACTTGCCACCGATCTCGGGAGAAACGTTAATAGTTTGAAGCTCACTTAAAGTAGCTGCATAACGAAGCGCACTTCTTTCACTCCATAAGGTTTTTAATCCAAAAGGAGAGACAATGCTTAAACCGAAAGTTGCACTCTCGCCCAATGGCAATGCATAGTGTACGGAAGGTACAAGAGCATTTTTTGCACCGTCCAAATCATTAAACGTTTGTACATAAGGGAAAGGAATCCCTGTTGTTGAGAATGTACTAGTTCCACTTAATTCCGATTTAGGGAATACACCTACACCACCAAATGAAACTTGTTGCTCACGAATTAATGAAAGCCCTGCTGGGTTATACCAACCAGTTGATGCATCCGCAGCTTCGGCAGCGATACCAGCAGCAAAGTTGCCCACGGCAGATCCATTGCTTTCTGTATAAAGGGAAAAGCCCCCTGCATTGGCGGTGCCCGCCATCAACGCAACAACGGCTGCGCTGACTAATGTTTTCATGGGTTTTTGCATACTCTTGACACTCCTTACGTTAAAATGCATCCCAAAGATATTGCAAACTAAGAGATAATAAATGAATTAGAAACGATTTCAAACGCTTACGGCAAAAAAATTCTCTATATAATCAAAAACTAGCCACAAGAAATTCAACGTGTGTACAAATGAATCATGATGAAAAATTATTACCGAACTCTTTTGTCTAGTCTTGGCTTGTCAATGCCAACTACCCATGATAACGTGTTCTTTTTTTGCGCGGATTAGGATTATGCAACAAGTCATTACCAAATTTGGTGGAACTAGCGTTTCTTCTTTGCAAACATGGGAAAATATTGCCGCAATTACTAAACAGCATATCACCAATAATGTGCAACCCGTTCTTGTATGTTCAGCATTAACTCAAATCTCCAATAAATTAGAAAAAGCAATTGAAGCAGCCCTTATTAATCAGCATCAGAATATTGAACTTGATATCCGCGAGAGCTATCAAGCATTAGCAAACGATTTGCAGGTTTCCTCTGATTTAATTGATGTCGAATTTGCACAATTGCAGCAATGGCTTACAGGGATTGCTCTTCTAAAAGAAGCACCTTCAAAAACTCGTGCTCAAATACTAAGTTTGGGTGAACTAATGATGACCCGCCTGGGGCATGCATTTTTATCTCAACAAGGTATTGATTGTCTTTGGTTTGATGTCCGAGAGGCCCTGGTTTCTACACCCATTACAGGGAATGGGGATGCAGTTAATTATTTAGCAGCTCGTTGTAATAGTGAGCCTAATCCTGAACTTAGTCAGAAATTAGCAAACAGTGGTGCTCAAGCAATTATTACTCAAGGTTTTTTTGCGGCCAATCCTCAGGGTGAAACAGTTTTGTTAGGCCGCGGTGGCTCTGATACCTCCGCAGCATTGTTAGCAGCGATTCTACAAGCGAGAGTTTGTGAGATATGGACAGATGTCCCCGGTATTTATACAGCAAACCCGCATTTACTACCCCATGCTCGATTACTAAAACAACTTAACTATGATGAGGCTCAGGAAATCGCATCCATGGGGGCTAAAGTATTGCATCCAAACTGCTTACCTCCGGTTCGTAAAGCAGGAATTCCGATGGTGGTTAAATTTACGCGCATGCCTGAACATTCCGGAACTCGCATCTCAAAAGAAAGCGATGATAAAGCCCCCCCTATCAAATCGATTCAGGTTAAACACAGTATTATTTTAATTTCAATTGATACCATCAACATGTGGCAACAGGTAGGTTTTTTGGCCGACGTTTTCACTACTTTTAAATTACATGGCTTTTCGGTCGATTTATTGTCCTCTTCAGAAGCAAACATCACACTTTCTCTAGACAGCAATGCCAAATTACGTGATCGTCGCGCGCTTGAAGGATTGCTTGCTGATTTAAATCGCTTTGGTCGAGCAAAATTGATTGAACCTTGTAGTGCTGTCAGTTTGGTTGGTCATCATATTCGTACAGTTTTGCCGCAATTGGGCCCTACCCTCGAAGTATTTGATGCCCAACAAGTTTACTTAATGTCTCTTGCATCCAATGATTTAAATTTGACGTTTGTCGTTGATGAATCTCAAGCCGACAAACTGTGTCAGAAGCTTCATAATCTATTGATTGATAATAATCCACAAAGCTTCTATTACTCCAAAAGCTGGCAAGAAGAATTCGGTAATCCTGGATTAAAAAATGCCCCCTGGTGGGAACAGGAAAAAGAGAAGCTACTAGATCTGGCATCTACTCAATCTCCTTGCTATGTCTATGATATGAAAACTCAGTCGCGTAAGGCCGACGAATTACTGGCGCTAAAAGCCATTGATCAAGTTTATTATGCGATGAAAGCAAACCCTCATCCGGCTATCTTAAAAAACTTATATCGCAAAGGGATAGGATTTGAATGTGTTTCTATTGAGGAATTACAGCAGGTTTTAACATTGTTCCCTGAGATTGATAGACAACGTGTACTCTTTACACCTAATTTTGCAGCGCGAACAGAGTACGAATTTGCGCTATCAACTGGATGTCATATTACCATTGATAATCTCTATCCTTTAGAAAATTGGCCTGAGCTTTTCAAAAACCAATCAATCCTATTGCGTATTGATTCAGGCTGTGGTGCCGGACATCATAAATACGTATGTACTGGGGGTAATGAATCAAAATTCGGTATTCCACAAAATGATTTATCCCATGTCAGACAATTAATTGAAAAATATCAAATTAAAGTGATAGGTTTACATGCTCACTCTGGAAGTGGCATCTTAACCCCCGAATTGTGGCAACAAACCGCTTTAATGCTGACTGCAATTACGAGCCAATTCCCTGATGTACGTATTATCAATCTAGGAGGTGGTTTAGGCATTGTTGAAAAACCTGGCCAACAATCTCTCGATCTCAGCGCTCTTGACGACTCTCTAATGGCAGTCAAGTCAGGACATGCTCAATTGTCATTTTGGATTGAACCAGGCCGCTTTTTTGTGGCTGAAAGTGGTGTGATTCTTGCCAAAGTTACTCAGTGCAAAGAAAAAGGCAAGGTTCGTTTTATTGGTATTGAGACCGGCATGAATTCTTTAGTTCGCCCGGCCCTTTACGGTGCCTATCATGAAATAGTTAATTTAAGCCGACTCAACAATGAGAAAACAGGCTTTGCCCATGTGGTAGGTCCAATTTGTGAATCCGGAGACACCCTGGGTTATGATCGTTTATTCCCAGAGACTTTTGAAAATGATGTCATTTTAATTGCTAATACAGGTGCCTATGGACATTGTATGAGTTCTCACTACAATCTCAGAGCGCCCGCGCAAGAAATTATTATGGACTAATTGAAAAATGCTCAAGGATAGCCCACAGCGTATAAAAGCCACAGACCCTCGCAACTCGTTTATTGTACAAGCACCAGCAGGGTCTGGTAAAACAGAAATACTAACCCAACGATATCTGAGGCTATTGAGTGTAGTCTCTTCACCCGAACAAATTGTTGCCCTCACCTTTACACGTAAGGCAGCTAATGAAATGCGGGAACGAATTTTATTGGCTTTAAAACAAGCAGCAGAAGGGAAACTGCCCTCTTCTTCGCATCAGCAACAAACGTTTTATTATGCTAAAGATGCTTTGAAACGGAGCCAGCAATTAAACTGGCAGTTATTGAAACAGTCCAGTCGTTTACGCATCATGACTATTGATGCATTGTGTCAGTCAATTTGCCAAGCTATTCCGTTGTTAGATAAACAAATTCCTTATGCTCAAATCACAGACAATGCGCAAACCCATTATCAAACAGCGGCGCGTGCTTGCCTTGCTCATGCTCTGGCTACTAATGAGTTACACCATCCTCTTAAACAGCTATTGAAGCATCTTGATAATCGCCAGGATAAACTATTAACTTTGTTTAGCGATTTGCTTGCGAGTCGCGATCAATGGTTATCCGCTTTGTATATTGCTCGCGAACAAAATCAGGCGAGTTTTGAAAATATGCTGAGAATCATTGAACAGCATGAGCTCATGCGCTTTAAACGTTCTATTCCAAAGGAATTCCAAACGCAGTTATGTTCTCTTGCTCGTATGCTGGCATCCGTCGAAAATAATCCCTCCTCTCCTCGTTATCCATTACGTGACTGGCATAATTATGAGGAGCTCAATCGTCAGCTTGTTACAAGTCTTTCGACTTTGCTGCTAACGTCTCAAAATAGTTTGAGACAAAGCTTTGATCATCACGTCGGTCTTAAACGAGGAGTTTGTGACGATACACTCTATGACGAATTAAAAACTGCAAGTAAAGAACTTATGACCTCCCTCAGTGCAGAATCAGAATTTCTGGAAACGCTTCTGCGTGTCAAAGATTTGCCGTCACCTCATTACGATCCTGAACAATGGCAAGTTCTGCAATCATTATTCACATTATTGCCTTTATTGGTTGGGCATTTGCATTTGGTATTTACTGAGAATAATGAGGTGGATTTTACCGGAATTTCCCAACAGGCATTGGTTGCTTTAGGTCATGAAGAACAGCCGACTGATTTGGCATTATACCTGGATAATACAATCCACCATCTTTTAGTTGACGAATTTCAGGATACCTCTATTCAGCAATTTGAACTGCTCACCAAGTTGCTGCACGGCTGGCAATCTGGTGATGGTAAAACACTTTTTATCGTAGGTGATCCGATGCAGTCCATCTATCGTTTTCGTCAAGCAGAAGTTGGACTTTTTTTAAAAGCAAAACAAGAAGGTATCGGTTCCGTTAAGTTAGAGTCGCTGGAATTATGTTGTAACTTTCGTTCCACACCAACAATCGTAAATTGGGTCAATCAACAATTTCAAACCATTTTTCCAAAACTCGATGATATTGAATCTGGGGCAATTTCATTTCATCATGCAGTCACAGTCCTTCCTGAGAATGAAGCCAGTGTTATTGAAGCTTATCAGTTCCCCAATCGCACCAAAGAAGCAGAAGCTATTGTAAGTTGTGCCATCAAAGAGCTAGAAACCCATCCTGAAGAGGATATTGCTATTCTTGTTCGCTCTCGCAATCAACTCATGGAAATTACCCGTTTGCTTCGAGAACAGCAAATCCCTTTCCAGGGCGTTGAAATTGAATGCCTGTCCCAGCTTCCTCATCTTCGTGATTTGTGGACCCTAACCCAAGTTTTACTGATGCCTGCCAATCGTTTAGCTTGGCTCGCATTATTAAGAAGTCCTTTCTGTGGACTACCGCTTGATGAACTGCTTTTGATTGCTAATTGGGATAAAAAGAAATCCATTTATGAAGCCTTGGAAAGGATTAATGAATTTCCACTACAAGACGAGCACCGTACCCGATTACAATTCGTCTATCAAACCATAAAAAATGCCCTGAATTATCGCCACCAGGAATCATTGGTTGACTGGATTGCCCTAACCTTTAAGCAGCTACAAGGTCAACATATTTTAAATGCACAAGAACAAGACGACCTTGAACAATTCTGGCAATTACTTGAACGCTTTACGTTTAAGGGTCAATATCCCAACCTAGAGCAGTTTACTATTGAATTTAATAAATTATATTCCCAACGTACTATTTCCTCGCGTTTACAAGTCATGACCATTCATAAGTCAAAAGGCTTAGAGTTTGATAGTGTGATTTTACCCGGTTTAAGTTCCAAGGCTCAAAATTATGATCAACCCTTATTTCGTTGGTTGAAATTACCCAGTAGCGAAAAAAATGATTTACTCCTTGTATCACCAATAAAGGCAGCTCATCGAGAGGAATGTTTAGTTTATAATTATCTTGCCCGATACGATGCAGAAAAAGAAAATTATGAATTGCAACGCTTGCTTTATGTTGCAGTCACTCGCGCTAAAAAACGTCTTTACCTTTTTGATAATCGCGAGAAAGATACGAAAAACACCTTTCGTAATTTATTAAGAAATCAAGATTTTGTTAGCTATCAAACAGAGTTGCCAGAAGAACAACTGCCCACTACTCTTCCTTTACGTTCCTATTTGCCAAATCGCTTTTATCATCAATTACCTGTTTTTAATGGACAAGAAGAACGAGCAACTCTGATGACCTATCCAAGTAATGCACGTCAAATCGGGATAGTTGCTCATGAGTTATTACAATGGATTTGTAATAATCATCCCTTAACCCTTGAGCAGGTACCATGGAACTTAGTCGTTAATCGTTTTAAATCTGTGGGTTTTGACGAAAAAGAACTTAATGAGGCTTGTGAAAATTTAAAACAGCAAATTACAAGATTATTTGAAGAGCCTATTGGGAACTGGTTAATTCAAGTTCATGAAGAAGAAGCCAATGAATATGCCTTATTTGTCACCGAAGAAACACCAATGACCCGCATTATTGATAGGACATTCATCCATGAAGGCCAACGCTGGGTTATTGATTTCAAAACAGGTAGTGACGAAGAAGGGACCCAGGAAGAACATCGATTGCAAGTTAATGAATATGCTCGCCTCTTGGCACATCAATCTGACCATCCTATTCGTTGCGGAGTTTATTATCTTGCAAAAGGGACTTGGCTGGAATGGTCTTATAGTGAAAAGCTAACCTCTGCAGCGATACCAAACAATTAGAAAAAATCTTTTGTAGATTGCTACACCCTACCCTATTTACTGAGGTGGGGGCGTAGCATTTTGCTGAATTTCAGGTGTTGACTGTACTTGAGGTGCTTTTTGCAACTCAGGAGCTTGCTGTAAATGAGGTGTTTGCTGCATTTCAGGGGCAGGCTGCACTGGAGGTGCTTCCTGTAACTGAGGTGTTTGTTGAACATTGGGGTTCTGCTGAACTTCGGGCGCTTGCTGTACCTCTGGATTTTGCTGAACATCAGGCGCTTGTTGTACTTCTGGATTTTGTTGAACATCAGGCGCTTGTTGTACCTCTGGATTTTGTTGAACATCAGGCGCTTGTTGTACCTCTGGATTTTGTTGAACATCAGGCGCTTGTTGTACCTCTGGATTTTGTTGAACATCAGGCGCTTGTTGTACTTCTGGATTTTGTTGAACATCAGGCGCTTGTTGTACTTCTGGATTTTGTTGAACATCAGGTGCTTGTTGTACTTCTGGATTTTGTTGAACATCAGGTGCTTGTTGTACTTCTGGATTTTGTTGAACATCAGGCGCTTGTTGTACTTCTGGATTTTGTTGAACATCAGGC
This sequence comes from Legionella hackeliae, assembly GCF_000953655.1. Taxonomy (NCBI): domain Bacteria; kingdom Pseudomonadati; phylum Pseudomonadota; class Gammaproteobacteria; order Legionellales; family Legionellaceae; genus Legionella; species Legionella hackeliae. The sequence continues at coordinate 2,412,126 of NZ_LN681225.1, forward strand.
GCTTGTTGTACTTCTGGATTTTGTTGAACATCAGGAGTTTGTTTCGCCTCTGGATTTTGTTGTTCTTGTGAAGGTTGAGAGAGTTGTTCAGACTGTTCATTAGTTAATGGTTTGCCAGGATTATTTTCCAGTAATGGTTGTTCTTGTGTAAATGGTACCGGCGCAGGGGGTGGTTCATTTTTTGTGATTGCTTGTTCACTCACTATCTCTTTGCTCGGTGCAACGTTCGTAGAGTCATGCCCACCTTGTACACTGGCAGGCCCAGGCACTACTGTTGCCACCGGTGATTTTGGAGCATTCGATAGCGCTTTTGGTGAAATTTGTACTACTGCAGTATTAACCGGGGCTGATTGTACAAATGCTGCAGTGGGCACCGCAGTAATACCATTAGGTACATTGATGTTCTGATAAACAATATTAATCTTTGGCGCATTAAAAACTTGATTAATATAGGTTTGATTAATTACCGTATTGCTTATGTTGATTTGAACAAAATAATTACGATTTACCTGATAAGGAGGAATATAAACTTCCCCGGGAGCAAGAGGAAACCACGCGATTCCCCGCGAACCATTCACTTGTAAATTAAACTGTCTTCCTCCAACGAAAACAACTAACGCAGGCGCATAAACTGGTTCGATATGACGAGGTCCTGGAACCCATGTCCATTGATTTTGCCATCGAAGCCAACGACCGTAGTGAAACGGTGCAAAACCCCAAGGTTGATCATCAATCCATGTCCAACCCCAGCGATTAAGCCATACCCAGTGTCCCATTCTGTAAGGTGCCCAATTTGAAACAGTAACATGGGGGACCCATACGCGGCCGTAAGTCTTATTGACTTTCCACGTGCCGTAGTGTTCTAAGTCTTCATACCCGATCATTTCAGGCGAAACATATTTAACAACCGATTTTACTGAACGACGGTCTCTTTCTTGATTGAAACGATCGAAATCATCTATTGGACCGACAGCACTGCATTGATGTCCTTTTAAATCATTCCCTGTAAAGCGACAGGTTTCCCCTTCCTTGATTTTGAATGAGGCATTTTTTCCATAAATATCACCTCGTCCTTTAAGCACAGTAACAACTGTTATGCCTTTTTTACTATCAACATCGATACGATAATACCCTGACTTCGTGGTGGTAAATGCCAAGTTGGGGGTATCAATTTCATAGCGTCTATCTCTGTTTTCTGATCTAATGCTTAAAGCAAGTTTGCCGTTTGTTTGTTGGAATTGAGCAATGGTATTGTTTAGATTGGAAATTTTAAGACTGGTTTGGTTACCTAACCGAATCACCGCAGCACCGAGCTGCAACTCAACAAGCCCATCAATATCAGACCAAAGCCTATCACCAATGACTAGTGGACGATTTAAACTGACTTTAATCCATTTATTAATACCAGCAGGCGAAAAACTAACTACACCCTTCATGTAACTAAGGCGAGCCACAGTTGGAAAGGTGTTGGAGGCAGCGAAAATAGATGTGGCAAGAAAACTACAAATAAACAACAAAACCAGAATTTTAAATTGTTGTACTAATGCTTTCATAAACGACTTCCTTGCTAAATCCTTTTTTTTGACAGTTATTTTTTACACCTTGTATCTATGAGTATGAACCCAAATCAGCAATTGTTCTAAAAATTAAATAACCTATTAGATTAATTCCTTGACTTTATGGTATTTAATATTACTTTAAGAATGTCATTTTATACTCTCTTCATTTCTAAAAATAATCATTGGGGTAACCATGTCTGAAATATTAATAGAACATCTCGTAACTTTCGGCGATAGTCTTTCTGATCCAGGCTTTATGGACCATAAAAAACTAGGTGGTGTTATTCCAATGGATGGTCTAAGTGGCTTAAAAGGTAAATCTCCCGATGGTGCTTTTACCAATGGCTATGTTTGGGACACAGATTTAGGAACTGATCTTGTTGAAGAAAGTATCATTGACCGACGTAAGCATCATGGTGAAAGCGCAACAGAGATTGCCGATGACATTATTGAACATGACCCTGGTATAGAAAAAGAACTTAAAGATTTACAGTTTGAGAATTACAAACGACTCACTCTTCAAGGACAAGATTTCCTTCGCTATTACGATGAAGGGGGTTTAACGTCATACGATTACACAGGACGACTCACTGCAAACATCAAACTCCTGGCCACAGAACATATCGTCTCTAATCTCAAAGCAAAGCGTGAACTCTTCTTAGCCGACGACAAAGCTCGTGTCATTTCGCCTGAGCATAAAAAACGAACTTTAATCACGGAATGGTCAGGTGCGAATGACCTGATAACAGCCAATAGTGCTCCTACGAAAGAGGAAGCAAAAAAGGCTGTTATGGCAAGAATTGAGAATGTCGAAGAACTAATCAAAGCTGGCTATTCTCATTTTGCATTATTTAACTTACCTGATTTATCACTGACACCACAATTTGTTAAGTTGGGTGGAGAAAAGCAGACAAGTGCACACGAGGTATGTGAGTATTTTAATAACTTGTTAAAAGAAAAAGTTGAAGAACTCGCCAAAAAATACCCTGACTGTTCCGTTGATATTTTTGACGTGAATAAAGTTTTTACGGATGCTTATAACAACCCTCAACAATATGGCCTAGATCCTAAGAAAAAACATTCTCCTTACATTGAATCAGAAGATTTTAAGTTAAATGCAAATAAAACCTCTCCAGCTCCGGGTTACATGTTTTGGGATGACAAGCATCCAAGTGCCCATGTTCATAAAATATTAGCTGAAAAATTTTATGACGAATTTGGTAAAAAATATCACTTTTCTGCCCCTCATGAATCACTTTTAACCCAATTTCGTGAGAATTATGGGCAAAAATGGAAAGATGATATGGACGGGTGGTTTGGATTTTTTAGAAGCTCAAATATTGCTTATAAAGCACCTACTCTGACCGTAGAAGCTATTTTAAGGCATGCTTTACATGAAAAAGGAAATCGTACTCGAGATATTATTATTGAGTTGGGTTGGATTGATAAGCAAAATAAGTTAATTTCCAAAAACCCTGCCTTAATTAAGGCTATGGAAAAAATTCATCACATGGATAGTACTCATGATAGTGATAATGTTACCAGTCTTTTTGACGATTTTGACGTTAAAGATTTTAAAACTCCATCGAGCTAAATTGATGGGTCCGATGACCCATCATTTAATTGATATTCACCACGTAATTACAGTTTAATTTAAAATACAACGACACATTAAATTACTTCCTTTATCTGGTATTATCTCCAATTAGATTAGCTCTGTGGATTGTTGTATGAAATTTGAAAATACTATTACTGAATTGCTGAATACTGTCAAAGATAAGTCACTTAATCTCACCCCACAGCAAATGGGCTTAAAACCTGTCATTACCGCAGACGGTAACTGCATCGACATCACACTCCATGCGGGCTTCCCTACCCTACCTTTAGAAGAGAGTTTACTGCCTCCTCTTCGAGAACGCTTGCAACAAGCCTTACCTGATTACCAAATTACAATTACCTTTAATTTTTTTATTAAAGCACATCGCACCCAACTCCCTGGAAAAGGGTTAAAAGGCGCAAAAAATTTAATTGCCATCGCCTCAGGTAAGGGAGGGGTGGGGAAATCAACGGTAGCCATTAACTTAGCCATTGCTTTGGCACGATCAGGCGCCAAAGTGGGTATTCTAGATGCTGATATTTATGGCCCAAGTATTCCATTGATGCTAGGCAATACGAAATCAGTAGAAGTCAGTGATGATCACTACTTACCTATTACCGCTCATGGGGTTCAAGCCATGTCAATTGGCTATCTCACGAATAGTCAGGAAGCTTTAATTTGGCGAGGTCCTATGCTTGCAAAATCACTGATCCAGATGCTTGATATCACACGATGGGATGAGTTGGATTATCTACTGATTGATTTACCTCCGGGTACAGGGGATATCCAATTAAGTCTTGTGCAAAAAATTCCATTGGCCGGAGCAGTCGTCGTAACAACGCCCCAGAACGTAGCAACCCTGGATGCTCAGAAAGCCATTAAGATGTTTGCCCGCACCAATATTGATGTTCTTGGATTAGTCGAAAATATGTCTCTTCATGTTTGCAGCCAGTGCGGCCACCAGGAAGCCATTTTTGGCCATGGCGGGGGAGAAATATTAAGCCAGACGTTTACAATCCCCCTATTAGGCCAACTTCCTTTAGACAAACGTATTCAAATGCAGTGTGATGAAGGCAATCCAACAGCAACACGCAATGATGAATTAGCGAAAATATTTATGAATACCGCATTACAAACAGCAATAGCCTTAGCCAAAAAGCCTCTAAATTACGCAGATCGATTTGGAGAGATTGTTGTTGAGTAAATGATAGACTGATTGGTTTTAGTCTGGCTCTTAGCCCTACAACGCTATTTTCATGCTACACTATTGCTTATTTTACACGAGTTATGCGAATCAATGTCTGAAAACTACACAGCTGACGCGATAGAGGTGTTAAGTGGTCTTGAACCTGTTCAACGCCGCCCAGGTATGTATACTGACACGACACGACCTAACCACTTGGCCCAGGAAGTAATTGACAATAGTGTTGATGAAGTGATTGCCGGCTTTGCCAGTCAAATCATCGTTATTCTTCATGAAGATGGTTCCGTCGAAGTGGAAGATAATGGTCGCGGTATGCCAGTTGATCTTCACCCTCAACTCGGTTTAAGTGGTGTCGAAGTGATTATGACCCGTCTTCATGCGGGCGGTAAATTTTCAGACAAAAATTACAGTTTCTCTGGCGGCTTGCACGGCGTGGGCGTTTCTGTAGTGAACGCATTATCAGAACGCGTGGATGTGACCATCAAGCGCAATGGTATCATGTATAGTATGGTCTTTGCCAATGGCGATAAAATTCAAGAGTTAAATGAAATTGGCGTAACCAAAAAACGCGATACCGGCACTATTATTCGTTTTTGGCCAAACGCGAAATATTTTGATACCACCAAAATTTCTGTAAAACACCTGGGTCATGTTCTTCGTGCTAAAGCGGTTTTATGCCCTGGTTTGTCGATGACCTTCATTAACAAGGCCACTAACGAAGAAACTCATTGGTGTTACGAAAAAGGATTGGCGGATTACTTAAAACAATCCTTGCCTTCAGATTATTTTCCTGATGAGCCTTTTGTTGGGGAATTTGCCAGTGAAGAGGCAACAGCGGATTGGGCCCTTGCATGGTCAGCCACTACCAACAGCGGGTTAAGCGAAAGTTATGTTAATTTAATTCCCACGGCTCAAGGCGGTACACATGTCAATGGACTACGTTCAGGACTGTATGATGCCTTGTCTGAATTTTGTGAATTACGAAATTTATTACCAAGAGGCGTGAAATTAACAGCAGACGACCTCTGGGAACCTTGCCAATATGTTCTGTCTGTAAAAATGAAAGAGCCTCAATTTGCAGGACAAACCAAAGAACGCCTTAGTTCTCGCCAAATGGCAAGTTTCGTGGGCAATGTCGTCAAAGATGCCTTCGCACTCTGGCTCAATCAACATCGAAGCCAAGGTGAAATCATTGCAGCCTTTGCGATTGAACGCGCACAAAAACGTCTTAGACAAGCAAAACAGGTAGCACGTAAACGTATTAGCCAAGGCCCTGCTCTTCCCGGAAAATTAGCAGATTGCCTGCAACAGGATTTAAGTCAGGCAGAATTATTTTTAGTGGAAGGAGATTCAGCAGGAGGCTCAGCCAAACAAGCACGTAATAAAGATTATCAGGCAATCCTGCCTTTACGTGGAAAGATTCTAAACTCCTGGGAAGTTGACTCCTCTGAAGTGCTTGCTTCTCAAGAGATTCACGATATCTCTGTTGCTATTGGTGTCGATCCGGGCTCTCAGGATCTTTCTGGTCTTCGTTATGGCAAACTTTGTATTCTGGCTGATGCGGACTCAGATGGTGCTCACATCGCTACTTTGCTATGTGCTCTATTTTTACGTCATTTCAAGCCTTTAGTTCAGGCAGGCCATGTTTTTGTTGCCATGCCCCCACTTTACCGTATTGATGCTGGAAAAGAGGTACAGTACGCCCTGGATGATGAAGAAAAACAAAAAATAGTAGAGAAGTTTAGTAAAACCTCGAAAGCGAAGATCAATGTTCAACGTTTTAAAGGTCTTGGTGAAATGAACCCCATGCAATTGAGAGAAACGACCATGGATCCTAATACTCGACGTTTGATCCAGCTAACTCTAGACGATGAAGAAGCTACTTTAGCGCTCATGGACATGATGCTCGCTAAGAAACGAGCAGCTGATCGCAAAGTCTGGTTGGAAACTAAAGGAAATCTAGCAGAAGTATAATAGAGCATCCCTTAAAACTGCACCTTCGTAGCCTGGTTGGCGCCTGCGACAACCGGGTTTTCAACATGATTAAAAAACTTGATAACCCGGTTGCCGTTACACGTCAACCAGGCTACGAATCTGCGTGGATACTGAAGGGAATTTGGCAGAAGTATAGAAACCTCCCCATTAAAATACCCCTCTGATGCAGCCTCGCTGGCGCCTCCGACAACAGGGTTTTCTTCGAATGCATACAAGAATTGCATAACCCACTGCCATTACCAGGCAGTCGGCTACACGTTAACATAATCTTAATAATTATGTTTTATAATACCGTTATGCTCCTTACGTAGGCTTTTATTATGACCGATAATATTTTTTTACTTGTTGAAGAATATCTTGTAAAGCCAGATACATTAAGACTTAACAATATTAGACAAGTATGCCGTGATTTACAGAATGATGCCTTTAACAAAGCGACAAGTGACAAACTCCTTGAGTTAGCTCAAAAAATAAAGAGTATTCCTACAGATAACGATTCTAAAGAGTATCGAAAAGCAATTAAAGGGCTTATAGGCGAAGAATTAGTAGCCCATGCCAATATTACTGATTTAGAAGATCTTACAAATTCTCAGTATGGGATGAGGATTGTTGAGCATCTTGGTCAACTTGCAAGCATGCGCCTTACTGACCTGACTAAAGAAAAGCATGCTTTCATAGTAAAAATTAATACTATGGCAAGAGAAGATGTACCAAAGGAATTGGATAAAATTTTAGAACAACAAGCAGAAGTTGCATGTACCCTGTCGACTCGTGTGGTTACGAATCCAGGGATTCAAACCCCTGATCAATCAGTCAGTAAGAAATCATGGCCCTTCGATGACAAATTCATAGTTAGGGTGCGTAAAGAACAAGCCAATCAATTGCAAACCTTGATCGACACGCTTGTAGGTGAGGCTGGCATCACTAAATTGATGCCCCTTGCCCTAACTACTATTAGCGGCAAGTATATATTCAGAGAGGGGAAGTCCAAATTTCAATATTGCGATAATGCTGAAGAAGTTATTCATCGTCATACTACACTTTTAGGGTTAAAGATTAAGGAGCTGACAGCGCGTGGTGAATCAACAGTTGCTGGAGTATTAGAAAGAGCCCATCAGAACATAATAGCTATCTGTGCTGAAACTAATCTAGCTACCAAACCATTGACGCAAAACCAACTAAAACGCATTTCAGACACCCTCACTGAAGCCAGAAACTCACCCGAACTAAAAACACACCGTGGAGCGAAACAAATAATCATTAACTTTCTACTAGTATTAAGCGGGATAGGTTTATTTGCTTTAGCTGCTACCGCTGGAAAAAGAGATTCATTTTGGTATCGTCCTGGTACAGATAGTGAAAATACAGTGGAAGATTTTGAGCAGAGCATTAACAAATCTTCTAAATCATCTGCCTAAACAGACTTACCACTTTAACAATGGTATTAGATTGGAATAATCATCTGTCCATAAACGAGCGTCATTTTCTGCGACAAACTGCCAATTTGCAGAGCGCATCAGAGAAACAGCGAAGGCTTGATTGCTGGTGAGCAACCCCCATTCAGATGCAAGCTGGCCTTCCTTTGTATTCTCAGATTGAAATTTATGTAAAACAATTAAATCAAGCTGACGTCCTACAGCAGTAAGTACAGGCAACAACCGCAAATGACGATTACTAATATGCACCATAATTACTCCATCAGATGTAATTTTCTTTAAATACAATTGAAATGCTTCCAGCGTTAACAAATGAATCGGTATTGAATCCGAGGTGAATGCGTCAATAACTAATACGTCTACACGCTTATCAGGAGCATTCTGGAGTACCAGGCGCCCATCCCCTTCCTCAAGGGTAATGTTTGGCGAACAATCCTTCAGGTAAGTAAATAATTGTGGATTTTTAGCAATGTTTATAACTTGTCTATCTATATCCACCATTTGTAATGTTTCATCCCGCTCATACTGGCATGCCATCATTCCCGTTCCCAATCCCAAAATAATGGCATTTAGTGGCTTTTTCTGCTGTCGTAGCAGCTTTACGACCTGTGCAGGCGGCCCATAATAGCCCAAAGCGCCGATGTCGTTTTTATTAGGATTAGTTAATTGAAAACCGTGTAATGTATTTTGGCTGATTAAGACATGTGATCCAGGTATCGCAGATACTGTTTTAATTCCGTAAAAATTTCTCTGCTGGGCAAGAATGGTGTTAGGTTTTAACCCGGGGGAAAATAGGAAAACAAATAAAATACTGACACTGACAAACAGGCTGAATTTATTGCCTGCACAACACACAATTAAGCACAATGACAAAAACTCAGCGACATGATAATTCTTCAATGTGGCTAACCAGGAAATATTGGGTAAGAAATAATTAATTAACAATATCAAAAAAATAATACCCGGTATTAGACTCATGCCTTTTTTATTCGCTGGAATACACAATATGGCCAAGGCTAAAATAAAAGGATATTCGTAAGAGTCGTTAAAAATTCTTGGGGCTATTAAACTATTAAAAAATCCTGCCAACACGCCCCCTAACGCCAGGCAAAAATAAAAACTGGTTAATTGATTTGCCGGTGGACGAGTTTGAATTAATCGACCATGGCATAGCAGGGCCATTATAAAAAAATTAATCAGATGAAATAGAATCATTTGCCCTGCTGAGAGTGCGTTACCCACAATAAAACTGATCATTGGAAAAATGAAAAAAAATAGACAATTACGCTCTACCCAGGAAAAAGAAATAACAGGATGCTTGGCAAACGTGATTATGAACGAGAGTAAATAAAGCGCTAAAGGAAGAATCCAAAATATTGGCGTTGCCGCAATATCTGTCGAAATATAAAATGTTACCCCAAGCAGTATGCTGCACGGAATAAAGCTATAACCAATCCATTGGAGTTGTAGTAGGGAAAATTGAGGCTTATTTTTCACCTCTTGCTTCAATGTCGATTTATAAGATACTCCAAACAAAATGACGCATAAAATAATAAGGTAAATACAATAACCGATCATCCAATAATGAAACTGCTCCTTCAAACCCCAATAACGCTCAACCAGCCAAGGGTAAGCTAACAACGCTAAAAAACTGCCTCCATTGCTTGCTACATATAAAAAATAAGGATCATTGGCTTTCTTGTCTTGTGTTTGACTATAAGCAAATTGTAAAAGAGGGGCTGATGCAGCAATGACGAGTAAAGGTAGACCCAACTGATAAATTAAATGACGTAAAATAACAAATTCAGGAATCCCTTTCTCTGCAGAAACAATAAACAAAAAGGGTAAACTCAACAGACTCACCAAGAGAACAATAGTATGCAATAAACGCCACTCCCAGACTGTCTTTAGCTTGCTAAGAACCCAGGCATAACCATAGGCCGCTAATAGCAGAGACTGAAAAAATAGCATGCATATTGTCCAGACTGCCGGCGTTCCACCGTAAACAGGGAGCAAAACCTTTGCCACCATCGGTTGAATTACAAATAATAAACTTGCACTTAGAAAAAGGCCAACAGAAAAAAGAAATTGCATTGATGAAATCCTAAATCCTTTTTAGAGTAAAATAATCAATCGAATTGTGGCCGATAATTAAAAACTAAGATAGTTTATTTAATTGAAATTTTAAATCCAAATTTTAAATGTCGGATTCCTTTGGGATTTTCAGCCATTTCAAATGTTTATATTGATTTAGAGGGCACTATGGCAGACATCATTAATCTTAGTAAAAAAAGAAAGGCTAAAATTCGTTTGAAAAAAGAAAAAAAGGCCTCTGAAAATCGTGTTAGATTCGGAAGGACAAAAAAAGAAAAACAGTTAGAAACACAAGAAAATACACGTAGTGAACGATATCTAGATGGCCATAAGTTAGAAAACAATGAGAAAGAATAAAGATACAACTTAGCCTATCCATATGAATAAAATAGAGTTTTTACTTGCCATTAATTTATAGTGCCATTGCTAATACTACCTCTAACCTTATTTTAGATGTTGCTCTTCAGGTAATGCGACAATGTTATGAGGTGAAACATAAACATCGGAGCGAATTAGCCCATTGTATGATTGATGTTTTTAAGAGTATTCCTAATCCAGAACACTACAGAATAAATCTGAGTGGGGATGTTCCTGGCAACTTCAAGTTAGTTATATACAATCAAGCAGGTGCTACAATAAATTGTGCCTTATCAGCCCATAAGAAAATTGTAGTAAAGCGATGCGTTAGCTATAAAACAGCTCCGCTGTCAAATAGTCAGGAAATCTCAATCACACCTCCTAATTAGTTTAATTAGATCTGAACTCCACTAACTTAAGGACACATTAAATCCCCAGACTATTCTCTAGTGCTTGTAAGGCATATAGCTTTTATAGGTGAAAGATTGCTTTGTGAACATTACTTGCTGCACTGATTATATTTGCTATTTGACTTCGCTATCTTCATGTAAAATAATCCAATATCATCGATTTATTCAACAATCCTTTGTAATGTCAATGGGTTAAGAGAAGTTATGATTGTTATCTTCGTTCATGGCTGGAGTGTCACACATACCAATACTTATGGAGAGCTTCCACAATGGCTTGAAAATCAGAGTCAGGACGGAAAGTTGGATATTCAGGTTGGTAATATCTACCTCGGGCACTATATCAGCTTTGACGATACTGTAACCGTCGACGATATAGCGCGTGCATTTAATCAGGCTGTGCGTGATGAAATTGCGGATAAGCTAGGCAAGGGAGAGCGTTTTGCTTGTATCACCCACTCTGCCGGTGGCCCCATTGTTCGTAAATGGATGGATTTATATTTTAAGGATAATCTTGCAAAATGCCCATTGAGTCATCTTATTATGCTGGCTCCTGCCAATCATGGGTCTGCGCTTGCTCAATTAGGTAAATCTCGATTAGGTCGTATAAAAAGCTTCTTTGAAGGTATCGAACCAGGCGAGCATGTACTTGATTGGCTTGAGCTTGGAAGCGATAAGAGCTGGGAACTTAATGAAAGTTGGCTTGATTATGATTGCACCGCGAATGGTATTTATTCCTTTGTACTGACAGGCCAGAAAATTGATCGGCAACTTTATGATGCTCTTAACTCCTACACCGGTGAAGCGGGATCTGATGGGGTGGTACGCGTAGCTGCTGCAAACATGAATTACAGCCTATTAAAATTACATCAAGAAGGTAGTAACGGCGAAAACCTTATTGTCGCCAAAATGACGCGGACACAACCCATGGCATTTGGGGTTCTTCCCGGGTGTGCACATTCCGGTAAAAAAATGGGTATTATTCGCAGTATTACCCTGGCCAATGCCGCCACTCATCCTACGGCTATCTGGATTTTGAAATGCCTTAAAGTAAAAACCCGTGACAGTTATGATACCTTGACAAAAGAGTTAGATAAGCTTACTCAAGAAACCCAGAAAAATGAGCATATAGAATTTGTGAACACACTTCTCTATAAACGCGAGTACATCACCAATCGCTACACTATGATTATATTTCGACTGATTGATGACCGCGGCAATCATCTGGACGATTATGATCTTTATCTAACGGCCGGTCCGAAATTTAGCGAGCACGCCCTTCCCACGGGTTTCTTCGGAGATCGCCAGCGAAACCAGCATAATCGAGGAAAACTGACTTATTATCTTGACTACGATATCATGGAAGCAGGAATAAATACGCCAAAAATGCAAGGTAATTTGGGATTTCGTATTAAAGCGCGTCCCGAAGCGAGTGACCAAGCTCTTGCTTATTACCGATTACTTGATTTTCATTCCTCCCTGGCTGACATTAATAAAATTCTTCATCCGAATGAAACCGTTATGGTTGAAATCATGCTTCAGCGACGAGTAGATAGGACGGTCACCCGTATAACCAATAACCTTACTCCGGCAAAAATCAGTGTGAAACCGAGTGGCATAAAAGTAGATTAACGCTTAGTACTTAAAAATCACTTCTAGAGAAAGATAATCTCTCTTTATTCAAAATTCCATCGCGAGTAAATTCAATATCGTTCTCATTTGCCCAGCAGCGCCAATTTTGCATATTAAAGATAAACCGACCTTCTTTTTCAAAAAATACATCCGGTGTAAATGCTGCTACATTTTTACCAAATTCTTTTGATCTTGCCGATGTAAAGATGAAAGCTTCAATACCCACTTGTCTCATGTCCGTACCTAATGGCTGACTGTACTCATAGGTATTTTTATTAGAAATTTTATTTTTGTGTTTTTTGAATGGAAGCTTCGTTAAATCTATACCCTGTGCAGTCTTTATATAAGCTTCAAAAGTTGTCATTGGAATTTCAATATCACCCAGATCTGTTGAGCTATGCTCAAAAAATTTTAATCGATAATAAGCTACTTCAGCTAACGCTGTTTGGAGATTAAAAGAGCCATACCACAAGGATGGTTCAAATTCTCTACCAAATCGAGAACCATATTTTAGTGGAGGATACCTAAAGGGGGTAAAAATTAAATAGTGCCTGTTATTAGTGATAGCTGGTTTTGATTCCTCCAGCATTTCCTCAAGAAGATCATGCTCTTCCCTACTATCTACTAAATCTCTGGAACTAGAAACATGTTGAGCTTCAACTACCCGGCATGGAGAAATTTTAAGAGTTCTCTTATATTTTTCTCCCTCACAAATTTCCCAAAGACTCATAATTTGCCGCGCATAGCATCTAAATAATTAAGGACTAAAATAAGACCGGGAATAGTTTTCATCGCCTCAAGGGGTTTTTTTTGAAAATATTTGTTATAGCTATTTAGCCACAATTTAGCTTTTTCATGATTATTACCAACCATAGCATTTAAGCTTCTATAAATTCTAACAAGCAATAACGCCATCTCTCCTTCTTTCGTTTTCGGAGAAATTAATTTTTTCCCTTGATTTAGGCGCGAAGCAGTCGATTCGCTGATACCGATTATTTCACTAAGGTCCTTACCAGTAAAAGAATACAATTTCGATAAATTGTAAATTGCTTTGGTCAGAACAAGTTCTCTCTGATGTTGTTTGTTTTCAGAAGTTCTCATAGCAAAGCCCTCATATTTCATTTGAAATTATAGAACACTCTAATTTCAAATGCAATTGACCAAGTTAAATACAAATTTTATAAGAATGCTATGACTTGGTTTACTTTAGTTCCAAATGAAAGTCTTTTGCTATATCACCTGGAGCATGGCCTTTTCGATAAGCAAATGTTTCACAGATGTGTACCACAATAAGCAAGGCACCGTTAGTCTTTTTTTCTAACTCCCAAGTGTGGGTTAAATCAGCGATAAGCTGCTGACTATAGGCTGCTGGTGATTGCCAGGTTTTAGCATACCAGACACCCTTGGTGGCCACCGTAATTTTATTCCCTTCCTGTTGACTACTTTGTAATTCACAATCAAAAGATTGGTCAAAATAAATAAGTTTTCCTATTTGATGATCAGCAAATCCCGCAATCCCTTTGAAAAAAATATCACTGCCACGTAAACGAAGTTCAAAATTTTCAAGATCAATAATTCCGACAAAATCAGAGATAGGAGCGCGAGACGCATTTAAAACATTAAATTTTTTAATAACTTGAAATGCTTCCTCTTCATTAATCGTGGTCATAACTACCCCATGCGGTTATCTGTTAAGTAGACTCTCTCAAATTATAAAAGATTTGCTACTCCCCTTGATAACTTATTTTTAGGTTTTATATCTATACTTAAAGCGTTAGGACTAAATGTGAGTAAAATGATGAAAAAAGAGAAAACAAAGCGAGAGCTTCAAAAAGATACATTAAAACAAGTTTCAGGGGGTAAAAAACGACGACCTTCTACCCCACCTCCAGCTAAAGATGAAAGACCTGATAGAGGAACTGTGGGTCCATTAATAAGAGCAGATGAGTAATTCTAGTTACTCGCTGTAATTAATCAGTGGTTACAGGGTAATTCTTGCGAACATCCCTGAGTAACCTGGAATGCCTTCAGTGATGTTCGCCGAACTGTCTAGTGTTTTTCTCGCGAGGCATTTAGCATCCAGCGTGCTTTCTCATGAGCTGCAATTCTATCTCCTAACAACGTTGCAGTTCCTTCATCTCGATGTTCTTGAGCCAGTAAAAGTGCCTGGTTAATATCTTTTACTAGCGTATCGTGATCATTTGCAAGATCAATAACCATCTCATTTGCATTTTTGTTAGCATCACCATCTTTTATTCGTTTTAAAGTCTCGAATTCTTTAAACGTTGCAGGCGTGTTATAACCCAAAGTACGAATACGCTCAGCAACGTTATCAACAGCGTCGGCTAGTTCCTGATATTGCATTTCAAACAATTCGTGCATGGCTTTAAACTGAGGTCCTGTCACATGCCAATGGTAATTTTGTGTTTTCAAATATAAAGCATAGGTATCGGCCATAAGAACTGATAATTTTTTGATAATGTCTTCCATCTTTAAACTCCTTATTTAATTTTATTGTTTATAATCTAACCATAGCTGAAAAATAATATTTTATAAAATCAATTATTTAAATTGAAATAATAGTTATTATCTATAGGAAAAATCCTGGCTAACTTAATCATAGGCGACTTATCCAATAATCTCCAATTAAACTTTCTAAGTTGAAAATTTACTGGATACCTCGGACAAGCCGAGGTACGTAGACAGTGTTTGACCTGCTGCACTTCCCCTACGTGCCCCGGCCGAGGTACTTAGACAGAGTTTGACCTACTGCACTTCCCCTACGTGCCCCGGCCGAGGGACTTAAACAGTGTTTGACCTGCTGCACGTCCCCTACGTGCCCCGGCCGAGGTACTTAGACAGTGTTTGACCTGCTGCACGTCCCCTACGTGCCCCGGCCGAGGTACTTAGACAGTGTTTGACCTACTGCACTTCCCCTACGTGCCCCGGCCGAGGTACTTAGACAGTGTTTGACCTACTGCACTTCCCCTACGTGCCCCGGCCGTGGTACCTAGACAGTGTTTGATCTACTGTACTTTCCCTACGTGCCTCGGCTTGTCCGAGGCATCCAGTAAAGGGCTGAATAGCCTAAACGTGACGAACTGATAAAAAGGGATTACCTAATAAGCAGGATCAGAAATACCACGATGAAATTCATCCAAAGAAATTGGCTCATAGCCTACCCCTAAATCCTGGCGAATATAATTTGAAGCTAATAGCAGCTGTTTAAGATCGTAATCTTTTACCTTGATTGCCCGAAGATATGCCGCAAAAAACTCTGTCTTTAAATTGCCAATTCCTTTTCCCATACCTGCCAAAGAGGTGTCAATATACTTTGCTCCGGAATGAATTGCAGCGATAGCATTAGCCTGTGCCAAGCCAAGGTTATCATGGGCATGAAAGCCAAATGGAATTAGATATTGACGTGTATATTTTTGATAAATGGACTCAACTTTTTCAGGGAAAATACTTCCATTTGAGTCTGCAAAATAAATCATATCCGGCTCGTATTGAACGGTCTCTTGCATTAGATGATCTAATTCAGCTTCCTCGTAATGAGACATATTGGTGATATTAAGAGATAATTCAAACGACAAGTCTTTGATTTGTTTAAGAATAGTAGTCGCTTCACTAAATTTATCTTTAAGCATGCACACGCGAACTAATTGGACACCCAATTTTTTTAATTCAAGCAGATCAAATTCTGAAACATTTTTAGGATGAACCATCACAGCAATTTTTGCATGCTTAACGAAGGATTGACAAAGGTTCAGATAATCTTTTTGGCACATACCAGCTCTTCCAATATTGTTCATTGGATTGACTACGCCATTTCTATAACCAACTTCAATGTACTCAATTCCTGACTTATCAAGCGCCTTTAGAATACGTTGTAATTCCTGGTCACTGAAATGAAAATTAGTTCTATGTCCACCGTCTCTTAGCGAGACATCGAGAACTTCTATTGTACTCATATAATTTTGCAAAATAGGACTTCTAGCTAATTATAGCTAAGTAGTAGTGAATTAAAAGGAAGGGATTAAAAATTATAAGGACAATTCTATGAGTAAAAAATCAAAAAAAGACCCTGCGAATAATTATTTTGCTCGCTTTGCCAAAGTTATTAGTGATGCTGTAGGTACAGTCTGGAGTTTTCTACTTGCCTTAGCGACTATAATTATTTGGAGTATTGCCGGTCCCTTATTTAAATTTTCTGATACCTGGCAGTTAGTTATTAATACTGGCACCACTATTGTTACTTTCTTAATGGTTTTTTTAATTCAACACACCCAAAACCGCGATACTATCATTTTAAATTTAAAGCTGGATGAATTAATTAAAGCAAATCGCTCAGCTGATAATCAATCCATTGATTTAAGCAAATTAAGCGATGAAGAATTAGCCATGCTTGAGTGCGAATATAAAAAATATGTGATAAGAAAACAGGAAAATAAATTTAAAAGATATTAGAAATAAAAATAACCTTGGTTATTGGAATTTTTTAAAAACAGCTTCTACTATTAAATTTGCTGCATTTTAAAATTCATTAACAATAAGGATATTCATTATGAGTCATAAAAACGAAAACAGCAGACCTGGCCACCATGACCAACAAGGACGTCGTCCTAATGATGCTTCGAATCGCCATCATAGCTCAGATTCCAGCGCCCATCGCTCTGATAGAGATGAACGCAATCCTCGTAACAAAACTGATAAGCACTTCTCTGAGAGCAAGCCAATCGGGAGCCATCGAACTTCAGAAAATCCACGTGATCATAGAAAATAATATAAAAGTGATGCCATCTAATGGATGGTATCACTTTATTTAAACAAATTTTTAGTATTCAATGTCGCCAATGAAGTACTCATCATATACTTGGCAAAACGCTTCAGTCCACTACTTCTCCCAGTCGAAACCCGCTTGCCTTCTTGCCATCCTGCCAAAAAAGCTGGGATTAATAGTCCTAAAAACAGGTATCTATGTTCATGTAGCAGCTGACTAAAGTATTGCTTATGCTTTTTTAACCTAGCATTCTCCATTAGCAATTTAGTCTCTAATTGATTTATCGAGTCGCGTAGTTTTTTTCGTGAGCTCATAACTATCCCTAGGCTGATTCGCTAGCAGCGCCCTTGTTTTTTCAAAACTCATCTGTTTGATACAGGAAGCCAAACTCCTGATTACAAAAAATAAAGCAATTATATTCAGCAGTAAGACCACAATGATGGCCAATAAAGGATTCATTAAAAACATCAGTAAATAGGCTATTAATACCATGAATGTTAACCAACCTGAGAAGCAAAGTGCTATTAGCGCCCCCAGGCTTAATAACAAAGGTACAATATTTAATCCTGCCAGCTGAGCTTCCATTTTGAATAAAGTATACATACCCTTGGTAGCAGCTATTTTACTGGCAAAGAATCCTTCCAAATGTTCAATAAAGTTCATCATTTTCACTTTCTTAAAAGTGAAGACAAAATAAATCCGATACCTCCAGCAATGAGGATGGCTTTAAGTGGATTTTTCTTTACATTTTCAGCAAGCTCATCCTTATATTCTTTTAAAGTCTCTTGATACTCATTTAAAGTATCCTGAGTTTCTTCAATTTTTTTCTTGCCTTCGTTCAGCCACTCATGGGCTTCATTTTTCAGTTGCTGATAATGCTCTTCGATTTTGTCTTTTTGAGTATCTCGAGCTCTATTTTTATTCGCTGTGGATTTGGCGTCTGCAGTAAGTTTTTCATGCGACGTCTTCGAACTTTGTTTTCCACCGTTGGATTTTTCGGTATTTTTAGTCATCATATTTCCTTATATTTGATGGTTATCATTACTTATTCATAGTATTTATGAATTTTTGTAGCAAACTCGGGTGCAGCAAAATCAGGCCAATGATCCTTATCAAAACCTGGCGCATGTTGAAGCCTTTCTTTGTCTATATCAATCAAAAAACAGTCGTCAGTTTTATCATATTTAAATAAATGCCATGGAAGCGCAAAGAATTTATTACCAAACCCTAAAATACCGCCAAACTCTAATACTAAATAATTCACTTTACCGAATGCTTTATCAATAACCACTTCATTGATGGTTCCCAGGCTCTCTCCATCCATATTTTTTACATCGGCACCGGTAACTTCACTGGCCTTGACCACACTGCGTTGGCTTACCATGTGAGCCTCCTTGTAAAAGGGAAAAAGTAAAATTGCTTTACCTTTGTTATTAGTTTAGACCACTTCCTATCACAATAAAAAAACCCGCTAAAAAGCGGGTTTTTTATTGGAAAGAAAGCAAGCTTGGCTTACATCATGCCCATGCCGCCCATTCCACCCATGCCGCCCATATCACCGGCGCCTACAGCCTCATCTTTCTTAGGAAGATCAGCAATCATGCACTCAGTAGTTAACATTAAGCTAGCTACAGAAGCTGCATTTTGTAGAGCAGTACGAGTTACTTTGGTTGGATCAAGAATACCCATTTCAACCATATCACCGTATTCACCAGTTGCAGCGTTGAAACCAAAGTTATCTTTGTTTTCAGCAACTTTATTAACAATTACTGAAGACTCGTAACCAGCATTAGCTACGATTTGACGCAGTGGAGATTCAATAGCACGACGAAGAATGTTGATGCCCATATCTTGGTCAGCGTTATCACCTTTTAAACCATCCAATGCTTTTTGTGCACGAATCAAGGCAACACCACCACCGGCAACAATACCTTCTTCTACCGCAGCACGAGTTGCATGCAATGCATCTTCAACGCGCGCTTTCTTCTCTTTCATTTCCACTTCAGTAGCTGCACCAACTTTAATAACTGCCACACCACCAGCTAGTTTAGCAACACGCTCTTGTAACTTCTCACGATCATAGTCAGAAGAAGTTTCTTCCATCTGAGCACGGATTTGAGTAATACGAGCGTTGATTTCAGCTTCTTTACCTTCGCCATCAATGATAGTTGTGTTTTCTTTAGTCACTACAACACGTTTTGCAGTTCCTAAATCATCTAATGAAGCACCTTCAAGGCTCTTACCAACTTCTTCAGAAATGACTTGGCCGTTAGTTAGGATAGCAATATCTTGTAACATTGCTTTACGACGATCGCCAAAACCAGGTGCTTTTACAGCACATACTTTAACGATACCACGCATGTTGTTAACAACCAATGTTGCCAACGCTTCGCCTTCAACATCTTCTGCAACGATTAGTAAAGGACGGCCAGACTTGGCAACCCCTTCCAATACAGAAAGCATATCGCGAATGTTTGCTATCTTTTTGTCAACCAGAAGAATGAATGGATGCTCAAGCTCAGCACTCATGTTTTGTTGGTTGTTGATGAAGTAAGGAGAAATGTAACCGCGGTCAAACTGCATACCTTCAACCACAGATAATTCATTTTCAAGGCTGTTACCATCTTCAACAGTAATAACCCCTTCTTTACCTACTTTTTCCATTGCTTCAGCAATGATAGCACCGATAGATTGATCAGAGTTTGCAGAAATTGTTCCAACCTGAGCAATTGCTTTACCGTCTTTGCAAGGCTTAGACATTTCTTGCAGTTTTTTGGTAACTGCTGCAACTGCCTTATCAATACCGCGTTTTAGATCCATTGGATTCATGCCTGCAGCAACTGCTTTGTTGCCTTCAACCATAATAGCGCGAGCTAATACAGTAGCAGTGGTCGTACCATCACCAGCAGCATCAGAGGTTTTAGAAGCAACTTCTTTAACCATTTGTGCGCCCATGTTTTGGAAGCGATCTTCCAATTCAATTTCTTTAGCAACAGACACACCGTCTTTAGTTACTGTAGGAGCACCGAACGATTTTTCTAATACAACATTTCGTCCACGAGGACCCATTGTAACACGTACAGCATTTGCCAAAATGTTTACACCAGCAATCAACTGTTGACGTGCATCATCACCTGAACGTACTTCTTTAGCCATTATAAAATCTCCTTTCAATCTTTAGATATTCGATTTACTTCTCAATCACGCCCATGATGTCGTCTTCACGCATCACAACTAGCTCTTGACCTGCTACTTTAACTTCTGTACCAGAGTATTTGCCAAAGAGAACGACGTCTCCAATTTTCACAGCCAAGGCACGAACATCGCCGTTATCTAATACTTTACCAGCACCGACAGCGATAACTTCACCACGCATAGGTTTTTCAGTAGCGCTATCTGGAATAACGATACCGCCGGCTGTGGTGCGTTCTTCTTCCATACGACGAACAACAACACGATCGTGTAAAGGACGAATTTTCATACTTGTTTTCTCCTGGTTTTTTTAATTATCACCTATAATTTTCAGAGTAAGCTCTGATTTTTTAGCGTTACACAATGCCAGATACATGATGTTTCTTTTCATTGTACTTCGCTGATGACAGCCATATGGGGGCATTCCACTGGCTTTCAAGGGGTAATTTGAAAATTTTTTTTGGTTTTTTTTAATACTGCTACTACAATGAACTACTATTTGGCTAATTGTAAATTATCAATGAGAAAGTGGTTATTATTTTCATTCCTTTGTTTTGTCCCTTTCATTAACCATGCAAGTCCATTGCCTGCGACCGAAGTATTTCAGGTTGATGCAAAACAGGTTGACCCTAATACCCTATCGATTAATTGGCAAGTAAAGCCAGGTTATTTTCTCTATGCTGATCGTATCAAATTAACGATGCAGCCCAATAGCAATGTCCATATGGGTACTTTACTCTTCCCTGCCCCGTTAACGAAAATCGATAAACAAGGGCATAACTACTCGGTTTATCGCAATGAATTATCACTTCCAGTCCCAGTCTTAGGGGAAAGTCCTGGTGAAACATTAATTAATCTAAGTTTTCAAGGCTGTGCCGATGATGGTTTTTGCTATCCTCCAGAAACTCGGCAGATTAAATTAACAATTGACAATAGCTTGGCTCTTACTCATGTAAGTATGGAAAATATTTCTCCTCAAGAGGAAAATTCTTTACCTGCCAGCGCGTCAGATACGGATGAAATTGAAAGAGTCCTCACCCAACAACATTGGGGTGTTGTCATCTTAACTTTTTTTGGGTTTGGTTTACTGTTGTCGTTTACTCCATGTATCTTACCCATGGTTCCTGTACTTTCAGGGATTATTGTGGGGCATGGTAACAAGATTTCCACCCGTAAAGCCTTTTTCTTATCTCTAAGTTATGTTCTTAGTATGTCTGTCACCTATGCAGTAGTAGGTGCTGTCGTTGCGTTACTAGGAAGCAATTTACAAATAGTTATGCAATCACCCTGGGCTATTGGCACCTTTAGCCTAGTCTTTGTTTTATTAGCCCTCTCAATGTTTGGCTATTACGAATTACGTTTGCCACTTTCCTGGCAAGCTAAATTGGCTGGCGTTAGAAATCATCAGGCCAGTGGCCATTACTTAGGGGCTGCTCTTATGGGTTGCTTCTCAACATTAATCTTATCACCTTGCGTTACAGCCCCTTTAATTGGTGCATTAAGTTATATCGCCCACAGCAATAATATTGCATTTGGCAGCCTGGCTTTATTTTTTTTAGGCCTTGGCATGGGCACACCACTCTTATTAATCGGTACTTCCGCTGGGAAATGGCTTCCTAAAGCCGGCCAATGGATGAACGGTGTTAAGATATTTTTTGGAATATTGCTTTTGGCTGTGGCCATTTTCCTGGTAGGTCGAATTCTACCTGGAGCAGCAGTCATGCTGTTATGGTCAGGTCTGCTAATTTTTGTCGGCCTGTATTGTGGTGCTCTTAGCAGACCTGCCTCCAATTTAGGAAAGTTTCAACAAGGTGTTGGTCTTATTAGTTTGGTTTATGGTTTATTAATACTCATTGGCGCCAGTATGGGAAATAGTAATCCCCTACAACCCCTGGCTGGAATGCAAGCCACAGCCAATGCAAAACCCAACTTTTCTGTTGAAACTGTTAGCACCCCAAGTGAAATACAACATGCAATAGACATTGCCAAAGCCCAGGGGAAACCGGTAATGTTAGATTTCTATGCTGATTGGTGTACTTCTTGTCAAATTATGGAAGCGACCACCTTTAAAGATCCGCAAGTTGAAGCCGCTTTAAAAAACTTTATTGTTTTGAAAGTCGATATCACTGCCAATAATGCTCAAGATAAAGCCTTACTTCAGCACTATGGGGTTGTGGCTCCTCCCACTTTTTTATTTTTTAATAAACAAGGCAATGAACAAAGTAACCTGCGTCTTATCGGTGAGGCTTCTGCAAGTAAATTTTTAGAACAATTAACGCAAGCCTCAGCGCTTGATTAATCAGATAATTAGACAAAATCATCCTAGAAGAGCTATAATTCGCCCATTTTTTTTACAGATTAAAGTTTTTAAATTATGAACCATAAGGTAGGCTTTGTTAGCTTAGGTTGTCCTAAGGCATTGGTAGATTCAGAACGTATCATTACTCAACTGCGTGCACAAGGGTATGACTTGGTTTCCACGTTTCAAGATGCAGGTGTTGTTGTTGTAAATACCTGCGGATTTATTGATGCGGCAGTGACTGAGTCTCTGGATACCATTAAAGAAGCCATGGCTGAAAATGGTCGTGTGATTGTCACAGGATGTTTAGGTGCCAAGGCCGATGTTATCCGGGAAGCATGTCCTGATGTTCTTCATATTAGTGGAGCACATGCGTATGAAGAGGTAGTTCGCGCTGTGCATCGACATCTTCCTCCACCAGCTGATCCTTTTACCCAACTTGTTCCTCCTCAAGGGATTAAATTAACGCCGCGACACTATGCTTATTTAAAAATTTCTGAGGGATGTAATCAAAAATGTACATTTTGCATTATTCCCACTATGCGCGGAAAACTACAAAGTTATCCCCTTACCCAAGTGCTCTCAGAGGCAAAACGTCTAAAAGATGCTGGTGTCAACGAATTATTAGTTATTTCTCAAGACACGAGTGCTTATGGTGTGGACACTCGCTATCAAACTGTTGACTGGAATGGCAAAACGGTTAACACTAAATTCTATGATTTATGCGAACAATTAGGCGAATTAGGTATATGGGTCCGCCTACACTACGTATATCCCTATCCTCATGTGGATGATATTATTCCTTTAATGCGCGACGGTTTAATTTTGCCTTATCTGGATATCCCTCTTCAACATGCAAGCACACGTGTGCTGAAAGCGATGAAACGACCTGCAAGCAGCGAAAACACCTTGGAAAGAATCGCTCAATGGCGAGATATTTGCCCAGATATCACATTACGCTCCACATTTATTGTTGGTTTTCCTGGTGAAACAGACGCTGAGTTTGAGGAGTTATTAGACTTTTTAGAAGCCGCCCAGCTAGATAGAGTGGGTTGTTTCCAATACTCGCCTGTTGAAGGCGCCAAAGCAAATGAGCTTCCTAATCCTGTTCCTGAAGAGGTTAAAGAGGAACGTTATCATCAATTTATGCAAGTACAAGCCGAAATTAGTCGCAACAAACTCCAGCAAAAAGTTGGCTCACTACAAACAGTTTTGGTTGATTATATCAATGAAGAGCAAATTGTTGCCCGTAGTAAAAGTGATGCTCCTGAAATCGATGGTTTGGTCTACCTATCCCCGGCTCAAGGGATAAAAACAGGCGATTTAGTGACAGCATCAGTCACTGACAGTGATGATTATGATTTATATGGTGAAATTATAATAACTAATTAATAATCCCTTCGTGCTGCAATACTCTAGTTGCAGCACCACATTTGTTTTTCGTTCGGATATCAAAACACTTTCATTGTCTGACTATGGTTAGCTTCTAAATGCTCTTTCCAAGGTTTAAATTTCAAACGTTCCTCTTTTGACGCAGCTTCAAAGATTTTCCTTAAGAGACTTCCTTCTTCAAAGTTTGTATCCAGAAATTGAATGAATAGTGTTTCTAATTCTTGCTGCTCCTCGGATTGAATGTAATTAGAATCATTCTCACTTATTTCTTCTTTCTGCTCTTCCTTTTCTTCTAATTTTTTATTGAAGAATCCTGGTTTGATTCCATTTTTCTCAACAGATGGTGAGTTGGTCAAATGAGTCTCTAATATTTTATCTATTAAAGAATCTATGTCCGTTAATTTCTTAATTTGTAGCCTTAAGCCTGCACAGTCGGTCAGTGTGTTAATAATTGTATCGAGATCTACACTTATTTTCTTGAACTCATGAGGTTGAATCTTCTCAATTTGAGGGAGTCTTGTCTTAATACGTGTCAATAAATTAGCTTGTTTCTTCGTTCGTGCTGCCAATAAAGTAGACTCTAATCTATCCATTAATTCACATAGTTGTTCTTTATTATCGCTACAGGTTATGCGCATAATACCTGCTTCTGCAGAAGTTCCATAATAAGAAAGAGGAGCAATCATTACAGAGTCTTTAAATAAAAGATTATAAGCTAACTCTTCATCCGTACTAATTACTCCAGTTTCACCCAAGGCACGTTTGGCTTCTGCATCTATTTCCAAACCTAACATGTCACTAAAGTCAGCGAGTACATAAAATGTTCCTTCAACCTTATAACCAGCATCAGGCATCGTCGCACCCATTTCTCTGACACGTTCAGAGACATAATCCACCTTACTCTTATAAAATGTTCGTAATTTATTTTTTTCGTCTAGGTCCAGCTTATCCATAGTATAAGCATAAGCCATTTGCAAAGAGCGTGGAGCATGGCCACATAAACTAATATTGGTTGCCAAAAGCTCGCTCATAAATTTTTTATCTGAATTCAAAAGCATTGCCACTCGCTCTCCAGCCATAGACAAACCTTTTGTTCCAGAACGCATCACCGTTGTTCTGTTTTTAAGATCAGGCGCAATTTTATAAAATGAAGGGACATCAACATAAGTCATTTCTGTATATGCTTCATCTAAAATGATGTGCAAATCAGGATATTTTCTCAGTACCTGAGCTATTTTTTTAAACTCTTCTTCACTAATCACTGTCCCTAAAGGATTGTTTGGGTTACAAATCAATACAGCTTTTGGAAGACCGCCATCTTTTTGGGCCAATTCATAGGCCTCTTGGATACTCTTCTCGAGTGCTTCTGCAGTCAGTCTATAACCAGGCTCCTTCATGACATCTACAGGGTGAAGGCGATGATGAGGGTAATCACTATATAGCGTGTAATGTGGAAATGGAGTGATAATTCGATAATTAGGAATCTGTTTATAACGCCCATACAACGTATCAAAAACCACTCGTAAACCACCAGCGCCGCCAGATGTAAATAAAATTTCTTCTGGATTAATCTTAACTCCATACCAGTCGGTCATGGCTTTAGCCATTGTTTCTCTGGCTTTTATATCTCCTTGTGGATGACCATAATCGATTGCTACCTCATCTTCTAATTTTTCAAGATTAGTCATTGCTTTCTTGACTATTTCTTCCATGTATTTCCAATAAAATAATAAAAAGGTTATTGTATGCATACTTATAGGCAAAGTTGGCTTACCCATGCCAGCAGTAATTATTTTTTTTACTGCTTGCAAAGAGTTTTCAATTTGGGCTCGTTCATTCTTTAAAGCCTTAGCCCACATGGAGAGCAGCATGATTTTGTCAATTTTTTCAGCAGGTTGACCTTCTGGAGTAAACATGGTTAATTTCCTTGTATACTGAACAAATATTTTGTTGTTTGCTAATATTTTAATTATACCTTTGTTATTGAAAGCATGACAATGCAAGAAAAAAAAACTACATTAAGACTTACACTTGACGAAGTGGGCGATTTTTTAGCTAAACTTTCGGAGCATAGCGATCAGGTTTACTGGATAAGTAGTGCTGATTTCTCCAAAATTCAATATGTTAGTCCTTCTTATGAACGCATCTGGGGTCGCTCTCGGGAGGAGCTTTATGCCAATCCAGAGATTTGGATTACTTTTTTACATCCTGATGATGTTGTCCATCATCACCCTATTCATCATATGGCTGAACAGATTAAGCGTCTTGGTGAAAAAGCGCGCTACTCAGAACAATACCGCATCATTAGACCTGATGGAGAAATACGGTGGATAATTGATAAGGGATTTCCACTTATTGATAATCGAGGTATCTGCTATGGTGTAACTGGTGTAGCTACCGATGTCACCGATGAATTGAAGCAAACCGAAGATTTAAAAAAAGCCAAAGAAGCAGCTGATATAGCGAATAAAGCAAAATCCGAGTTCATTGCCAACATGAGTCATGACATACGAACGCCATTAAGTGGTATTGTCGGTCTTTCCAAACTATTAGAAGTTGAGGCTCAAACTAAGATGGAGCAGGACTACGCCCATTGGATTAATCAAAGTGGTGAGCAATTACTTGACTTATTGAACAATGTTTTAGAATTGATTTCTTTGGAAAATCTGGAACAATTAGAGGCTGCTAAAGAATGGTTCTCTCTTAGAGAGGAACTTTTAACAATTTGCAAGCTTGAATTACCAGCAATTAAAGTTAAAAATCTCGGTTTTACTGTTGATATAGATGAGTCAGTTCCCGATTTAATATTAAGTGATCGCACCAAAATCCACCAAATTTTATTAAATTTGTTAGGAAATGCGATCAAATTTACTGAAAAAGGGCATATAATTTTAGCAATTAGACGTCTTTCTTCTACTGAGGATACGAGCACACTTGAGTTTAAAGTGGAAGATACAGGGGTTGGAATTGCCAAAGAACAGCAAGAACGAGTTTTTGAGCGTTTCTTTCGTATAATGCCTTCTTATAAGGGGGTATATAAAGGATACGGACTGGGTTTACATATCGTTAAGAAATATGTCGCCTTATTAGGCGGTGAGATAGGATTAGAAAGCATGGTTGGCAAAGGCAGCATTTTCTCTTTCAGATTATCTGTTAAAACCAGTACTGAACGCTCATCAAACACTCATTTCGATTTTAACCAGTTAGAAGGAGAAGAGGCTCTTAATAAAGATAATTCTATCCATGAGAAAAAGCCTTTTAATATTAATATGCTAAAGCAAGGAACCGCTCAACTACCTCATCTTCTTTTAATCGAAGATAATACTATTGCCTTGCGCCTACTCGAATCTGTCAGCAAACAAGTAGGGTGTCAATTTACTTCGACAATGGATGCTGAGGAAGCGTTTGAATTGGTCAAAAAAAACAAATATGATTTAATCATTACAGATATCGGCTTACCAGGCATGTCTGGAATTGAACTGACAATCTATATACGTCATTGGGAGCAAGCCTTAAACAAAAATCCAACTCCAATTGTCGGCTTAACAGCACATTCACTGGGTAGTTCTGTTGATGAATGTTTAGAAGCAGGTATGAATAAGGTGTTTGCAAAGCCTATTAACCTGCTTACGATGCAAGATATTGTTTCAGCACTTATCCCCGTGAACAAACTTGAACCAGTAGCTAGCTTATTTGATGAAGAAATACCTCGAGAGGAGGATAAACTTTTTGATCTGACGCATTATCCTCTATTGGACTTTGAGCAGGGATTAAATAATCTGGGCAGCATTGATTTATTGAAAGAATTGCTCACCTTAATGGCCAATGAAGATATTCCCGTGGATAAAACTAAAATTGAACAAGCTTTTGCAATAAGAGATTGGCCCTCTGTTGAGAAGCTTGCACTTAAAATGAAAAGTAGCGCCCTTTATTGCGGAACAAGCAGACTACGATATGCTTGCCAGTACTTGGAAGGTTATCAAAAAACGGCTCCCAATTCTCTTTTAGAAAAACTTTATCATCAGTTGATACAAGTTTTAGAAGATACGAAACAAGCCATTATTGACTGGTTACACAAACAATAATACTCCCTCATATTACTGCAAAATAGGTACAGACAAGCCATAGATTTGCTGGCATACCTCCAATACATTTTGCTGTTGTACATGGATGCTCTTTGTCTCAGAGTTAAGTAAATTCTGATGTAATGTTTGATGATAATATTTATAAGCTTTGACGAGCTTCTCGAATTGTTGCCGTGTAAGAATTTGTTCTGCATACAACTTTCGTAATAAACTAAGAGTATTAGTATACGAGTAAAAATTTAAGTGAGGATTAGTCAATATCAAAAACTGCACGATAAATTCTATATCAATTAATCCGCCAGATTCATATTTGATTTCCTCCCCTTTTACATGCTTATAAATTTTTTCACGCATCATAATAATTTCATCACGAATAAGACGTGGATTGCGTGCAATTTGAAACACTGATTTTTTTAACTGTCTGAATGCTTGCGTTAGACGTTTATCGCTCACAAGAACTCTCGTTCTGATTAAAGCCTGATGCTCCCAGGTCCAGGCATGGTGCAACTGGTACTCAATGAAAGCCTCAATATGGCTTACTAATAACCCTGCTTCACCAGAAGGCCGCAGACGCGTATCAACGGCATACAAAATCCCGGATTGTGAGCGAGTGGTGAGCATATGTAAAATTTTCTGTGTTAAGCGTGTAACCAGAGCCTCCTCATCGGAAGCAGCAGCATGGATGAACACTAAATCCAGGTCTGAATTATAATTCATCTCGCGGCTACCTAATTTTCCATAGGCAATAATGGCAAAACGCGATTTAATTTGTTCCATTTGTGAATAACGCAGGCTTAATCGCTCACATGCTAAATTAAACACATTTTTGACAATGACTTCGGCCACGTCAGCTAAGAAATTACTAATACGTATCGCATGATAATGCCCATAAATTTCAGCGCGGGCGGCTGACAACCAATTGGTGAGTTTAAATTGTCGCAAAACCTCATCTTGTTGTTCGCTTTCTGAGTAAATAAGCAGTTGACTCTCTAATAGCTGTTCCAATTCTTTTTTGGTAAGCAGGCGCCAATTTTGGGGTTGACTCAATAATACCTCAAGCAAAAAAGGTTGATTGACAATGAGATTGGTTATAAATGGACTATGTGCAAACCAATATAATAACTCTTTCAGGACTTGCGGGTTTTCTGTAATTAATGCCAAATAAGAACTGCGGCCCACTATATTATCAAGTAACTGTAACACTTGGGCTAGCACGGCATCTGTATCAGCTGTATTGACCAATTCGCCAAGTAATAGCACAACAAAGCGATCGAGCCTCATTCTTGCAGCCTGCGTTAACCTTCGGCAGCGAGGAGCGTGACGAAACGTATAAAGCATTTGATAGCAGCGTTCTGCTTGCTGAAAGCCTAAACTTGTCAATAAATTGATAGCCATTGTTGTTTCAACATGACCCTGCCATATACTCATTAACTGATTTACTAATAGCCGTTTTTCATCCTCATAAGGATCTGGTTTTGCCAATACTGAGCGAAAAATACTGCTGATAATACGTTGATATTGATGAAGTTTTTTTATAAAAGTATGCCAATTGTTATAGCCCATAGCATAAGCAACCTGCATTTGCTTCACTTCATGCTGAGGCAAAGAATGTGTTTGCTGATCATCGTGAATCTGGAGGATATTTTCTAATTTTCGTAAAAATAGATAGGCCTGTTTTAAAGCAGCTGTATGCGACAATAAATTTTCTTGTTTCAAAACATTTAAGGCGGCGATCGTATTTTGTGTTTGTAATTTAGGGAGTCGTCCCCCACGAATTAATTGCATATTTTGGATAATAAATTCAACTTCACGAATTCCTCCCAAGCCGCGTTTTATATCGTCCAACATAGGATTTAATTGCACTTCACGCTCGATCATTGCTTTCATACTACGTAGCGATTCAATCACACTAAAATCAACATAACGCCTGTACACAAACGGGGTTATCAAACGATGAAACCAATGGTTTGGCACATCAGTATCCTCCCCGATAAGACGAGCTTTGACCATAGCGTAGCGCTCCCAGTCTCGCCCTTGCTCTTGATAATAGGTTTCTATAGCGGCTAAACTGGAGACTAAAGCACCACTATCACCATTAGGGCGCAAACGAAAATCAACTCGAAATACAAAGCCTTCAGGAGTGATGGTTTGTAGTAGCTGAATAAATAATTGCACTACTTTGGTATAGAACTGTTGATTGGTAATTGACTCATCACCATTGGTATGACCTGCCTCAGAGAAAGCACAAATTAAATCGATATCCGAAGAATAATTGAGTTCACGTCCCCCTAATTTACCCATAGCCAGAATATACAGTTTGGTGGGATTTCCTTCTGCATTACACGGTTTTCCATGGCGTTTTCCGATCTCACCTTCACAAAAATGCATTGCCCTTAATACAATAGCATCTGCACAATCCGACCACTGAGTCATACTTTCTGTCGTCGTCGCTAGTCCACAGAACTCGCGTAGTAATAAGCGCAATAACTGAGTATGTCTAAATAGACGTAACGCACATGCAAAAAGATTAAAGGGCTGATTTTTTATATGATTGAGTTTATCCATATAATTTTCTAAGGAGAAGGGTACGTGGTAACCTTCGCTCATGATTTGTTTTAAAAGATCAACATGACGAAAAGCATAATCACTGACGAGCAATAGTTTTTCCAATGCCCTATCAGAGTTAAAATCAGCAAAATTTTTTTGATAAAATGCAATTTTTGGCTGTAAAAGAGATGGAACTTCCATCGCATCAACTTATCGAATAAGAATACTTAAGCCTAGCGAAGAGTGGAAGAAAACTCAATTACAGCGAAATTCAAATATCTTTATCCAATATCGTCAGGGGAAATAGCCTTATGACAAAGCCGACTTAATCCATTACTCATTTGTTTAACCAAACTGGCCTGCTCTTTATCGAGATTGTATTCTTTACTTAGTTTTAGAGGATCGGTGTAACTTAGCCATACTTCTCCAGCAGCCCCCTTTGTGGCCATGATCCGCAAGGGTAAATCAAGTGCAAATGCCGGATTAGCTTGCATTAATGCTGTGCCTTTTGCAGGATTTCCTATAATCAATACCTGCGTTGGATTTAAAGCCAACCCCACCTTCTCAGCGGCTTCACTGTGATCAACTCGGCCAAAAATGGTTCCACCCTGATGGCTCACCAATTTTGAAATTCTATCAAGCGTTGTTTCAACCGAGTAAGGACTCTCCATAGTTTCAGACCAGGAAGAACCATAAGGCACACCTAGTTTGCCGTCAAATGCCGCAGCAATTTTGCGAGCCAAAATGTCCAGATCAGAAAGATTGTCTTTATTTGCTAACAAGGTCACACACAATAATTCTGTTGGTGCTGTAAATCGACTCAAAAATGCTGAATAACCAGGCAATTGTCCTTTAATTTCCATTAATCCTGGATGTCCTGGGAAAAACCAATTTGCATTTCCTGGCGTGGTTTTATTCCCTAGTAACACAGGATTATATAAAAATTGCCGATTCGCAGGATCACTTACCAAAATATTCCCTGCAAGGGCAATATCCCAGAAGCTAATATCTCCTGCACTAGAGACAATACCACTATCAGCAAATGTGGTACTCCAATCTAATGAAACACTTGGTTTCAATTGACCATCAACCTCAGTGTATCCTTGCGCCTGCTCTGTGGGATTAATATAGCTAGACTCTTGTAAAAATTTGCTATGTTTAAACGTGGAAGAAGCATTGGCTACTTCGTTTTGATCCTTATCCTTCGTTGAGATAAAAAAAGTATTTTTCAGACCAATTCTCTCAATTTGATTAATGGTGACGAAGGCCTCATAGGACATACCACTTACTTTTTCAATCACTAAACCCAGTAAATAATAATCCGTTGCACTATTATTCATTTGAGTTCCCGGAGCAAATAGCAAGGGTTTTTCACTGACCAAAGCGATTAATTCTTTGGATGAATAATGCTTACTGTAGTCAAAACCTGCCTCTGCTGCGTAACTTGGTATTCCTGAGCTATGGGTTAATAAATCATGGATAGTAATTGATTGCCAGTTAGAAGGAATATCAGGCAAATATTGTGAAATTTTATCTTGAAGTGTCAATTGCTTCGCCTCTTTTAACTGCATAAGGGCAACTGCAGTAAAGGCATTGGTAAGTTGACCAATATTGAAAGCAGAATTCATACTAACTAATTGCCGACTTTCAGTATTCGCAATACCATATCCAACCACTCGAGTAATGTAAGGCGCTTGGACAATGGCTAAGGACATACCAGGAATTTGATGGTGTTCCATGTAGCTAATAATTAAATCATCAATAGATTGGCCGTGATGATGAACACGGAAATCCCCACGCCCCCTTCCAGTCAATGCTGTAGATATCACGAGTTTTCTCCCACGTCGTTATTCATTATTAATCTTATATGCCGCTTAAGATTTCATTAATATTTGAAATATACAATATGCCAAAGAAATATTCATTAGCAGCAGATTATTATGAAGCTTTTGTCGAGTACTGGTTATCATGTTTATATTTATACTGATGAAGATCCCCCGTCACCTACAGAAGGCTTAACAATCCCTTCTAAAAAACCCTACATTATTTTGAGATCTTCTCTTATAGACAGTTCGTCTAAATTAGCAAATTTAGGTTATTTTAAGAGAAATATTTTGACAATTACCAGTCCACGAAAAGTTGCTGCTGCACTTCAACTCATTTGCTCAGATAATATTTATGCTGATACTGCTAATACACAAGTTCTTACTACCTTAAAATCTTTGCAAGAAAAACTCGAAAGCTCTATACCCAAAAAACCTATTCCGCCAAAAAGTAAAGATATTAGAAATTATGTGACACTCAATACTCCCTTAAGCAGACATCCCAACGCTCCTCAAAGTTCTCATGCCGTTACAAAAGTTCAAAAAATAAATACAAGCACTGTGAGTATTCTTAAAAAAGGACCCTCTCGTCGAATTTTAGAAATTGAAGCATTCAATGGCTTTTGTTATCGCCTCTTATTGAATAAGCGGGTTCCTAAAGTTAGAAGTGTGCATGACGGTCAAGGATATGGACTCGGTGTCCTTGCAACAGAAATACCCAATTTTAAATCATTACATGACTATTATCTTGAGCATAAAGACCCCCTTACAGGACTTCAATCACCACCTCAACGAGATTTAGTTAAAGCTGGCATTGGTGGTGTTTTGGCTGCATGTTACGCCGAGGAAGAAAATGATCTACATGGCGGGAATGTTTGGTTTGATCCGATTAATTTAAAAAGTGGCAAAATCGATCACGATCAAGCGACGTGGCCTCTCACTGCCAAGTATGTGGACTATGATCCTCAGCAGAAGATAGATGTTTATGGTCATAGGGCATACGGGGTTAAACCCGTTGATAGTTTTCCCATTACTCAACGGGATATTACTTCTTTTCCTCATCTTAAAGACGCCAAGCCCTGTGCATTCTCGGATGAAACAGATTGTCAATTACTCGATTTAAAAGACATAGAGAATGACGAAACGTTTATTAAAGATGCTTACTCAATGTTTCTACAACGAATTTTAATTGACAAAGACGTTTACCGTAAGATTGGTGAGGCAACTATTGGCAGCGCTAAATTACGTCAGCAACTAGTAGACCATAAGGCGAGAAGAACTGAATTACTAAAAGCGGAGCTTTTAAAAAACCCCAAGTTTTTTGCTTTTTACGTGAACAATCCCGGGTTAAAAACAGACATCATTAGCGAATTTCAGGAATATAATAAAGATTATAAAAACGAAACCAATCCTCTACGTTTGGATCTTGAGCAAATAGCAAACAAATTTGATGTGATACATAAAGAGTTACTTCAACATTGGGAGTCGGAGCTACTTTCTATAGTTCAGAAGACTTATGCCCCAGACTCTTATTCTCTTTTTGAAGATCACAATGAGATCTCCGCTAAACGCAAGAAAACCGTAATAGATCAAATTATAAAGAGATTTGATACTACTCAAACCCAGGCAGAAAAAATTTTTAACTGGGCTAGCAAACAACAGTGGTTTACGAACCTCGCAGCAGATATAGACCCTAACCAAAGTAGAGAAGTTAGAGCACAACAAATTTTAGATGATCTTATTAAAGATATTAAACATTTGGATGGAAAGTTAGGTATCTTTGGTGGGAAATACCGCGAAGTTGATGGCAAAAAGATTAAATTAGCCAATGGTGCTGCGGCGATTTTGGATCTATGCATGCGTAAAACTACGCCTACATTATCAGCATTTGAAACCTTAGAGTCTGTTGTTTACCAGGCAATAGCATCTAATGCCTACAAAGGTCATACTTTATTTAATCGTAGACAAAAAGAGACAAGCGCTTTTTACACTAAAATTTTAGATCTATGTAAAAATGATGCTGCTGGTGCAGTAAATTCTGTTCTTAGCTTTTAAAAACGATGAGCAAGTTATATGCTATAACTATCATCGATTTTAATTGCGCTTTTTATGAAACGTATCTATACATTGATTTTAACTTTTTTTCTTTTCTTCACCTCTTTTTTACACGCAGCTCAAGATAAGCCGCTGCGTATTGCAGTAGATACGTTTACGCCTCCTTTTATTCTGGAAGGCGCTAATTCACAGCTTTTCGGTTTTGATATTTCTATGATGAAATACATTTGTCAGGAAATTGGGCGCACATGCGTTTTTGTTCCTACAGAATTTGATAATATTTTTACATCAATTGAAACAAACAAAGTCGATGCTGCGGTGAGTGCTTTAACCATTACTGCAGAACGCGCTAATCGAGTTCTATTTTCATTACCCTATTTACTCAGTCATGCTCGTTTCCTAGGCCCCAGGGAATTAGCTCAAAAGTCTTTTGGCTTAGGACTCTTGAATAATAGAAGTATAGGCATAGAAGAAGGTACCATCTTCCCTCAATTGATCAATTCCTTAGGAGTTAGAGATCCTAAAATTGTTACCTTTAGTGATGCCCCTGCCCTCATTGATGCCCTACAAACAGGAAAAGTCGATGTAGTTCTGATGGATGACCCATCTGCAATGTATTGGCAATCTCAATCTTCTGGGCGACTAAGTGTCCTTGGAGAACCTTTAAATTATGGTTTTGGCCTTGGTATTGCAGTGAACCGTAACAATGTTGAATTGTTAAATGCAATTAATAAGGCTTTGCTAAAATTTCAAAATAGTCCTGAATTTAAACGAGAGTTTAGCAAATACATTGCTCATTTTTAATGCGATGGAGTATAGCGCGGTTTTGGTACAATAGAGAATGGAGGGATTCTGGTTTCATTACTCTGCGTGTTGTCCTGTGAAGAATCAAGTTCCTTTGGTGTTTGTTGCCTAAGTGTTGCTAACTCTTGTTTCATGGCTTTTTGAGATGGCTTTGATTTTGATGAATCAGATGCTTCATATTGTTTTCTTGAGCGTTCTATGTCCTCTGCTGTTGGTGGTGTTGGATCGGGTAGATGAATACCATGTTTAGCGTAGGCTTGAGTAGCATAGGCACGCAAATGCGCAGGAAATGCCCCGGGCTCGCCTAGAGGAAGCATTTTCCAGTCTCCACCTAATTTTGCTACCAAAGCAGCACACTTATCGATACTTTCTTTTGTCCAATGTGAAGAAACAATGCGATAGCCAAAACCACCCGCCATTAAATAGAAAGACGATCCGTTTTCGGCTGTAAGTTTATGAATTTCTTTAAAAAAATTATGGGGTTTAGTAGCAATTTTTTGCCTGGCAGAGGAAGCCGCTGCTTTTTCTATTTCATAAGAATAAAGTCTTGAATTTGATTGTTGGACAAAATCAGGAAGTGTATTTAGGTCGCACTTTTCCGCAACTAATTGCAATTGAGAGGCAATTTGCTGAATTATTTTATTCAATTCATCTTGTTCTGATTTCGATAAATTGGTCTTCAGAAGCTTATTATATGCCTCCAGTGCTTCCTCATCTTTTAAAACGTGAACCATCACCCAACCCTCAAAAAAATCCTGATGTTCACGATTTTAAACCCAAAAATAACTGGTTTGAAAGAGAAGTAGATCAATATTTGTGCAAATAAAGTGTAAAGAGCCATGGTTTCATGGCGTAGTGCGAAAAAAATCACAGGGTACTTAATTCCCATAGCTCAAAAAGCTATGGGCAAAGTCTAATGTACTGTTTCGTCTTTAGTAATGCAGCGGCTAATTACTTGTCTAGTTATAAACTCGCCCTGACTCGCCCCATACAAAGATTTGAAATGGTCTGCCAAGAGCGTGACCCAAGAGGATAAGCGAAAATCCATTCTTTTTTCTTCCTGATTAACAACAAGTTCGTATAAGCCTAAAGAATCTGTATTCTGCTCTTTTGCATACTCTTCCATGATGCGTCTGGCAGTAGACATATCCTTTTCTCTTGTTGGCCAATCTTTATTCATTCTACCCCCTACTTCTCTAGGCCTGCTGAAACTATAATATCCAGATTGGGTCAAAGAGTAAAATTCCAAGGTTTAAAAAAATATTTTTTTGCAGTTACAATTTTTCAGCAATCAACACAAGGCTTTACAGCCCCCTGAGGTTCCTGCCAAAGAGTAATGAATAAAACCATAATCATTGGCCCTACAAATAATCCGAGTAAACCTAAGGTTTCTACGCCTCCCAAAATACCAAAAAGCACAGCAAGAAAGGGTAATTTAATGGCCCCACCAATTAAAACCGGTTTAATGAAATGATCAGCTACAAACATTACCAGTGTTCCCCAAATGACAACAACAATTGCACTAACCAAGGAACCTGTAGACAACAAAATCATAGCTACAATAGCAAAAATGAGAGGCACAACAAATGGAATCATTGCGGCGCAAGCAGTGATAAAACCAGTTAAAGTCG
The DNA here is from genome assembly GCF_000953655.1 of Legionella hackeliae. Classification (NCBI taxonomy): domain Bacteria; kingdom Pseudomonadati; phylum Pseudomonadota; class Gammaproteobacteria; order Legionellales; family Legionellaceae; genus Legionella; species Legionella hackeliae. Next base: position 2,449,018 of record NZ_LN681225.1, read on the forward strand.
GAGCAGGAAAACCGACAAGCACATAACAAACTCCCATTAGAAATCCGACACCTAAACCAACAACGATAGTACCGTTCACAGTCGCCCGCAATGCCGAAGGCAATCTATCTGCGTAGCGGAACCATCGTTGGCCCAAGCAAAATTGGCCAATATGATTGACTTGCTGAATTAATTTATCGCCATCACGGAAAAAGAAAAACAAGGTTAAAAGAGTAAATCCTAATTGAAAGCCTCGGTGGGCAAGATTAATTCCTATTTGCTTTATGTAATAACTTGCGGGTGTTAACGATAAATGCAAATTGGACAATAAATGGCGCACTTTACCTGGTTGCCCGATATTACTGTCCCAATAATTCACCAAATCACTTCCTATGACAGGAAATTGCTGCAATAACGAAGGTGCTTGACCGCCCTGGCGATTTATTGTCTGTAAATAGTTAATAAATAATTGTAATTCTTTAATTAAAATAGTAACCAACCAACTTAAAGGCAAGAGGAATAATAAGGCCAGAATTGAAGTAAATAATAATGCTGAAAGATTATGACGGTTGCCAAAAAAATGACGCCAACGTAGATATAAAGGATAAGTAGCAATTCCTATAATTGTTGCCCAAATCATTGAGGGTATAAAACGATGCACAATAAATAAGGCTAAAGCAACAATCCCAATAGTGACACCGATACTAATTAATTCTTTGTGATTTTCATTCATCATGCAAAACCCCAAGCCAACAACTGTAGTATTAACCAGGCAGGAACAGCAGCCAGGACATCATCGAGCATAATTCCTATCCCACCTTGGACATGGTGATCAATTAACCGAATGGGTTGTGGCTTCCATATATCAAAAACACGAAACAGTAAGAAACCGATAACTAACCATAATATACCTGGAGGTGCCATAATCATAGTCAACAAAAAACCCACAACCTCATCCCAAACAATGCCAGAATAATCATGAACACCTAGAGCTCGCGACACTTTTTCACTAACCCAAACTCCTAGTAGAAATGCTAAAACAGTGATCGCCAGATAGAATCCCAGAGGAAATCCCGCAATTAAGAAATAAATAGGAATGGCGGCAAGTGTTCCCCAAGTTCCTGGAGCAAAAGGCATTAATCCACTACCAAAACCAAAGGCGATAAAATAAGCAGGATCTTGCCAGACTCTTTTTTCTATTTTCACGGCGTTCATCGTATTTCTCAAATCCTCTGAGTTACTCCAAAACCTGTAATGGATTTTGTCGTGCTAATTATTTCGAATAACTATTCTTTGTCATTTCCCTTCATTGTCGGTAGAACCAGTCCCATCAAAAATGACTATACCCTCGCGGGACAAAAACTTCTTCCTCACCACGCGTTATTATTCTTAATCCTAATTTTGACTCTATGGTGCCTATGCGATAACAGTTTAAGTTTAAATGATTTAACGAAGTTATAAACCTTTGCTCATTTTCTGGTGCCACTGTAAAACAAATTTCATAGTCATCTCCGCCTGTTAGAGAAAACGAGGTCGCATTTTCTTGCTGGTATTTTTTCACCAACGGATGAACTGGAATCCTTTCGCTAATTAAGCAAGCCCCTACCTCGCTGGATGTACAAATATGATTTAAATCGGCGCTTAAGCCATCTGAAATATCAATCGCGGCAGAAGCATATTCTCGAAGAACTTCCCCTAAATCGATACGCGGTTTAGGGTGCTGCAATTTTTGCATTAGCACTTGTCTATCTTCCACATTAATATCATTGCGTTGCAAGAAATACACGGCGAGTGCTGCAGCTCCTAACTCACCACTCACATAAATTTTATCGCCGGTATGCGCACCATTACGACGCACTGCCTTGCCTGTAGGGGCCAAACCATGAATTGTCAATGTCATGCTTAGAGGACCGCGTGTTGTATCCCCACCTATTAATGCAATATTAAATTGATTTAACGAATCATGGAGTCCTTGGGAAAAGCGCTGTAACCAGCTAGTATTTAATTCTGGTAGAGTCAATGCAAGACTAAGCCAGCAAGGCGTCGCCCCCATGGCAGCCATATCACTTACATTGACCATAACTGCTTTGCAAGCAATGTCGTAGGCATCCCAGGAACTTAAGAAATGCACCTCAGACACGAGCGTATCCGTGCTAATGAGTAACTGCTGACCAGAAGGAATGCTCACGCAGGCAGCATCGTCACCAATTCCATAAATGACATCATCACGAAGTTGAGCTGGGTATTTAAAGAAGGTATCGATTAGAGAAAATTCATCCATGGTTAATTTCAATTTTTCTAGCTTGCTGCGCTAAATTATTTAATACCCCATTTACGTAACGATAACCATCCTGTGAACCAAATTCCTTGGTTAATGAAATTGCCTCATCTAAAACAACACGATAAGGTATTTCAAGACAATTCAGTAATTCAAAAGCGCCCAATCGTAATACTGTTAACTCAATAGGATTTAGTCCTTCTACAGGTCTATCCAAAAAGGGTTTGAGATTTTCTTCCAATGTATTCACTTGTGCTGGAACGCCATGGAGGAGTCTACAAAAATAATCCCCATCTACTTTTTCCATGTTATTGTTTACTCGAAACTGGGCTTCAATTTCGTATAATTCTTGACCTGACATATGCCATTGATAAAGCGCTTGCAACGCTAATTTTCTAGCTCGTCTTTTGCCACTAATGCCTTGTTTTTCCACAAATTACCTCATGAATTTCTATCATCTTTCATTTCATCAATAGCTTGCCTGAAATCACTCACGTCTTTAAATCGCTTATACACAGAGGCAAAACGGACATAAGCAACATGATCAAGGCGATATAATTGCTTCATCACCAGCTCGCCTACTTCGCGCGAATCAATCTCTCGTTCCCCGCCTCGACGAATTTCCTGCATGATGGTTACAATAGCTTCCTCCAGGGCGTCAACACTCACAGGTCTTTTTTCTAAAGCCCGCAACATGCCTGCTCGTAGATTTTGGATATTAAACGGCTCCCGCCGTCCATCGCGTTTTATAATCGATGGCATAATTAACTCAGCAGTCTCAAAGGTCGTGAAACGTTCATGACAAATAAGGCATTGTCTTCGTCTACGAACTTGAGCTCCCTCTGCAACAAGGCGAGAATCAACTACCTTGGTATCTTCAGCATGGCAAAATGGACAATGCATGATTAACGATATACCGGAAATTCACGACACAATTGCAGCACCTGAGCTTTAACTCTTGAAATCGTTGCCTCATCATGGATGTCATCAAGTACATCGGCTATCCATGCGCTCAATAATGTTACCTCTTTCTCCTTAAAACCACGGGTCGTAATTGCAGGTGTTCCCAAGCGAAGACCACTGGTAACAAAAGGAGAGCGTGGATCATTCGGCACTGTATTTTTATTGACGGTGATATGTGCTTTCCCTAAAGCCGCATCCGCTTCTTTACCTGTGATATTTTTTGCAATCAGATTTACCAACATTAGATGATTTTCGGTACCACCAGAAACAATAGGATAACCCCGCCCTTTCAGTGTTTCAGCCATTACCTTGGCATTTAATAAAACTTGTTGCTGATATTGTTTAAATTCAGGTTGCAACGCTTCAGCAAAAGCGACTGCTTTAGCTGCAATTACATGCATAAGTGGCCCGCCCTGCATGCCGGGAAACACAGAAGAATTTAATTTTTTTTCTATTTCTTCATTAGCACGAGCAAGAATTAATCCCCCTCGTGGACCACGTAAAGTTTTATGGGTCGTTGACGTCACTACATCGGCATAAGGAACTGGTGATGGATATAAACCTGTAGCAATCAATCCTGCCACATGAGCAACATCTGCCATCAAATAGGCCCCTACTTTATCAGCAATTGTCCTAAAGCGTTGCCAATCAAGGATTTGTGAGTAGGCAGAAAATCCGGCAATAATCATCTTTGGTCGATGCTGAATTGCCAAGTCCTCCAATACATCATAATCAATCAAACCGGTATCGGGATTTACACCATACTCAACAGAATGATAAAGCTTCCCTGAAAAATTGACTTTTGAACCATGTGTTAAGTGGCCACCATGAGGCAACGCCATACCAAGAATCAAATCGCCTGGAGAAAGGAGAGCCATCATGACCGCAGCATTGGCTTGAGAACCGGAGTGCGGTTGGACATTGACATAATAAGCAGCAAACAGTTTTTTGGCTCTTTCGATTGCTAATGATTCAGCAACATCAACGTTTTCGCAACCACCATAATAGCGTTTACCAGGGTACCCTTCAGCATATTTGTTAGTCAGAACGGAACCTTGAGCTTCAAGCACCCGAGGACTTACATAGTTTTCAGAGGCAATGAGTTCAATGTGATCTTCCTGACGCTTACGTTCAGCTTCGATGGCTTTCCAAAGCTCTTCATCAAAATTTGAGATAGTGTAGCTTTTATCAAACATTTGCAATCCTTAACCCTTTTAATAATTGAACAATTATAGTACTGCTCCCCAGGTACTGTCACGCAAACGTTTAAGATAATTTCTCTCATAGAGCAACATTCGCAAAACAGAGCTATCAACAACCCTTAATCACTTAGACAATTATTTAACAATCAAATCATTGCGTACATGTCTTACGCCTTCAACATTACCAGCAATAATACCAGCACGTTGCTTAATCACTGCACTATTAACAAAACCACTTAGTTGAACTTGATCTTTGTAAGTTTTCACTTTAATTGTGAATCCTTTAGCACCCAACTTATCAACCAATTCAGCTTTAACCTTTGCAGTAACTGCAGCGCTATCAAGATATTGGCCAGTACTTTCACTGGTAGGAGTGGCAGCGCAAGCAGTAATGATTGATAACAATAATGCCGTAGCAAATAACTTGATCATTCTTAACATGTGTTATTTCCTTCAATTAAAAATCAAAGGAAAGATATCACACTGTTATTTACGAGTCATGACCATGAACACTATTCTTTACCTCAATTTCATGACCGGGTGTTGTACCATGCCCCTGTATTGAGGGAGTATTGCTATTATGGCCATGGGTATTGGAATTTGTACCTTTGTTTATACTTCCATTATTAGTGTGGCCATGACTGCTTGTTCCGGCATTGTTATGACCATGGGTATTTGTATTGTTACGGTGTGAATAGCGTTTATTGTATGGCGCCACATTTCTATGACCATGTTGACTAGAGCTTCTATAAGCCACAGGACTTTCACTGTAATGATGATGTCTATTAGGCTCTTGATAAGAATAACCGTAAGGTACTTCAACACGAGCACCTGGATGAGAATGGTAATGCGTACTGGGATGAGAATGATAATTGTAACCATTATCATAATATTCATTCTCAATACATGAGCTTATTAACGGTAAAAAAGCGAATACTGCAAGAATACGTTTCATATAAACCTCAAGGAAATAATGCTGCATAAAAGAAAGGCACGAATAATCGTGCCTTGGACTAAGAGAGTTGATAATTATTTTGCGGTAATTTCTACTTTGGCTTTGTTAGTCAGGTAAGGAACGATTTGTACAGTATGGTTCACATACGTGTAGCCAGAGTAAATGCGGTAACCACTGAATGTATCAATGTACAAGTTCATACCTGCATGGCAGTAACCGTAATAGAATAGATCAACATAATGCGGACCTTCATAGCGATAAATGTTAAATGGAGTCAAAGTTGTGCCATCATCAAAAATGCCATAAACGCGTACGTTGTCATAGCTGCTATTGATAATTTCGATTTCACAATAACCAGGTAACTTAGCACTTTTAGCAGCGGATTTCGCATCTGCAGCCTTTGCAGTAGGATTGTTTGCCTGAGGGTGGAAATGGCGATTTTCAGCAAACGCTGATGTTAACAAACCAAGACAGCACACAAAAAGCAGTGACTTAAGTTTCATTCTTATTTAACCCCTAAAATCAGTGGAAGCCAAATGTTAACAAAGCTTTTAATTTAGTCAACAGGTTTTTTTTGTGCTCACGATAATTCTAATCATTGTGTTTGACAGGATTCTTAAAAACCGATGGCTGTCCAATTTCTTACAATAAGAAAGTTCGCTCCCTTCAACCTATTTAGGCTTTCTACATCAAGTATTTATGCTATAGTAGTTGCCGCCTAAATTGATAGCGCCCATCTGTTTTGAGGACTTAAAATGAAAAAACGCATGACCATCATGTTAATTGCTCTTGGCGTTGTATTTGGAGGAATTGTCGCGTTTAATCTCTTCAAGAGCTTTATGATCAAGCGATTTTTTGCCAGCTACGAGCCTCCTGCTGTAAGTGTCTCATCCGTCACGGCAATAAAGAAAAATTGGGAACCGCGCATTGCTGCTGTTGGTAATTTCGTGGCAATTAACGGCGTTGATGTGAACGCTCAAATAGCCGGCAATATTGTAAAAATTCATTTCGAATCAGGCCAATATCTTGAAAAAGATCAGCCTCTTGTTGATATTGATGACAGTGTCGATCAAGCTACTTTAAAATTTAATAAAGCGGATTTAGCATTAAAAGAACTTAATTATAAGCGCCAAGCCGATTTGTTTAAGCGCGGGGCTACCCCAAGTTCAAACGTTGACGAAGCACTCGCCAATTTACAACAAGCGCAAGCCAACGTTGAACGAACAGAAGCCGAAATTAAACAGAAACATATTACAGCTCCTTTTTCAGGCCAACTCGGTATTCGCCAGGTTAACTTGGGTCAATATATAACTCCAGGACAAACGTCGGTTGTCACATTACAGTCTATGGACCCTTTATTTCTTGAGTTTTATTTACCTGAGCAGATGCTAAAACGTTTACATATTAATCAGCAGATTCAATTTAATGTTGAGGGAGCACCAGATAAAGTATTTACTGGAAAAATAACCGCTATCAATGCTAAGGTTGATACCAATACGCACAATGTTTTAGTGCAAGCGACTGTTCCCAATTGTTCAGCATCCGAACTATCAAAAAACAATACGAAGAAATCCAAAGATAATCAGCCAATTCTGATTAAATGTGACAGCAACTTGAATGCAAAAAACCACGTGACGAAGTTTACTTTTATCCCGGGTATGTTTGCTTCAATTTCTGTTGAGCAGCCCCCTATCCCTGACACCGTTGTTTTACCATCAACAGCAATTTCTTACAGCTTATACGGCAACTCTGTATTCGTTATCGAAAAAGATGAACACGGTAAAAAAGATAGTCAAGGCCAGGAGATTTTACGCGTGCGACGCGTGTTTGTTAGTACTGGCGAACAAGATGGCAATTATACCGTCATTAAAAAAGGGATTAAACCAGGTCAACAAGTGGTAAGTTCTGGTGAGTTGAAATTGCAGAATGGTACTCGTGTAGTTATCAATAACAGCGTAAAACTGCAAGATGTCGCTAATCCAGATCAATTAGGTCAATAATTCGTCATGCTTTTTGAGTGAATGGCAATTACCAAAGATTGCCATTACTCATTTTTAAGAAAAGCAAATACAGGCTTATGTTGTTTATTGGAAATTTTGTTTTGTCAGGATAATCATGAAATTCACAGATATATTTATTAAACGCCCTGTTTTGGCTTGTGTAATAAGCCTTCTCATTTTTTTATTCGGTTTAACTTCAATTCTGACGATGCAAATACGTCAATATCCACGGATGGATAATACCGTAATCACCATAACAACCGCCTACCCTGGTGCAGACGCGAACCTGATTGCCGGATTTATTACTACTCCCCTTGAGGCCGCTGTAGCAAGTGCTGAAGGTATTGATTACATGACCTCCTCCAGTACTCAAGGCGTTAGCACAATTACCTTAACCATCAAGTTGAACTTTGATCCTCAGGTTGCTTTTACCGATGTCATGAGTAAGGTTCAGCAAACCTTAAACCAATTACCACCAGAATCCCAACAACCTGTTATTGTCAAAAGCTCTGATACGTCTACTCCTCTGATGTACATTAGTCTTGACAGTACTGACATGACCCCGCAACAAATTACTGACTATGCGACACGTGTTGTGCAGCCCCAACTTGAAACGGTTGATGGTGTGGCTAAAGCAGAGATTCTTGGCGGTGCTACTTATTCCATGCGAATTTTTCTTGACCCTATCAAGATGGCAGCATTGAATGTTTCTCCTTCTGATGTTTCAAATGTGCTAGCTCGCAATAACTTTCTGACTGCTGCAGGTAGCACGAAGGGTGAATATGTCGCCATTAACATGACAGCAAAAACGGATTTAAATAATGCTGAAGAATTTAGTCAATTAATTGTACGATCTAACAATAATTCAATCATTCGCCTTCGAGACATTGCCAAGATTGAACTAGGTTCGCAAGATTACAATACCTCCGTCCGTTTCGACGGGAAAAAAGCAGTGTTTCTTGCAATTACGCCGACCCCAACTGCAAACCCACTCACTGTTATCAATGATGCGCGCAAAATTATGCCTTCAATTCAGCGCGAATTTCCACCGTCATTAAAAGGAACTATTGTTTACGATGCAACAGACTTTATTCGTGCGTCCATCGAAGAAGTAATACAAACCATTCTAGAGGCTGCCTTAATCGTCATTGTCGTTATTTATTTGTTTTTAGGTTCCATACGTTCAGTCCTCATTCCTGTAGTGACTATACCATTGTCACTTATTGGCGTTTGTACATTCATGCTTTTTTTAGGCTACTCCATTAATTTACTGACGCTACTGGCCTTCGTTCTAGCTATTGGACTTGTGGTTGATGATGCCATTGTCGTTGTGGAGAATGTGCATCGTCATATTGAAGAAGGTCAAACACCACTACAAGCAGCTATCATTGGCGCTCGTGAAATTGCAACGCCAGTTATTGCCATGACCATTACTTTGGCTGCCGTTTATGCGCCCATTGGTTTTATGGGCGGATTAACAGGTGCTTTATTCAAAGAGTTCGCATTTACTTTGGCTAGCGCAGTTGTTATTTCAGGAATCATTGCTCTTACCTTAACACCTATGATGTGTTCCAAAATTCTTTCCGCCGATATTAGTAGCGGACGTTTTGTGCACTTTCTCGATGATAAATTTAACCGCTTAAAAGTTCGCTATCAACGCATGCTGCACAGTTTATTAAATACCCGATCAATTATGCTCATCTTCGCGGCAGTAGTATTAGTCATGCTTCCTTATCTTTATAGCCATACACCCGAAGAAACCGCACCTGAAGAAGATCAGGGATTTTTCTTTGTTGTGGGTACAGCCCCTCAATATGCCACCATTAACTACATCGAAGCCTTTACCAAGCCCTTTGATGAAATCTATAAGAGCTTCCCCGAGGCTGAACACTATTTTACAGTGAATATGAGTGCGCCTATTTCAGGAATGGTTTTAAAGGCTTGGGATAGACGCGATAAAACTCAATTCCAACTAAAAGAGCCTTTGCAAAAAAAATTGGATGAAGTTGCCGGATTAAAAACATTTGCTGTTATTCCGCCACCGTTACCAGGCGGTGGTAGCGGTACACCTATTCAATTTGTTATTAAAACAACCAATGATTTCCAAACGTTATTTGATGTCTCCAACAAATTATTGGACAAAGCACAAAAAAGTGGGCTTTTCATTTATTTGGACAACAGTCTCAAATTCAACCAACCCGAAATGGAATTTCAAATCAATCGTTCCAAAGCCTCTGATTTAGGTTTGGATATGCAATCCCTGGGTAGCAGCCTGACTAGTGCGTTATCAGGTAATTATGTCAACTATTTCAATCTTCAGGGTCGAAGCTATCAGGTTATCCCACAATTAGATAGAAAATACCGTCTAACACCTGAACAATTAGGCAAGATTTATGTTCGCACGGCCAATAACACTATGGTTCCTTTATCCACGGTTGTTACTGCAAAAGAAAAAGTACAACCTAATGCGGTAAGTCATTTCCAACAACTTAACTCAGCTACAATTCAAGGAGTAATGATGCCCGGCCAAACTTTAGGCCAAGGTTTATCTTTCCTTGCTGAAGCGGCGAAAGAGATTTTACCGAAAGGATTTACCTATGATTATGGCGGTCAATCGAGACAATTTATTCAGGAAGGTAATGCACTAATCCTTGCTTTCTTTATGGCAATTATTGTTATTTTCCTGGTACTTTCCGCGCAGTATGAAAGTTTTAAAGACCCTTTAATTATTCTCATCAGTGTACCAATGTCCATTTGCGGTGCCCTTATTCCTCTAAACTTAGGTGCAGCAAGTATTAATATTTACACCCAGGTTGGATTAATTACCTTGATTGGTTTAATTAGTAAACATGGAATTTTAATTGTAGATTTTGCCAATCAATTACAACGCGAAAAACAACTGGACCGTCGAGCAGCGGTTGAAGAAGCAGCAGGTATTCGTTTACGACCCATTTTAATGACGACTGCAGCAATGGTATTTGGGGTTATCCCTTTGTTGATGGCGACAGGTGCAGGTGCTGTCAGTCGATTTGATATAGGTCTTGTAATTGCCATGGGTTTATTGGTGGGTACTGGATTTACCCTTTTCGTTGTACCTACAATGTATACATACCTTGCCGCTGATCATCGTCATGATTTCGCCAAAGAAAAAGAAGCCAGTTTAAATGAAGAGGTGGTGAATCCGCCTAAGTCTCAATAATTCTGGTAAAAAGAGTAAGACTCAAATTGCAGAACTTTCTTTGTTGTTTGAGTCTCTTCCTTATTAACGATGATTTATGTATGTGGTATATGTTAATATTCGCAACTTTCATTTGTACAGGTTAAAAGATGGATAAGACTTACTCTCCATATGCGATTGAACAAGCTTGTTATGAAAAATGGGAAAATCACCATTATTTTGCACCGCATGGTGATGGTAAGAGTTACTGCATCATGCTACCCCCTCCCAACGTGACTGGCAGTTTGCATATGGGTCACGGCTTTCAACATACTTTGATGGACGCTTTAACTCGTTACCATCGCATGCAAGGCAACAAAACATTATGGCAACCCGGTACCGATCATGCGGGTATCTCTACACAATTAGTTGTTGAACGACAGCTGGAAGCAGAGGGTCTGTCTCGCCGCGACATGACCCGCGAGCAATTTTTAGATCGCGTTTGGCAATGGAAAGAAGAATCAGGTAGTCAGATTACTCGACAAATGCGTCGCATTGGCTCTTCTGTAGATTGGTCTCGTGAGCGCTTCACAATGGATGAAGGTTTATCAGCCGCCGTGCAAAAAGTATTTGTTCAATTGCATGATGAAGGATTAATCTATCGTGGTACCCGCCTTGTAAACTGGGATCCTAAGTTAGGAACCGCAGTTTCAGATCTCGAAGTCCTTTCAGAAGAAGAAGATGGGTTTCTGTGGCATATTCGTTACCCTATTGTTGATTCTAACGAATCTTTGGTGATTGCTACCACTCGGCCGGAAACGATGCTTGGTGATACAGCTGTTGCTGTTCATCCTGAGGACGAGCGATACAAACATCTCATTGGAAAACACATTAAACTTCCACTTAGTGATCGTAGTATCCCTATTATCGCTGATGAATATGTTGAGCAAGATTTTGGAAGTGGTTGCGTAAAAATTACTCCCGCCCATGATTTCAATGACCATGAGATTGGTAAACGTCATAATCTACCATTGATTAATATCCTAACCAAGAAAGCAACTATCAATAAGAATGCACCCCTTAATTATCAAGGCATGGATCGCTTTGTAGCTCGTGAGCAAATTATTCAAGATCTGGATAAAGCAGGCTTGCTTGTTAAGACAGAACCCCACAAATTAAAAGTTCCTCGCGGTGAAAAATCCGGAGTAATTATTGAGCCTCTTTTGACTGATCAATGGTATGTCAAAATTAAACCTTTAGCAGAACCTGCTATTGAGGCGGTTAAAAAAGGTGACATTCGTTTTGTTCCTGAAAACTGGACTAAAACCTATTTTCAATGGATGGAAAATATTGAAGACTGGTGTATCAGTAGACAATTATGGTGGGGACATCGAATCCCAGCCTGGTATGATAGTCATGGACATGTTTATGTTGGTTATAGTGAGAATGATGTTCGCTTTAAATACAAACTTGATGAAGCTATTCCCTTAAAACAAGACGAAGATGTTCTTGATACCTGGTTTTCTTCCGCTCTATGGCCTTTTTCAACGCTAGGTTGGCCAGAGCGCACACCTGAATTCGAACAATTTTATCCAACTTCAGTCTTGGTAACAGGCTTCGATATTATTTTCTTCTGGGTTGCCCGTATGATTATGATGGGTCTTAAATTTACTGGGAAAGTTCCCTTTAAAGAAGTCATTATCACCGGTCTAATTCGCGATAGCGAAGGGCATAAAATGTCCAAATCCAAAGGGAATGTACTTGATCCAATCGACATTATCGACGGTATTGATTTAGAAACTTTGGTTGAAAAACGAACCTCTAATTTAATGCTCAACTCTGTTCGTAACAAAATTGCCAAAGCAACGCGAAAAGAATTTCCGGAAGGGATAGCTGCTTTTGGTACAGATGCCTTGCGCTTTACATTTTGCTCTTTAGCATCAACGGGTCGCAATGTGCGTTTTGATTTAGGACGTGTGGAAGGTTACCGCAATTTCTGTAACAAACTGTGGAATGCTTCCCGCTATGTTTTACTTAACACGGATGAGGAGCAAATTGATTTCGGTGACGGTGCTTTCCAATATAGCCCTGCCGATGAATGGATCCTGTCGCGTTTACAGCATACCATTGCCCAAAGCCATCATTATTTTGAAACCTATCGTTTTGATTTATTAGCCAGTACACTCTATGAGTTTGTCTGGCATGAATACTGTGATTGGTATCTCGAGTTATCTAAATCTGTTCTTTATGATCAACAAGCACTGGGCGCTATGAAACGTGGTACACGCCGCACTTTAATTCATGTTCTCGATCAGATTTTGAAATTACTGCATCCGATCATGCCATTTATTACCGAAGAAATTTGGCAACGCACTAGCAAATTAACGAGCATGAATGGTGAAACCATCATGTTAAGTGCTTACCCAGAGGTTGATAAAGATTTCATTAATTCTGAAGTAGAAGAAGAAATTGATTGGCTTAAAGCAGTAATTCAATCCATACGCACGATTCGTAGTGAAATGACTATTTCACCTGCGAAACTCATTCCTTTGTATCTAAAAAATGTAACACCGACTATTAAGGACCGTGTGGAGAAATATCAAACCACATTACTCACTTTAAGCAAATTAACCCACATCCACTGCATGGAAGAAGATGAAACGACACCCGTCTCTGCATCAGCTGTAGTCGGTGAATTAGAATTATTAATTCCTATGGCAGGGTTAATTGATAAAGATGCTGAGTTATCTCGACTACACAAAGAGCTTGCCAAATTGGACAAAGATATTTCGCTTGCTGAAGGTAAACTGGGAAATCCTAAATTTACCGATAATGCCCCTGCCGATATCATCGCCAAAGAGCAAGAAAAACTCGCCCAAGCTTTACTCACCAAAGATAAGTTGTTACACCATAAAAAAACGGTTGAGTCTCTCTAAGTCCTTCTCTATGAAGAGTTGCTGCGAATTTCTTGCAGCAACCCATCACTTTTCAATATAAATAGTCATCTTCGATAGTAAATTCATGGGTAAAGGTACCCCATGGTTTTTAACTGAATCGAAACATTCCTACAAGTTCTATTTTTTTCAATGGTGCTTTACTCCCAATAGAGTGCAAACAATCAGTAAAGAGCACTCCAAATTTTAATAAATTTTGGTAGTATTGAATAAGACTAACCATTCATAGGGTCACCATGCCTATAGCAATTACCAAATTGAGGTTTAAAAAGTTCATTATCCTTTTTTGGACGTTATGGTGGTTGATTGCTTTATGGACCGACATTGTGGGCCTCTTGGCTCACTACGGTGTTTTAAAAAAAAGTTGGGCACCAGATCTCAATTATCCATTTTTGGCTGCCTCTTTAAAAATGTACAATACCCCGGAATGGGTGGCGCAATTGGCCTTTTTAGGGATTATTTTTTGGTCCTTTCTTTCTAGTGTTGCATTTTGTTGGGCAAGTGCTTGTTTGCATCGTGAAGAACGTTATTGGCTGCGCCGAGCAGATATCGCATTTATTATTTCACTAGGTTACTGGATGGCATTTTTTATTGCTGATCAATTGGTGATGAAATTTGACCTTGAAGAAAATCATATGGTACAGGGGGGCTTCCAACTACTCACGTTCTTGTCGCTCTATTTACTTCCATCCCAAGAGACTTAGCAATCGGTAAAATTTCTTATTATGAAATCGGCAGATAGCTATTATTGACATTGACTAACGCGTCAGCTGTCTTAGTTCCGAAAAAGCTAAAAATGCGATGTTTTGCTAAAGCGTTTATAACTTCTTGATCCTTTCTAACATCACTAACATCTTTTTCTAATGCAATCTTGAGCTTCCTTTCAATTAAATCAGCCTTAGCATTATTGCCAATACTAAAGAATGAACGAGCATTATTTCGCAAACGCACTACTTCTCTGTTAACAGCGTCCACATCCAAACGTACAGTTGGCTTTTCACCATTGCCCTCTTCCAAACGTATGATTGGTAGTAATGGCGCTTCTTTCGATACTTGAGTGACTTCAACTTTGCTAGGTTCTTGAACAAGATCAAGTGCTAAATTTAACATACGCGCCATTGGTACATAGCCTTTAGGTACAGCTCCCTTATATTCAACAAATTTGAACTTTTTCTCATAAAACTCTTTTGCATTAAGATTGGTTTCTTTTACTTGCAAGGTAATAAGCTCCAGATCCCTGTATTTTTTTTGCGCGGCACTGATTACCCACGCCATTAATGTTGAACCAATCTTATGTCTTTGGTGGTCAGGATGTACACCAATATTACTAATATGAATTTTATTCCCTTGTTTCTTAGCAAAGATATAGCCATTCAAGGCATTGGTTTGCTCATCATAGGAAACAAAACAGAGATCAGAAGAAAAATAATAATCAAAATCCTCTTTCTTCCATGGATCATCTAAATTGCGAAATACAATTGGATCGAGTTTGAGAAAGGCTGCACAATCCTCTTCCGTCATGGCCCTTATAGGCATAAAAAACTCGAATGTTTATTTGAATTATCGCAATGATACTTGATTTTCCTTAATGAAATATTAAAGATGGCAAATTTTTTAACAACCTATCAAGTTGAAAAAAATACTTAACTAATTAACAATATCCAGCTGCAATATCAGCATTACCCTACAGGATGTTTATGAACAAATTGATGAAATTAATAATTGCCTTGTCTTTAGTGAGTCCTTCTTTACTTCATGCAAGCTCTCTAAATCAAGTATATGCCGCCATTAATGGTGGAATTTTTCAAGCTAATTTTAATAGTGACTATTTGGATCAAACGGACATAATTCCCCAAAATATCAGTAATTCATCTTTACAAAATGGTTATACGGGTGGATTAGGGATAGGATCAACTCATACTTTCAATGCTTCTGCTTTTCTAGGAATAGAGCTTACAGGAAATATCGATAGCAACTCTGCTCTATACCAAAGTGGGGCTGCAACTACAGCGTTTTCTGATAACATCAAAATACGCCATCATGTCGACCTAACAGTGATCCCAGGGATAATGACCTTAGGCTCTTTTTTCCCTTATTTAAAATTAGGCGTCTCCTATGCTTCCCTGCGTGATAAATTAATTTCCCCTGTGGGTTACAATCCAGTGATGACCCAATACCAAAGTAATAAAAATGTCTATGGTTTTGCTGCCGCTTTAGGGGTGAAACATCCTGTTAATGAACATTTAGGTGTATTTGCCGAAGCAAATTACCATGATTATGGCAATATAACATTTAGTAACTTCCAAAATTTCTCGGCTAATTACAGCCACTCTGCCCACCTATACACCTATGGACTCGTTGTTGGCGCCTCATACGCTATTAATATCTAAATGGAGGTAAATGGCATGAACTACAAAATACTTCCATTGCTGCTTCTTTGCCTAAAACCCAGTTATGCAGAGGAACGATATATCACTAGTGAAGGGACTTATATTATCCCGGACTCGAATAAAAGCTGGGGTAGGACGAATGATCCTAAAATTATGCATAATAATTTAATTTTATTTCAATCCATTGGTAATCGTAAGAAACCACCAAAAACTTGCGAAACCCCTGCTTCATTAGCCTGCCTGTATAGTTTAACGAAACAAGTGCCTGGTTGCCCTATTAAAGGCACAACAGCCGTACCTAAAGGAGGTTGGGGAGCGATTGCAGTGGTGGAGGCTTATCATAATCCTTATGCAGAAAAAGATTTGAAGGTTTTTTCAGAGGAATTTGGTTTACCCTTATGCACCAAAGCGAATGGATGTTTTTCGGTAGTACATACTGGCAATCATATTCCACCATTTAATGCTGCATCAGCAGATGAACATGTTCTTGATATTGAATGGGCTCATGCTATGGCCCCTAACGCTAAAATTATCATGGTTGAAGCCCAGAATGAGTCTTTTGAAGAGCACATAAAAGCTATTCATTTAGCAAGCCAACAAGTGGCTGCCTCAGGTGGAGGTTTAGTCTCAATTAGTTGGAGTATTTCTGAATTCCCGGAAGAAAAAAATTATGATGCTTTTTTCCAAACACCAGGCATAGTTTACATTGCGAGTAGTGGTGATTATTCTGCTCCCGCTCGCTACCCCAGCAGTTCTCCCTATGTTATTTCTGCAGGTGGAACGAGTGTCATTCGTGATGTGCAAGGTAATTTCTTGATGGAAACAGCTTGGAGTACTAACCCTGATACCCCTGTTGGGGAGAAATCCGGGGGTAGCGGTGGACCAAGTTTATATGAGTCTCGCCCCGCTTTTCAAAATTCTGTGATGCGCATAGTAGGAAAAGCTCGAGGAACTCCCGATATTTCCTTTAATGCAGATCCCAAAACTGGCGTTTGCGTTTACTCAACAGTTCATGGTGGATGGTTAAAAGACGGGGGCACAAGTGTGTCTGCACCCGCCTTGGCAGGAATAATCAACTCAGCTAACCGACGTGCAAAAACAACTCAAGAGGAACTCACTTATATCTATAATAGCGCAATCAAAAATTATCACGCCTACTGGCATGATATTTTAGAAGGTAATAATGGCTTTCCCGCTTTAGTCGGTTATGATTTTGTCACAGGCTTAGGCAGCCCTCGAAGTTACAAGGGAAAATAAAGGATCGATCAAAATGCAAGAAAAAACGGAACTTAAGGAAGAGACCACTTTCAATGAAGAGTTAATTTCAGAATTAATTAGTATGTATCCTCGCGATTATGCGGAAATGCATGCAAGAAAATCCAAGTGGCATGGCTTGAAGGAGAAATTACCTCTTGCACTTGAATGCCTTAAAATATTAAAAGATAGAAAGGATACCGTATCTGTCGAGCTTTTAGGTAATTTGGCACATAACCTTGGTGTCTTTCATACCCATGTCGTTGAAAATTATCCATTAGCTCTCGAGCTTCTCTCGTTAGCTGTGAAGACTAAAACAACCACAAAATCTACGTGTCCTGAATCAATTGCTTTATCTCATGCTCATTTAGCCGATTGTGCTTATCGTAATGGAGATTACGTATTGGCAATTAATCATTTTAATCTGGCGAATGAGGCTTATAAGCATAAAAAAGGTATTAAAGCCTGTGATCTGGAGCGCGCTTTTGTGCTTCATGCAAGCGGTAATGCCCATTACAATATCGGCGCTTATGCAAAAGCTTTAGATGCTTTTGCCGAAGCTAGAAAAATACGCTCAGAGTATCTGGACAAAGATGATATTGAATTTGCCTATCTTGAACATGATCACGCAGATGTTCTGATAGCGTTGGGGTACTATGAAGAAGCAGAACAGTTATTTAAATCGTCTTTAGAGAAAAAGAAGCGTTATTTTAAAACAGAAGATCACACCAATATTGCCCTTCTCTATCAATGCCGTGCATTGCTTTATATCAAAAGCAGTCAATTTGATAAATCCAGAGATAATTTGCAGCAGGCTTATGGTATTTATGCAAAACACACCGAACATTTTGCTACAGAACAGCAACCTGATTTATTTCGTCATTATTTCTACAGTATTATTTTACAACTTGCTGCAGGCAATCTCACAGAAGCGGAATCTGAAATCACGGATTTTAAATCTCAGTTACAATCCATTGAAGATAAAAAAAATCCTGTTTTCATTCGTCTTGCACAAGTCACTATTCGCTTGGCTCAATATCAAAAAAAACCTGAAGTAACAATTAAGCAATTAGAAGAAACAATTGGTCATTTTATTCCTGGATTGAAATTTGAAACAGCGGATCAGGTTCTTAGTCCGGATAATAAATTTGATGTGGCAGGTCTATTAAGCCAGTACGGGATAGAATTATTTGTTCACCATAATTATCAGAACTTTGATGAATGCCTGAGCATTCTTCGTAAGGCCCGTGAACTTAAAGAAAGTTTTTATTGTGCTTTACCTCAAGATACTCTCCCTCTTGGTACTGTTAATTACGCATTTAGTGATTATGATTTCGGTGTACTTTACTATTTGTCCGCGTTGTCCTGTGATGACAAAGTTTTACGCCAGGAAAAATTGTTGACTTCTTATTTTTATTTCGAGGAAACAAGGAAGAAATTTTTGCAAGTAGGTATGGATAAAAATCATCCCAACATTGCCGCCTGTACATCTCAGGTAAATAAAGTAAAGGAATTATCTTCACAATTTGAAGAAGGAGCAGAGAAGAAGACGACCATCCCCAAGCGTATTTCTTTTTTCCCTGCTTCTTTTGGTAAAAATCAATCTGTCGAAGAGGATTGTATCTTGAGTTTAGATACGATTATTAAGGATTACCCTTAAAATGAATTAATCCTAAGAGGGGCATAGATTTATCCCGATCCGTGCCTCGGCTTAACGACTCCTTTTGGATTTTATCCCTTCATGAAAAGGTTCATTGACTACGGCCTACCTTCATACCAGTATACTGCTTTCCTTCAAACTCTTTAAATTTATTATAGGATTGCGCAATATCCTTACTCTTCGAACTGGTGGTTCCATCCTTTGTTTTCATCGAACTCCCCTCTTTTCTTTTCGCTATACCTTTAAGTTTAGCAAACTGAGTTTTAATCAAATGGATACTGCGCATAAAGCGCAGTACGTAGACGAGTAGGAATAGAATTAGAAACCACCGGGGAGGTTAATAGTTCCAGCTTTATCCGGTGTAGCAGGCGTAGAATTGATATAACACCCCTTAGATTTGTCACTAGTTACAGAGACAGCACCTTCTTTGCTAATTGCTAAAGTACAGAGATTGCTGTTACTACCCGAAATAGTCATCACAGAAGGACCCGCGATATTTTTAACTAAACACGCTGGATTCTTTGTGACTGGATCAGGACAACTTATACTGTTATTTATGAGTACCGTTTTAAAAGGATATCCTAAATAAACCGTGTAGGCGTATTTTACCACCGGTGGTTCAGGCACATCTTCCCCACAAAAACCTCCTTTAATCTCTCCTGGCGGGATATTCTCTAATCGACAAACAAAACTACCCTCTCGGTAAAAATTTACTGAGGCAGGAGATGCTTCATTATTATAAGCAACAACATAAACCCTATCACCCGAACCAAAAGCAGCAAAGGCAGGAGTATCGGCGTTAAGTGTTTTATTTAGATTTCCCAGAGCTTTCAAATTTTCAATCCAGTAATAAATACTAGGCTTAGACTCTCCCGGATCTGGAGTATTAGCTTGCGCATCAAAATAGGTCGTATAGTATTGTGATGCTTTAACGGGATCACCCAATGCTAAATATTTCAACAATGTGCCACAATACGCTGAATTTGATGCGTCTCCCGAGCAAGGATTTTTAGCATCTTCATTATAAGCTCTAGTCACAAAACTTGGCTCATACCCGAGATACAAAGAACCTGCACTGATAGGCAAAGTATTCGATGCAAGATTTTGATAATAGCAAGGTTGTCCTGCACAGAAGTAGGTTGACCTATCCAGTTTCCCCCCCCAGACATTACCCACTAACAGATAATTTTGGCCGGTTGCACTGTTTGACCACCCAGTGGGGAAAACACCCGAATCAGGATTTTGATTAAAATGATAATGATTCAAGCCTTGTTCCTCTGTGGTGTATAAATACAGACCAGTATCAACTATCGTTTGAGGTAAAGTGTTATCTCCATCATAGCTGACTCCATCAGTATTTAGCCCCCAAAGAATAATAGCTTGTGCAAGGTTCATAAACTCAGCACTATCTTCCTCATTGATATTGTCAGGACTGTAAGGCATACCTAAAGCTGAAGACAAACCAGCATAGGGGTCAAAACTGCGAAAATGAGGAAACTGGGTTAACTCAGTACTTTGATCTTGATATCTGTAATTACAAATATCTCGAATCAGTAAATTCACCATGGCTCCATATTGCTTAGCCCAAGCTTTATCGAATTGAGCAATGGTTGCAGCCCCGTCAACCAAATAACCCCAATGGAAAGGGTGATCAGTCAATGTGGTAGCCGTGAAGAAACCACTTGGGAATCCCATCATGGTGTACCACTTGTTATTGTAGCCATAAAACCAACTTCCCTCTGGGCGAGAACAATTGGAAGAACCATCAGAACAAGGATCTGTATAATTCAAACCCGTTAGAAAGCTTGTGACTTGTTTTTTCAAATTTGCTAATAAATCATCACGAATTTTTTTATACTGCGGATTAGGAGTTGTTGTTGACCCCATTAATACATTCGCGATCTTTATAAGCTGTGCTTCTCGGCTTAATAACTTTCCTGTTGCATAGGTGTCAGTCCAGGGATTTTTTGAATCCAAATGAGGATCAGGGGGCAAGCTAAATGAGTAACTCGCAATTTTATCCAATTCAGTTTGGCTCAAACGATTTGGTAAGGCAGGCAATATTCCATGAAACGCAACCTCTGTGGAAAACGATGATTTACCTTCTTGCCCTACTTCCCCTGGAACCACATAAGCATGCATAGTTCCTTTCAATGTCTGTATAGAGCCTTTATTACTAGCACAATTATCCTGGAATAAGCAGCTATTTTTCTCGCTGCTATTCATATTTTTAATTTGCCAGGGATAAAGCATCACCAATGGCTCTTTCTTTAGTGAAGCATTGGCATACACCGTCTTTGAATCAAAATTAAAATGAGTAACAACTTGAGCATTATTTTTATCATATTCATAGCTAATAAACGTATTATTAATGAATGTGTAAGCATAAGGCTTAAATTGATTAGCCATTTCAATTGCAGTTGTATCGGAGGAAGCGGGAATCACTGCCAATGAAAAATAACGATTAGACTCTGAAATATTGATAGTAGTTCCCGGTACAATATTTCCACTTCCTCCCTGATTTATCGGCACAATAACTGAACCAGAACTGGTTTTCCAGGAATTAGTTTGTCCATCGGGATTGGTAAAATAGCCATAGTAACGATAGCCAGAATCTGATGCATTTTTGGTTTTAAAAACGCTTAAGCCACTTTCCTGACTTAATAGTTTTGCATCTTGCGAATTGTTGAAACGAAGATAAGATGTTGCCTGATTGTTTTTCTTTTCAACAAAAATAAATGGTGAGCCTTCAACAATATTAGCACTCAGTAATGGAGAATTATTACGGGCCCATGCTGCTTTCACCATCCAGTCTGAATACTCCTCAACTAAGGGAGCAGTACCTGCTAAATCGCCAGTCGTAACCGTAATATCCAGTGTATTATAATACCCTCTGTCAACATGGACATTGTCAATCTTTGCGCTTTGCAAGGGGATACCAAGAGACACCCCACCCTCTGTTAGTCTAACAGTCAGTGGATTAGGAATTAATAATAGGGGTGAAAGATAATCGCTATCCTGAATTTGCCCCGCGGGTTTATCAACAGCTAATAGAGGTGTCCACCATACTCCTGATGTGACAGGTTTGTTACCAAGGCCAAATTGGCTACCACGAAATATTGATTTTAGCGTGGAATAATTATCTATCAGTGGGTAGCCTGCATCTTTTGAAACACGGCCGGGATATTTTTGTGCAAGTTTGGCAATCTGCTGATCATCATAATAAATGCCTTGGCCTAATTGCGTTGCACTATGAGCTACATGACTTTGGGACAGAAAAATAATTGTTGTAAGTGACAAAATATTTTTTACAGTAAGTAACTTATTTTTTTTCTCTAACATCGATCCTCTCCTTAGTATTAATGTTATGACGCTGGTATTAAATAGACTTTCACCTCCTTGTTACGATGATTTGAAAAAAACAAACAAACCACATAATGAATTACATGGTTGTATAAAAACCTTATACCGAGCAGGCTATTTTCGATTAAAACTAAATGCTAGTTGCCAGGCAGTCTAGCAATTTGAATTCCCCTCACAGGGAATAAGTGCCTTCCAGTTCTAATACTCGCCTGGAAGAATTAAATTGTCCGTTAAAACGTCTGAGAGCATCTTCACGCAATTTTGCCGCATAGTTATTTACGTAATTATCATAAGCCGCGTAATCCGTTAAATAATAAGCAACAGTAATTTTTCTGACTTCTTTAGTTTCATTAAAGCGATCGAACAATAAATCCGCTTTTATAAAACCCTCTATAGCTAGTAATTCGTTAATATGCGGTTTTAGCCAATTAATGTACTCTTTAAAAATTGTCTCATTAACTTCTAAATTAACTTCATAAACGATCATTACTATATCCCTATTTTAGACCTTACCACAAACGCGATGACCAATCCAACCTGCCAGGATCAGTGTGGATAAAACACCTAAGACAATACCATAGGTATGCCAATCCCGACCAACGAGAGTTAAGGCATCTGGTGTATGAAATATAGAAAATGGAATGGCTAATATCACATCGACTAATGCAGAACCCGCAACAAGACCGCACGCAATTAAAACTCCTTTTTGCTTGCGTTGGCGCTGTTCATCCGCTTCTAAAGAGCGTTTATTAAGGCGCCATTGCACAACCATAGCTATCATGCCTCCTAGAAATAAAGGAAACGAAGAAGCCAGAGGCAAATACATTCCTATCGCAACGCCCAAAATAGATAACCGTACAACACGCGTTAATTTAAATACACGATTAAAAACAATAATCGCTAATATAATCCCTGCTCCAATAAACATCATGGTCCAAGGCAAGGTATTACGGAAGACGGCTTCTGTAATTGCAGCCATTAATGCTGCCGTAGGTGCCGGTAAGGATTGGCTGGGATCCATTCCTTCATGCGGCATAACTCCCGCTATTCCATACACGTCAAATAAAAGCTGCATAACCGGTGGAATCACCAACGAAGAGATAACAACCCCAACGAGTAACATCACTTGTTGCTTCCAGGGCGTTGCACCAACCAATTGGCCGACTTTTAAATCCTGCGTATTATCATTTGCAATTGCAGCAATTCCTGTCACTACTGATCCAATTATTATAGTAATCGCCTCAGCCGCTCTAATTTGATTGTTTGTCAGAGGTAAAGGGAAGAAATGGTTCATCGCTGTTAATAATATCCAGGCTGCAAATAACATCCCTGCAATAACGACAGAACTCCCAGGACTTGCAGTAACACCCACCATTCCTGAAAAATAACCTGTTATCACTGAAAACAAAAATCCAATAATCAAGATATATAGAACAGCTCCAAAAACTAAACTTGGGGCAAAATTACCATCGAGTCCGACTTCTTCTAATGGAAAAATAAATTGAAAGAACAAAAATAGTATTGCCGCCATGATTAACACGCCAATGACGATAAATGGCATAGGTATATCTTTATCAGTGCGCGGCAATTGAGCATCCAAATGACTTTTTGCCATAAAAGCACGAAACGAAACTTGCATACTTTTTATTAGAGGTTTTATTAATTTTAAAAAAGTCCAGGTTCCGGCAAAAAGCATAGCACCTATACCCAAATACCGCATTTCACTATTCCATAAAAATCCAGCAGCTTGATCCGCAGGATATTGTTCAATGAATTGAGGGTAAAATTGACTAACAATGGGCATAGCGATTAACCAGGAAATGATGGCACCTAAAAATATGCTTATAGCCATCTCATGCCCTACTAAATAACCAGCACCTATCATCGTTGCTGAAAACCCCGCCCCAAATCCAAATAAAGAGCGATTGGCAACAAACCAATAACTCCAACTGTTTGCAACAACTTTAAATCCAGTTTGTAAAAGCTCAAGAAGCCCACCTACTGCACCACCTAAGAAAATATCGCGTATTCCTGCTTTTTCTGCAGAAGACTTTAGCACTTCAGCAATTGCACGTCCTTCAGGGAATTTTAAGGCAGGCTCATTCACCAAGACTCGACGCAAAGGAATAGAAAATAATACTCCCAAAATTCCACCCGTTGCTGCGATGAAAAAATTGGTTAGATAATCAAAGCCATCCCAGTATTGGATGATAATTAAAGCCGGAATGGTATAGACAATTCCTCCAGCAACGGCTTCACCCGCAGAAGCCGCGGTTTGTACCGCATTATTTTCAAGAATGGTAGCATCTTTAAAGAATCGCAGAATCCCCATAGAAATAATGGCTGCAGGAATTGATGCAGAAGTTAAAATACCTAATTTTAATGCCAAATAAGCATTGGATAATGCCAATAACACAGTAAGAATAATGGCTAGAACTACAACACGAACTGTTAATTCTGCAACTTTTTTATCCGCTGTAATAAACGGAATAGTTTTACTCATTGATTACCCCATAACGTTTTGGCTACTTCAGGGCGTAACCAATTAGCAAGTTTTGATTTTGGAATTGTCACCGTTTGTGGACCATAGACATAAGCTGCAACTTGGTAAGTATCAAATACAATTGCCAATCCATCATTCGTGAAATACCAATTGCGATAATTTTCTTTGGTAGGTTCTGTCCCCTTTGTTATCCAATCGTTGTCATCGGAAATTTTTTTCTCAATAATTGCAGCCTGACTAATTTTAGAGATTGCAGCTAAGTAGTTACTTTCTGGCATAAACAGATCAGCTAACAACACTTCTTTACCATCGATAAAATTGAATGTTCTTACCGTATTGTTTGGATGAGCCGCTCCTCGGTTATAAACAGAAATGTTGAATAACAAACTGACCGCATTTTTGTTTTGGAATTGAAGTTTGTAATCAATATGCAAACTATTTTTTCCTGGCGCATCGCTTGCTGCATCAGAGTCCGGGTTAAAATCAGCACGTTGAGTTTCATCAATAAAGGTCTTTACAATATTATCGATATTTTTATTAGCAAAACCTTGTGGATACTTAAGATCCAGATCAAATGTAGCACTTTCTTTTTTTAGAGTTACTGTTGTTGGCGATTCTGCCCAAACAGTGTTTATTGCGAAAGCAGTGAGTAATACCAATCCACTTATTAATTTTTGCATGATTCCGCTCCTTAAATTAGTTGCTTAACCAATTCCCCGCTATCATGGTGTTATGCTCTAATGGATAACCAAAATGGTAACAAAGAGCTGAACTATCATTCATTGACCAACGCACCAAATCCGCTTTTAATCCTACGGCAATTGAACCTATTTCTTTCTCCAGCCCTAGTGCCTTTGCCGCATAATACGTTACTCCGGCCAAAGCTTCAGACACAGTGAGACCAAATAACTGGCATGCCATATTGAGCATTAATGTTAATGACGTCGTTGGTGATGAACCAGGGTTTGAATCCGTGGCTATCGCCATACCTACTTTCATCTTGCGTAAAATTTCCATAGGAGGTTTGATTTTCTCCCGCAGAAAATAATATGCACCGGGCAACAAAACGGCCACTGTACCACTTTTGGCCATTGCAGCAGCCCCTGAATTATCCAAATATTCTAAGTGATCACAAGAGAGAGCACCAAAATTTGCTGCTAATTGCGTGGCACCAAGATTTGATAATTGTTCAGCATGACATTTTATGGGTAATCCCAATTCTTGTGCTTTCATAAAAAGTTGCTCTGTATGTCTCAGAGTAAAACCAATGGATTCACAAAAGACATCAACCGCATCCGCCAAGCCTGTATCAGCTACGGTGGGTAATACCTCTGAACATAAAAAATCAACGTAAGCTTGTGCATTATTTTGAAATTCGGGCGGCACCGCATGAGCGCCTAAAAATGTTGTTTTTACTCGCACGCCACTCATTGTGCCTAACTGCCTTGCAACGCTAAGCATTTTCATTTCATTTTTTAAATCAAGACCATAACCTGATTTAATTTCAACAGTAGTAACGCCCTCAGCCCGCATGGCTAGAATTCTTGGTAACGATTGTTCTACTAGGTCTTCTTCCGATGCTGCGCGAGTTAATTTTACAGTCGATAGAATACCACCACCTGCTTTCGCTATCTCTGCATACGTTTTTCCCAGGAGACGTTGCTTAAATTCATCCGCACGGTTACCTGCATAGACTAAATGGGTGTGGCAATCAATGAGACCCGGTGTAATTAATTGCTCATCGCATTCATGAATCGCTATTGCATGCTGTCTATAATCATGAGGCAGCTTGTCCATATCACCACACCAGACGATTTGACCATCGGCAATAGCTATAGCCTGATGCTGACATTGCTCTCCCGCAGTATTAATTGTCGTTGCATTTAACAGCAAACGTTCACAATGTGTCATTACTCCTCCCATTCGGGAACTTTATGGGGTGCAACAAGCCAAGATGGGTGATGATTTTTGTCATAAATATCCCATTCCCTGGACACAAACTCTTCTTTACTGAGATTGAGCAACCAGCTTAAAAATAGAGCGACGGTGTCAGTAGTTAACAACCGCTTTTCATCTTTTAGTTTTTGGAAAAAATTGCGTTTTTCTTCGTCCATAAATCGCGCATGACGAATTAATGCTTGCATATCCGTATCAATAATTCCAGGCATCACCGAAGCAAATGCTACTTGGCGAGATTCCAATTGCCAGCAGCGGGTGAGCATTGACAGGCCGGCTTTCGTAACGCAATACGCAGCCCACCCCATGACAGGGAAATAAGCAACGGCTGAGCCTATGTGCAAAACACGACCATGCTTTAATTTAGGCAACAACAATTGGGTTAAAAATAAAGGGGCATTTAGATTAGTTGCTATAGCTTGTTGCCAGGTTGATTCATCAATATTTGCTATTGGTGCAATGGGCTCAATAGTTGCGGCATTATGGATCAATCCTTCGATGGAAATATTGGTTTGAAGGGCTGTTGCAATGTCATCTCGACCTTTTCGGGTTGCCACATCCGCACAAAGAGAAGAAATTAGGGGAGAAAAGGAAGCAGTTTCAGCCAGTGCTTTCTCACGTCGTCCAATGATTAAAACTTTTTTCCCTTTGATAGCCAAGGTTCGAGCCAATGCTCGTCCGATTCCACTGCCACCACCAGTGACTACAAACACATTAACTCTCCTAATAGCAAGCCAGCTTTGTAATTATCCATTAATGCAATTATTTAGAGATCTGATTATTTTTGTGCGCCGATAATAGCAGACATTCTATTGAATTGGCATAATTTAGATAAATAACTGCTCGTTTGATTAACTTTTTCTACCTCAAGTTATTCACAAGCTAGCTACGCGATAATTTATTGAGTGGCTCTCTCATCTAAAAGTTAAATTAATCCTTTTTATGCTGAGTGAAAAGTATGCCTTGGGTTTGTTGCTTATCCTCAAAAAACTTCACGAAAAATGTTTTTGATAACTGCGGGTTTATCTTGTTTATTCGAGTAAACTCCGCTGTATATCCGCATTTCTTATAAAAATCAGGAGCCTGAAAAGCGCTAGTTACCAGGTTAATATTATTAAATCCTTGCCCTTTAAATTGATCTTCAAGAGCTTGTAATAATTGACGTCCATACCCTTTGCCTCGATAAGCACTGTCGACCCATATATCATCAACATAGATCTCGGAAAATGCAGTAAAGGCATTGATTACACCGCAGACAGTATCGCCATTGGACAGTATGACAGAGAAGCGCTTGTAATTAACATCGATACCATGACTTGTTTCATAGGCTATAAACCCCTCGGTCATACGTTGTTCAAGTTCTTTGCTTAAACTGTCAACAAAGGTAATTTTTATATCTCTATTTTTCCTTTCGCCAGAAAAACGGCGATGAGTATCGAAACTTAGAATATAACGCTTCGATTGATGCCTATCGTAATCTACGGTTTTCAACGCTTCTGTATAATGGCCCGCTGTAAATGTTGAGACTACCCTACGCCAAAATGCTAATGCAGAAGTATTTTCAGGAATAACCGATATTTCCCAAACTCCCGGATATGTTTTCCATAATTCTTGAGCCACATGACTACCAATTCCTGCTCGCTGAAATTTGGCAAGGATAAAAAACTCTCCCATATTCCAATCCGTATGTAGCTGTGTCCCTTCTTTATTGAGGAGAGCAAAACCGGCTAATTCGTCTCCAACTTTAATTAAAAACGCCTGTCTTTTAGCATCCTCAAAATAAATTTTAAAATCATAGCTTTCATAAAGCCCATCCGATGGACAAGCCCATTCGTCATTCATAAAGCCACAGTATCGTGACATATCATAGACGTAAAATCGCGCCATATTTTGAATAGTGGGATAATCATCCAGAGTTGCTTTAAGAATTTGAAGTTGAGATACAACATCGCTAATAGCCACAAATTTTCCCCAACGAGATACTGCAGATTAATTTACAAATGATACGGATTGTTTTTTGCTGGGTCA
Source organism: Legionella hackeliae (assembly GCF_000953655.1). Classification (NCBI taxonomy): domain Bacteria; kingdom Pseudomonadati; phylum Pseudomonadota; class Gammaproteobacteria; order Legionellales; family Legionellaceae; genus Legionella; species Legionella hackeliae. The sequence continues at coordinate 2,477,660 of NZ_LN681225.1, forward strand.
AAGTCACTTACTCTTAAACCGGTTACTAATTTAATGAATCAATCTAATCCTATTTTTTTCGACCATGACTTGTTCGCGGGATCTAGAACAGAGCAATATCGCCAGATTCCTAGATAAAACGCGGGACATAGAAGTCAAAAGTTTTTTTATGCCTAGAGCCCTGATAATCCTCTGTTTTTTTGTATTTTTTTTATATAGAATCATCTAATTAATTAAAAGCCTCTCGCTTTTAGAGTATATGTTTCTCTATGGGAAGATTCATGATATCTGACCTTTTGGATTATGACGCACCAGATGCTTCACTTTGGCAAGGACGAAAAGACAGTTTGCCCGGCGAGCGTTTTTTTCAACGAATCAATTTTATTGATTTACGTTCTCAAACATTAAGTCCAGCGCAGCAAGATATTGCTATTCTTGGATTCTGTAGTGACGCAGGAATAAGACGTAATGAAGGACGCATTGGAGCAAAAGAAGGGCCATTAAAACTGCGCGAACAATTTGCCAAGCTTCCTTGTCATACTCTAAAACATCTATTTGATGTGGGTAATATCATTTGTAATGGTGATCAATTAGAGGTAGCTCAGCAACAGCTTGCAAAGCTTGTTGATTATCTTCAAAAGAAAAATTTTAAAACCATGGTTTTCGGGGGTGGCCATGAAATAGCTTGGGGACATTTTTACGGATTGACTTCCAAATACCCCAAACTAGGTATCATAAATTTTGATGCTCATTTTGATTTGCGGCCACTAATCAAAGAAAATTATGGGACATCTGGAACCCCTTTTCGTCAGATTTCCCAATATTGCATTCAAAATCAATTGCCTTTTAGCTACTGCTGCCTTGGTATTCAGGCATTGGGCAATACCAAGAGTCTTTTTATAGCCGCAGATGAACTCAATGTTTCTTATCTTACAGCTGAACAGATGCATACAGAAAGCATCGCTTGGCAATTGGCATTTCTTGATTCTTTTTTACTAAGCCACGATGCGATTTATTTAACAATATGCCTTGATGTATTTGCCGAGTGTTTTGCACCAGGCGTTAGTGCACCCCAGCCCATGGGTCTCACCCCTTGGCAAGCACTTCCCCTGTTGAAATACATCTTACAAACTGGCAAAGTTGTAAGTTTTGATATAGCGGAACTTTCACCTCCACTGGACAACGAGCAAAAAACTACACGTCTCGCTGCAAGTTTGGTGGCAGAACTACTGGATTACTATTAATGCAAGGAGTGTTTCAATGAACAAATCCATGCTGTATGCAGGATTAATGAGTATCTTATGCACATCAGGTTACGCGGAAAGTACTGATCAAATTCGTGATAATGTTGCGGCCGCAATTCAAGCGAATGCACAACTAGGTGCTGCAGCCACTCAGCGAGTTATGCTCCAACACGAACAGATGCTGGCTTCACAAACATCTGTGCCACCCGGCACTCCAGTACCTAATCCACAAGGCCCCGAGATTCCTGGTCCTCAAGGCCTACCTACCCCACAAAACACGCCTCCAACACCTACTCAGGTACAAACACCATCAACAAATACGTCTACCTCCCAAGGTACTACGACGACTCAAACTCAAAGCACAACGGGACAGACCACAACAACTGGTGTTAAACAAGAGCCAGCGAGCACACAAACACCGACAACAACAACTACAACTGTGACTCAGCCAACCGCCACTCAATCTCAAGGTTCTCTGGATTGTAATTATCATATTCCTGCATCAACGACCAATATTGATCAAGCAATGGTAATGAAATGGGCAGAAAAAGCCACTGCCCAATCATTTGATTTCGACTATACAACAATGGATACACAGCTCGCAGCCCTTAAAGCATGCTATACCGATTTAGGTTGGCAAGGCTTTAATGACGCATTGCAAAAGTCAGGCAACCTTAATGCGATAAAATCCCAGCAACTTATGGTAAATAGCATGATTAGTGGCCCAGGGCAAATTACAGAAGTTAAAGAAAATCAATGGAAAGTTACAATCCCTTTACAAGTGGTTTATCAGAATAATAAAGAAAAGTTAACACAACCACTTACCATTAATTTAGTCGTTGGTCGCAAAGTTTCCGGTGATTTGGGAATCATGCAAATGATTGCGATACCGCGCACTGCCACGACCACGACCACTCCCCAACCGACACCAACAAGTACTGGGCCTTCGTCGAACCCTGTTGCACAACCACAGTAATGTTGAGGATAACGGGATGCAAATCACTGAGATCTGCATCCCCTCTTAAGTAGAATAATTATGCGCTATCCATTGGCTGTAATTTTAAGTTTATCAAGCATTGGCAGTTACGCGAATGTCTTACAATATTTTGCAGGTATAAGCTACAGCAATCCTGCCGAACTGTTTAAAATAAAAAAAAATCAGTTAATCATAGGTGGCACTGGATTTTATGGCGATGTTCGATTCTCAGGAAGTGTTTTAAATTTAAACAGCTTTCAGTATGATAGCGGTGTCAGTTCTTCAAGACGTTTTAGTTTTTTGCCTTATGGACGTATTGCATCGCGTGTTGATGAAAAGTTTGTATGGGGTGTTGATGTTACTCAACCTTTCCACTCAAATTTAATATATGGTCTTAATTCTTTCACACGTTATGCAGTGACCGAAACTTTAATGACTGATGTCGATGTCAGCCCTCGATTTTCTTATAACATTGTTCCCAGGCTTAATTTTGGTGCCGGCTTAAATTTTAATTTCCTGAAAGACAATGAAACTAACTGGGCCTTGCCTACTGGTCCTACAAGTTATGCAATGTTCATTAATCGTACTTCGGGATTTGGTGTTGGTTATAATGCTGGCGTTTATTTTATAGCCAACCCCAGTAACTTTTTTGGCGCGACATATTATTCATCCATTAAGCAAAAGACTCGAGGAGAAAGTATTTTTAATGGCAACGTTAATACCAATCTAAGCTTTAACTTTAGTATGCCAGCTACAACCATCCTTACATATACTCATCTCTTTAATCAAAAATGGCTGGCAGGTTTCCAGACTTTTCGTTCTGAGTGGAATGCAAACCAATATGCTCGCATTAGAAATACCGCAGCTCCACCTCCTGCAGGTCCTAATTTTACATTTACTATGAAATATAGCGCGTCCTGGGCATACTCTGGATTTGTTCGCCAGCAATACAATGAAAACTTGGGATTGACATTGATAGGCCTTATTGACGATGGTCCGGAGCGAGATCATTTGCGTACGCTTAACTTTCCTTCCGACACTCAATATTTCTTAGGCTTAGCGAGCGATTATCAACTATCCAAACTTACAACCCTGGAGTTACTCTATGGTCATGTTTTCTCTAAAACGACAATTGGTAATTCAATAATTATTGGTGGTCAGCAATTGCCCTTTACCACAGGGCGAGTCCGCATTAACGCCGATGTATTTGAGCTTAGACTGAAGCTTCAAGCCTAACCCCAATAAATTTTCGCCAGAGCATCATCATGATGCTCAGATGTTTCAATGCAGTGAATTTTGAGTAGGTCTAGAGAGAATAATTGGCGGTTGTACCGGACTTATAGTTTTTAACTTTTTCATCCAGCCATTCATATTGGCCACCAAGATTTTTTTATTATAGGCATAGTCATGGCATGCACCTGGCAATTGTCGATAACGATATTTACCATTCCTTATTGTGGCTTGTCTAATGGACGCTTGCTCCAAAACAGGTATGTAATCAAATTGTCCTGTTATGTCAAACAAAGGAAAAGGTATTTTTTTAATTAAATCCACGATATTTTTGTTTTCGGGATAATCAAATGCAGAAATGAAAATCATACCATTGACTCGCTTGGATTGGAGTTTAGTAAAGTAGCTGACCGAGCTTTCCAATTGAGAACCATAATGGACTACGATCATTCGTTTATTATCTTTCTTGCGCAAAGAAGAGAGTGCTTCTGGTAATTGCTCAATCCAAGGTACTGTATTAATTTGCAAGCTAGTATTAAGCAATGCCACTGACCATCCATGCTTAACCAACTCTTTACTTAAATTATCCACCAGTTCTGAACCTTCATCGCTTTCGTCACCATTGATGATTACAACCGCTCCACGTTGTTTTTTTCCTTTATAAAGCAAGTAAGGTAAAGCAATTTTTTGCTGGTTAACAAGGATGTCTAAACTTGCCGCCTTCACCTCGGCAAAATTTAGAAAAAACAACAAACAAAAGCCAAGGAGTAGTTGCATAGCTCTTATCTCATTGTTTGAGGTTTGGTAATTTAAGCAATTTCCCTGCCCATTATGAGAGAAATTTGAAGATATACAAATGGAATGCATTACTAATAATGCTCAAACTAATAGTGCTCCCCAATAATGACGTGCCTCGGCTTGTCCGAGGCATCCAGTCTCTATGCAGGTATGGTATGAACTAGTCTGGATTACAGGCTAGCTAATTTTGATAGTTACTCAGAAAACTCTACATTTTCAGCATCGAGAAATGCTTTGGCATGTTCAGCCATAATTTTATGAGCAGGTGCTGTTGGATGCACAGGATCAAAAAACAGGAATCCCTCGCATACATCTGCTTCATTTTTTGGTTTAATTTGAGCAGCCATGTGAAGAACAGCACGGTGAGAGGGTTTATCTACCATTGCTTCGTAGCAGGTGTCCGTAATATTGTTAAACCCATATTTCTCAGGGTAAACCACTAAGTCATTGAGGGTTTGATTAACATCGAAAAGTAACCATTGGGCATCCGGATAACTCTGTTTGAGATTATTAATGCTTGCCAGTAATTGTTCATTATGCCGATTAGCCAGGTAGGATAATTTATCTTCCGACTCAAAAGCATGAGCAATCGGCGTTTTCCCTAAATCAGGCAGATTCACAATTAAAAAGTGTTTGGCACCTGCATTTGCCAAGCGCTGCAGCCCATTAGTAATACCTCGATTCACTTCAGCTACGGTTTTGTCCATCTCATCGGGAATACCGAGGTAATTATTTGCGCCTATCCAGATAACAAATAAACTATTTTCATCAGCCTTGTCTTGATGGGCAAGAAAATACGTATCTATTTCTTTTTTCAGAGTAAATAATACGTCATCTTCAGCATCTTCAGAAATACCTGCGCCACCAAATGCATAGTCAAAGAAATGACCCGCAGGATTGGGAAAATAAGAAGATGCCAAGTGCTCAACCCAAACAGGGCCATTAGTAAACCGTCCTTTATAATAGGGGGGAGATTGAGGTATCTTTTGTTTCATGTATTCGTAGAGATTACCGTTATCCGATAAACTATCACCAAATACAACTATATTATTTACAGATTTCGCAGCAACCAATCCTGAAAAAAGAAGGATAACAAGGGTAAATAAGGTTTTCATCTGCCACCTAATCAGTTGATTTTCCATGGAAAAATGTCAGATTATATAGAGAAACGAGTAAATGATCAATTTTTTCTACAAGGAGCTCCCTGTAAGGGCAGTAGGCAATAAAGATTAACATTTATGCAATTTTCTGTGGCTTGAACTTTCATTTAAAAGGAATTTTATGACGCCATTCGAACGAAAATTTTTTATTACTTTCTATAAAAACTTAGCTGAAATTTTAAAAAATCCAGAGCGTTTGCTCAAAGCGCAAATTAATTTTCAACAAAGGGATAGTAATCAAGACCGTTATCGCTGTCTATCTTTGGGACTTGGTGAATGGCACCGTGACAATGCGCTTAAATTTAGTGCAGCAGTTGCGGAGGCTATAATAGAAACTAACTACTCCTTTTTTCACTGTACCGAGACGCAATTAAAATTAATCCAGACTTATGCTGATAAATTAAAGCAAGAAGTGATTCCTCAATTAGTCAAAACGGTAGCTACAGATAATCCCTTAGCACAGCTTCTAGCGAAAATAGAACAAGAATTGAGTCAACTCATACTGGAAGAGAACTCTCTTTTTAAAAATCCATATGTCTTATTTGGAGGTGTTGTAGTTACTGCAGCGATTGCCGCAGTAACTTTAAGTATGGCTAAACCCTAAATTAGGCATTCCCTAATGAAGTGAGTTTGAGTTGACGTCCACAAACCCAGGCGCTATTTAAGTCTTGAAAGGCTTTTTTCGTCATACCTTGTGGCAAGCGTACAGTAGAATGGTCTTCATGAATTTTCAGACCCGTGATATAACGGCTTTCTAATCCAGCCTCATTGGCAATAGCACCAACGATATTACCTGGCTTCACCCCATGCACACGACCTACATCCAAACGAAATAGCTCTTGTGGATAATCATCACGAAATTGCTTTTTTCGCCTTTCCGGTTTGTTTCCAGCACGATTGGATTTGAAGTCTCTGTCTCTGTCTCTTTCATAATGACGAGGCTCTTTTGCTGCCTGAACAGGTTTGGGCAATTCAGATTTCCAAGGCTTATCCTGGTTAAGGAGAAGTGCCAAAGCCGCGGCAACATCCACTGCAGACGTTTGATTAGTTTTAAGAAATTCCTCAATAATATGCTTATAAGAGGGTAAATTTTCATGCTCCAAACGCGCGGCGATACTTGCCATAAAGCGCTCTCGCTTGGCGGTTTGAATCATGTAATCATTCGGAACAATAATTTTCTCAATACGCTGGCGTGTATGACGCTCGATGGTATTGAGTATGCGACCTTCTTTGGGAGTTACAAATAAAACGGTTACCCCACTACGCCCCGCACGTCCCGTCCGTCCAATACGATGAACGTAGGTTTCACAGTCATAAGGGACATCATAATTGATCACATGAGTAACACGTTCCACGTCTAATCCACGAGCAGCAACATCAGTAGCTACCAAGATATCGATGCTACCCTGTCTAAATTGTGCAATGATCTTTTCTCGTAAAGCCTGGGTTATATCCCCATGAATTGCCATCGCGCGATGACCTTGCTGTTGTAACTGTTGAGCCACGTCCTCCGTACTGCTCTTGGTACGAACAAAAACAATAACCCCCTGGTAATCTTCAACAGCCAAAACTCTTAATAATGCATCAGGCTTTTGCGCCATTGATGCAAAAAGAAACCGTTGTTCAATTGCTTTTACCGTAGCCGTTTCTGCACGAATTTCCACAGAAGCCGGATTATTTAAATAACTATTGGCTATTTTGCGAATCGGTGCTGGCATTGTTGCTGAAAATAAAGCAATTTGCTTCTCAAGAGGTAATTTAGCAAGAATTGTTTCGACATCTTCGATAAAGCCCATACGCAACATCTCATCGGCTTCATCAAGTACGAAAGTCGTTAAATTGCCGAGTTGCAAGGTGCCGCGATCGATATGATCCAATATACGTCCGGGGGTTCCAACCACAACTTGAGCACCGTCGCGTAATTGCTTTAATTGGCGTCGATAATCCTGTCCACCGCAAAGAACAGCAACAGTGACGTGGTGAAGATGAGTGCTTAATAATTCAAATTGCTCGGCAACCTGAATGGCTAACTCGCGTGTCGGTGCCAAAATCAACGCTTGAGTAGCCTGCGATTTAACAGACAAACGTTGTAGAATAGGTAAAGCAAAAGCTGCAGTTTTACCTGTTCCTGTCTGGGCTTGAGCAATCAAATCTCTTCCTTGCAAAATCAAAGGAATCGTCTGTGCTTGAACTGGTGATGGTGTTTTAAACTTCAAGTCCTCAAGCGCTTTTAATAGCGCATCGGATAAATTGAGGTCAGTAAAGTTTAATGATTCTTGAGTCATAGAAAAATCCAAAAAAATGTAAAATGCAATGTATTAAATTAATGCAAAAAATTGGCGCAGTATAATAACAAAATAAACAAGGTGATGCACGAAATTATTCTTCTTCAATTAGTTGCGGCTATGGTTTTAGCTCTCTCAAGCAATGACTGATAGACAATTAGTAATTGCACATTATAAATCCTCAAAGAAAATTATTCAACCTTTTTGTAAAATTTTAGCTCAATTATTGTATATAATTTACATAGAGGATTTTCTTACATAGCTATCTTCAGGATGTACAGTAACTAATGACAGAGCATGTAACCAAACGGCCAATTGTCGTTGTCCGTAATGCCAAAATTAGCGATATTCAAGTATTCGCGAGTTAGTTGCTCGGGCCTATTCTGACCACGATATGGATACTTATACGCCTGATGCACTACGTGGACAAATTCATCACTTTCCCAAAGGTCAATTTGTTGTCGAATACGAGGAACAAATTGTGGGTTATTGTGCAACATTTAAAATTAGCGGAGATATTGCACTACAACCTCATACTTGGAACGAAATAACCGAGGGAGGTTATGCTTCGCGTCATGACCCTAATGGTGATTTCCTCTACGGCATGTAAGTTTGTGTTCATCCCGAATACCGCGGATTACGTATTGGCAACAGACTATATACTGCTCGCAAGAAGTTATGTCAAGTTGAAGGCTTAAAAGGCATTGTTTTTGGTGGTGGCATCCCTCGTTATCATAAGCAACACAAAAAATTTCCTAATGTGAATGATTATGTTAGCGCGGTTATCAATAAAGAAGTCAGAGATCCCGTCTTATCCTTTCAATTAGTAATGATTTCCAATTGATAGGTATACTGCCGAATTATATCCCTTTTGATAGGCAATCGCTGGGCTATGCCGCCCATTTAGTTTGGTATACCCCTATTGCTATGGTAACAGAACAAGTGGGCTCAAAAGCACCTGAACAGATGGTTGATAAAATTCGGTTAAGTGTTGTGCAATATATGCAGCGTCGGGTAGAGTCTTTTGAGGAATTTACCCAACGGAATATTTTATTGATGTTGTTGCTGATTATTATGCAGATTTCGTTCTTTTCCCTGAATTGTTTACCATGCAATTGCTTTAGATTCAGAATGTCAATTTAACCCCTGAAGAGTCTATCTTACAACTCACTGAATATACCGAACCTTTTTTAGAGCTCATGTCGTCTCTAGCTGTTAAATATAAAATCAATATTGTTGGTGGTACTCATCCGACCAAGGTCGACGGCGTTATTTACAATATGGCTTATGTTTTTTTAAGTAGACACTGAACTTTATCACTTATTTCCTAATGCATTGATTTTATTGAAAATATTTAAAACGGCTTAGTTCCTTGCGGCTTAACAATCATTTTGTACTTCTACGCCTCATATTAAAAATTTTTATAACAAATTGTCTATTTTACCTGTTTGTTTCTGTGTATTATTCCCGCCAAATTTGTATTTATTTTAATAAAAGGAGAGTTTTAAAATGCATCTTGTTAATGATGTTTTGCGTACAAAGAATATGATTGAGTTATTGCAGGCGATGGGTATTAATTTGGAAGGTACCGAAATGGTTTGCAATAATGAGCGTGTCATTTTTAATCCAGAGACTGTAAAAGATGGCGAGATCCTAGGTTCAGCCTTGCAAAAGCTCCTGCAAAAAGATACAAAAAAGCCTCCCTTTAAACGAGTAACCCTTGCGAATTTAATTGCTGAAGATATTGCTGTGGCTACCTCTTCTGATAATGCAACAGCTGAAACACACAAAAAATCCTGTTTAGCGATACTTGGTGTTCTAGAAACGATAGGATTGGAAGAGACTCTCGATAAAGAGCAAGAATATTTTGAAATCAAATTTCCATCGCCTGTTTATGCCCCACTATTTAGTTCTCTCACTTACAAATATATAAGCATTCAAGATGAAAAAATAATATTCAATATCAAAGAGTACTTAAAGGACCATAAAGAAGAGCTTATTTTAATTGACAGTAAAAAACCTTACTTATTTGCTCACTCAGAGTCATTTGAAAGTAAAAAGATTTTTTATGCAGAAAAAAAGGTGAGCGATGATACAGTTGAAGTAACACCCTTTTTTTTCGTACCTTCCTCACTTACTCCACCTGTTTATCATTTTAATTTAGATACAAGTGATAGTATGGGTACAACTGATAGCATGGAAGGTACCCGACTGAAAACATTAAAGCGTAGCGTTATCCAATTCGCTAAAGCCTTGTTTGAATTTCAACCCGATGCCGTCATTAATCTCAGTCAATTCAATGATACGACTAAAAATGTAGGCGTATACCGCAAAAAAGATATCGACCAGCTGTGTGATGATGTTAATAAACTCCGGGCAACCGGACTAACATGCCTTTATGACACTACTCTGAAACTCCTATCTTATCTCGCAAAATCCAATCAACACAATAATGTTTTATTATTTACTGATGGAGAGAATACTGTAGGAAAATCAGAAGAGCAAATTGAAGCGTTGAAGCTGGCGATTTCATCATTAAAAAAAGGATCCCCTTTGCCTTTAGCTCGGAATAAAGTTTGTGTTGTCAGTTACGATGTGAATCAACCAGATATCATGCATGAAGTTGCTGAATTATTTCATTCCTCAATTGTTAAAACTCAAACGGTTGATTTTACTAATGCCCTTTCCAAGGGTGAATTACAGACACTGGCAGCAGTTAGAGAGTTGTTGACCTGCCGTATAGGGGTGGTTGGTAATTCAAACTCAAACATGCAGCTAGAAGAATATGTCCTATCTTGTGATATGTCTGGACAATTTACTCCATTGGAACCAAAATTATGTAAAAATAATGAATCGTTAAGTGTAACGATTATCGATGGCAATGGTAAAACGCTGCTTGAGGACAATAAGTCACTCGCCGAAAAACCAGTAGAAACAGTTTTGCCAGGTAGTGCAAAAGTTGCAACTCAAATTGGTGTCTTTTCGTACACTGATACTAAACCTAAACAAACAGATGTTACTTATCAATATAACATCTAAGTTTTTAATTACAGTGCAAAGGAGTGGTAAATATCACTCCTTTTTGACATCTCTGCTTCTCGAATCGCTATATCGTTCATAAATCATCTAATTTATTGAAAATAATAATAATTTACTTTATAACCTGAAATCCCCCTTAATACATTAAAAGGATTTAACAATAGAATGAATCACTCTGGATACCTTATTAATTTCTTTTCCTGGCTAGTTTTATTCTTGTTTTCTGTAGCAACGTTCTCTCATGGGGTCATCGAAAGTCCCGCCTCTCGAGAACAATTTTGCGGTGTTGAAAGCAAGCCTGACGAAATTTTTAAAGAAAAAATGACTCACGAAAAATGTCGACCGATCATGACGAAGGGTGACGGTACCATGGACAACAGTGTTTATAATTTCATGGCAGTATTAACCCACACGATTGGCCGTTCAAATAAACCTTTGGATCAATTACCTGCTCATGTTTGTGGATTTGGCTCTGAGTCATGGGGTGGTGGTAAAACACCGTGGGACAAAGCAATTGACTGGCCGACTAACTTATTAAGCTCAGGTTCACAAAAATTCATATGGAATATTTCGTGGGGAAATCATTTTGGTGATACAGAAGAGTTTGTTTACTGGATTACAAAACCCGATTTTCAATATGACCCGAATAAAGAGTTAAGTTGGAATGATTTTGAACCAAGTCCGTTTTGTAAACTCAACTACAACGATCAAACTCCAAACGCCAATCCCAATGTCACTCCTGATAAAACAAACAATCGTTTTATAACGACCTGTACAGTTCCAGCGCGTAATAACAGAGCTGTAATCTATGGGGAGTGGGGACGAAATAGTCACACCTATGAACGATTCCATTCATGCATTGACGTCGTATTCTCAGATGAAAATCCTATCCCTGCCATCAAGGCTGTTATTAAACCATTACCTAGTCAAGTAAGTGGAGCTGCAGAGGTAGAGCTAGATGGAACAGAATCTGAAGGAGCGAATTTAAGCTACTCATGGTCTCTTAATGCTCAAGACTTAACCGCTTATCAGTTAACAGATAGTCAAAACTCTAAAGCCCGTTTAACAATCAGTAATGTGAGTGCTCAACAAACTGTTACGGTGAATCTTGAAGTCAAGCAAGGCGATGCCGCTAGTCGTACAAGCATCCAATTCACTCACATGCCAGCAGTAACTGCAACTTGGAAAATTGTAGGAACAGTCACTTCCACAAATACTTTAAATGCGGGAGATAAGTTACAACTGCGTCTGATTGATAGTGTTGGACAAGATTATCTACTTCCTCAAAATCCACTTGTATTAACTGAGGAAACAGCAAAAGCCGAAAATTGGGCTTTTGCCTTAGCGCAGGTGGTTAATTCAGGTAACCAGTATTCAGCCAAGATAGGTGTTTTAGGTTCTGACAATCAAAGCATTGAACCCGTTAAGTCATCGACTGAGAATAAAATTTATGTTCCTGTTCAAAGTGAAATTACAAACTCTTTCATTAAAATTGAAAAGCAGGATAACCCAGTCACTACCTGCCAATCATTACGCAAACAAGGTTCGAATAGCTACTGGTTAGGCTACGATGTTTATGCTGACAGTACCCCTATCGTTTTGAACTTCAATGAAACAGGTATTGATTTAACAAAAATTATCATTGAACACGGGGTCTTTAGCAATATTAGCGTTTTAGACAAGGACAAATTACTGATTAATACCAAACCAGATTGGGTTTCGAAAACAATCCCAGGATATTTAGGCTTTTATGGCCCGAATTATGGTAGTTATGAGCCATTTAATTCCACAGTCAGTGCGAACTGTAGAATAGGTCCTCTGTTTAAGCAGTAATTCATCATCCCGGGCTATGACCTCCCCTAGCCCGGGAATATTACCTCATTCAGTATAATGTCCAGGGCAAAGATTATGCTCTTTGAGCGCTTTAACAATATTGAAATTCACCTCACTGGAAACATCCTGTTTCAAATCAATATTTTTAATGTAATACCACAGCTCCATTGTCACATGTAAATTATCTTTTGAAGGGACTAGTTCATAAGAGACGGTTGGTGTATAGGGCATTTCCTGAACGACAGAGGGATGATCTTTAACAACACCCAACAAAACCTTCTCGGCGAGCCCCAGATCCCCATTACTGTCTAAAATAACCTGACTGTTTACACGACAAATCTTATTTTCACGATAGGTATAGTTGGTCACTGATTTATTGATTAGATGAGAATTGGGAATAATGACATCTGCATTTGTGAGGGTAGTTATTTGAGTCGATAGTAATCGAATTTTTTTAATATAGCCCTCGGTACCATCAATAATCACTCTATCTCCAGGGGCTACTGGTTTATGAATTAATAAAATAATGCCACTGACAAAGTCGCTAGCAAGATATTGCAATCCAAAACCAATACCAATTGATAAAGCACCAGCTATAACTGCAAGACTGGTAAAATTAATACCGGCAATTAACAAAGCAATAATAGCGGCAATACTAAAGGCTGAGTAATTAATTAATGTAGCAATATTATCCTGACGATATTTTTCTCGTTTAAATGCACTATGACGTGCGACAAAGGTTGAAAGTGCTCTTCCTACCATAAGCAGAAGACAAAAAGCGATGGCTGCCCTGACAAATCTCACTGGCCACAAATAAATACCATAGACATAGCCGCCTTGAAAATACCATGTTTTCAAATAATCCATATGGTACTGAGAAATCCCCCATACCTTCATCAAAAGAAACAGTGAAAATACTATAAATCCAGTATTCAATATAATCCTTATCACTAACAATTCCGTTAAGGTTTGTGTGGATTTAATGCCTAACCAGCGATGGATTTTTTCCGATGCCGGCTGCCCCGGATTATTGAGTAATGCAAATAAATATCCAAAATAATAACTGACTTTCCACACAATGAATAAAATAACCAGAGTAGTCACCACGTTGGGGATAAAATAAATTGCAAAATTGCTATAACCTATCCAAGCTGTAACTATCGTAAAAAAGTAAATCCCTGCCAAAGAAAATTTAATATTTCTTAACGACGAAGGCGACATTTTTTCTTTAAAAAAAGGAAGTCGAAAGATTAGCCAACTAAACCAGCCAAACGACAGGATGAGTAGAGTACAAAATACAACAAATCGAAATCTTAATAAGGCTGGCGGGATCCATTGATCTTGCAGCGCAATTGTAGCGAGTCTTCCCCAAAGCAAGAAGGTTACAAACACAATACCCCGTAAATAGATATCTGATAACAAGCGTTTATCAGAATCATTAGCATACTGACGAAAAAGAATTACAAAAAATCGAATTAAGATAAGGGTGAATGCATAATATAAAATCGCATTAGACGCTAAGAGCAAAGTCGGTTTTGGAGTTTCATTACCTAATAAACTATACAGGTAAATAATAGGTCCTATTAGAACCAAAAGAAAAAATAAGCCACTCTTAGTTAGGGATGTTAGTAAATTATTAACTAATTTATTATGGAAACTACCTTTAAATGTGGAAATTATTTTTTGAACAATCAGAGCCATAAAAAAGCAGATAAAAAGAATCATGACTGTAGTTGCTTTCTGAGCGCTACTTAATTTATTAAAACCACTCATGTGGGTAAATTTATCTCGACTGAAAGCAATTCGGAAAAATAATTTTGGATTAAAATCCTCCCAAACTGGTGGAGAACGGTTTAATAAATTAAACATGGGTGTATTACCCATCATGGCATTAATTTTATTTAATATCTCCTGAGCTTGATAATTAAAAAAAACACAGTCAGCAATAGCTTTAACATGCAGTTGTTTATCCGCAATTAACTCATGGTAGCGTGCATCATTTTGGTGAGAAAGTGTGGACGCAATTTCATTATTATTAAGTAATTCATTGAGCTTTTTTAATTGCTCTTTTCCGTCATCAACACAATTGCTAGCTTGGTCTTGCAAATCATTAATTAGTTTTACGGTAGAATAAAGTTGTTCGTAGTTAAGATTTTTTTTTGATAATTCCTGTTCAATATTTTCTAACTCTATAGTGGCATTATGGATATCAAAACCATTGTAAATTTGCAGAGTAGTGGAAGCCCAAATACCTTTGGCAAAGAATGATAAAACAAGAAAAATAGCTGTAAATAGTATTTTTTGCATTAAATTCTCAGGTTCAAAGTACAACAACTAGTTGGGTTTAAAAGAAAATCTAATTTAATAATAGCATCTTACAAAAAAAAATTAGCTTCGGACTTGGAAGAAGCAATAAAATATAACCGAGTCAGTTAATTTCAAGATGTTATCTTTGCTTTAGGATAACCGTAGGGATTGCGCTTTTCACTATGCGATCTTTTCTCAAAATGTTGGTAATCCTGCACATCGTACCAATTCCCACCCCAATCCCAACCATAGCGCAAGAAGACTTTATAAATGTAACTATTTTTTTTAATTTTTCCCGGAGAAGAGGTCTTTTTTAACATAAATTGCCCACTAGAATGCGGTATTATCAGCTTTCTTGCTACGTAAGGATTAATTTTTGGATTAATATCAATAGCTCGCCCATAACTGTGCTGTGAGAAAATACCAGGGTGGTTTGTGACCTCACGGCAATTAAAGACGCTCGTTGAGTTTGCCATCATTGCTGCAAGATCATCCCCTTTGAATGCATCCATAGGCTCTATACGCTCAATTGGAAAATGATGTCTGTAAAGGCAATTTAAAAATCTGAGTCACTTCTTTTGCAAGCGCTTTATCGACAATTAACACTCCCTGGTGAGGTTTCTTGTCAAATCCCCAATGAGTCAGGCTAACATAGCGCAAATCATTAAGTGATACAGGGCATCCTTTGTGCCAGGTATATCTTTTCATCTGTTGTTGAACATCGGTTGGAATGGATGAAATCTTACTTTTAAAGATTGCTTCATGAGCTCCTTGCACTCTCGGGGTTTCAGCAGACATACAAACGGTAGGAAGGCTTATCAACAATGACCAATACAACATCTTTAACATTATAACTACCTGAATTTATAGAAAGTTCTCATTTTTATAGAGCAGATTAAGTAAATTTATTTCAAAAACTAGCGATCTATTTTGACATAGATAAGCAAAATGGTTAATAATTTTTCACCCAAATACTGACTATTGAGGACTCTATGAGGTTTAAAAGTATTACAACTGCATTAGTAGCATGCGTTTTAATGAACGGTGCCTTTGCAGAAGAAATTAGTATTATCGGTTCAAAAAAATTTACTTTAAAACAAACAAGGGCAACATCTTCTAGAAGGGATGCGTCTGGTAGTAGCAATCATGGAAAAGTAATTCAGCTATTGCGAGTTCAATTATCTGATGAAGCCAAAGCGCTCTTGAAAAGCCGTGCAAAAGACGCTAGTGAACATACCCGACAGTTCTCAACTAACCTAAAAAATTCTTTAGCTTTAGAATTACCAAACAAAGTAGAACTTGGGATGAACAAGGTTCCTGTACTCGATCAAGGAATGCATGGGACTTGTGTAACTTTCGCTGTAACAGGTGCTTTGGATGCTATTATCAGTAAAGGTGATTACATCAGCCAAGTTTGTAACCTCCAATTAGGTAGTTATCTTGAAAAGCATGGCTATGGCCTCAGTGGTTGGGATGGCAGTTATGCAATTAATGTCATCAATCAAATTGAACAGTATGGCGCTGTTAATCGACAAAATCAAAAATCTAAAGGATGTGGTGGTTTCAAAGAATATCCAACTCATTCCTCTCATAATCCAGGATCATTTATCGAACCTGAGAAATTCCGGGCTATGAGTGAGTTTATTTTTGGAAAACTAGCTAATTGGTCTGATGTATACCAACAAAAGAATCCAGTGAAAACTTTAGAAGAAGTCAAACAAGCGCTTCAGTCAAAAGATAGATTGGTTTTTGCTGTTCTACTCCCTCGCACCGATTTGGGTACAGCTGGTGCCGTGGGTAAACACAATACCTATTTCTATAAAGACAGCTGGGTTTTAACACCTGAAATATTAAAAGCTGTAGACAATGTAGAAGATGCCCATGAAATGATCATAACAGGCTATGATGATAATGCGGTAGCTGTTGATGACAAAGGAAAAAAACATAAAGGATTATTAACTCTACGCAACTCTTGGGGAACTTCAGTCGGTGATGATGGGGAGTTTTATATGTCTTACGACTATTTTAAATTACTTGCCTTTGATGTCACCCGATTTTCACCTCAAACAATGTAAATTTAAAGCTGCTGGGTGAGATACTCAGCAGCTTATTCACAAGCTAGCCTTGCTTTGTAGGATTTAGCATAACAAACCCTTCACTTTCTAACTCTTCCTCAGATGAGGCTGTGCTCTCTACTTCTTCTGTTTCAGAAGTTTTTTCCACTTCAGGTTTACTCCATATAGAAGTCCATATTGCTCGTGAAACATTACCAAATTTGTACCCACTTTTATGTCCTGAAGCAGGAGAAGTTTTGACATTCATAGTCTGACTTTCTTGGCTTTTTACATACTCGCTGAGAAAATTAAGTGCTGCCCAAGTGTAATCGCCAAATTGATAGGCTTTGGCTGTTGCTTGTGGAGTAGACATTGAGGAATTAGCAGCCTTTAAATAGTCTCTAATAACGTCTCTTATCTTTACAAGATCAGCAATACTTTCATCAGAAAGTTTTGTCGAGTCATCACTGGGTAATTTATTGTTATATTCAATTGCAGCTATAACGAGGAGATTATAGCGGGGACCGCGTTGAAAAGGTTGAATAAGATAATCTGAAAGACCTAATTTGCTTGCATGGCTTTCAGAAAGATAGAGATCCAAGCCCATGAATTTTCGAGGATTTATTGCCACCTCTTTGGCATAAGTCTCATACCATCTTGCATAATCTTGATAGAGAGTAAAAAAAGCTTTTAGTAATTGTGTACGTTGTGCTTTTAACTGATTGAGCGCTGAAGGATCTATGTCATTACCCAAAGACATTGTGACATTCTTCAATAACATATCAGAAATATTTTTTAACTGAGGAAGATAATTTTTTAATTGGGCAAAAAGCACATTATCAGGCATGAGTTCAGAGGGAACCATAAGCAGTCTGTCTAATGCATCGTTATAATTTTTCTCAGTATCTAGCATTTCTTGAATGGCTTTATGTTCAGTTAAAGTGTCTTGAATTTGGTTAACAGCTAACATAGTAAACTCCAAAATTAAGTTTTGCGTATTGATTAATTTTTTATCAAAGTGAGACAATATTAACGTCTTTGCATTAAGGAAGACTTAATATAGAAGGTATGTTGCAAGAAACTTTGGGCATCGCTCAAAACTGTTTGGAATAGCATGTCGGGCTATGCACTCACCGTGCTAGTCCATCTTGTGGATGCCTCGGACAAGCCGAGGCACGTAGGGTGGCAACTCCATTTAAGAGACTTTGCATAAAAGGTATGCTGTAAGAAACTTTAGACATGCTCAAACTGTTTGGAATATTTTCTACCTGCCTCGGCTTGTCCGAGGCATCCAGTTGGAGCAATATATATCTAGGATCTTTTACGATTTCTATAATGTTTAAAACGACTCGCACAAAATGGTGAAGGATTAGTTATCAACTCTTCACCCGTGATCATCTGTGCCAACAATCGCCCAGTGACAGGTCCTAAGGTTAGGCCATGATGAGCATGTCCAAAAGCAAACCAGAGTTTGGGATGTTTGGGTGCGGGTCCAATAACTGGCAGCATATCAGGCGTACACGGGCGACATCCCATCCAAGGGATTTCATCGAGACGTTTTGTAATGGGAAAAAGCTGGCGCGCAATAGGCTCTACTATATTCAATTGCACCGGTGTTTTTTTTGAATCACGTTTTGCAAACTCAGCCCCTGTAGTGAGACGAATACCTTTTGCCATAGGGGTTATTAAATAACCATTCTCAATATCCAACACAGGATGAATGAGTTTAGTTTCCGGTTTCGCCTCATAATGCATATGATATCCTCGTTTGACTGCCAGCGGAAACCTGTAGCCAAAACGTGAAAGCAGTGTGTCTGACCAGGGTCCAAGAGTGATGACAGCAGAATCGGCCTGTATTTGTCCTTCATTTGTTTTGAGTGTCCATTGCTCAGATAAATTATTTGCATTCCCAAAGAAAAAGCGACCGCCTATCTGTTCAAAATAATTTGCATAGCTTTTCACCAACGCGCCTGGATCACTCACACTCTCAGATTCAATGTATCGCAAAGCGCCTATCAATGAATGATCGAGATTGGGTTCAAGATGACGCAGTGAAGCAGCATCCACATATTCAAATCGAATTCCATACTCCGTTTGGCACTTCTGCGCAAACTTGGTTTCTGTCTCTTGAACTTTTGCGGTTCTAAATACTTTAAGCCATCCCTCAGAGCGTAATAGATGGCTTGCTCCAGCGGCATTTGCCATTTGATGATGCTCTGTAACGCTATGCTCAATTAAAGTGGCATAGGAGCGAGCAATCTCGGCATGACGCGAAGGATGGGAATTAAACCAATATTTCCACAAAAAAGGAGCAAGCTTGAGTATTGTTCCTGGGTGATACCTAACTTCGGGCGAACGATTAAATGCGTACCTGATTAAAGAAGACCAATCCCTTGGAAATCCATAAGGATAAACGCCTTCTCGTTGGATTAGACCGGCATTACCAAACGACGTTTCACTGCCTGGCAATTTTAAATCGATGAGAGCCACCGAACGGCCACGCATTTGCAAATGCGTGGCAACGGATACACCGATAATGCCACCACCAAGTACCAAGACATCAAATTTCATCTTTTAACCTCGGATTGAAGTAGTGTACCAATCATGGATGTTTGGATTATTGGAGACTGGGAATATGACCTTTCTCTAGAGAATCCTCAGAGCTTCCAGTCTTACCGAAAAGCGTAAACGAGGGTACATTTGATTTTTTAGCCTGTATTTCCGGAGGTGCTAAAGAAGCAACCACGTCTAACAAATGCTTCAAAATTTCCGTAGCAGGCTTAGCAATATCCATCGCCACGCGTATACGTCCAACACCCTCACTTAGCTCTGCAACTTCCTCTGTTTTTCCCGTTGCAAGGTTGACTTGAATATATTTTTCCTCGATTTTTGCAAATTGAGAATCTAATGCCACCATAGCCGCAAAGGGATCCCAAAGATAATACACTTCAAAGAAACTAATTTCTGGATGTTCTTTTTCAAACGCATTTTTTAACGCTGTGATTAACTCATACATTAATCCCACAGCACCTTCAGAATCTTTTCCAGCCATTTCGGCCAATTGATTGTAGAACTCTTGCGTCACACGGATATATTTTGTGACATCAAGAGGCACCATCAGCAGAGGAACTCCTGATGCAATAACGTTTCTAGCAGCAGCAATATCGGCAAAAATATTCCATTCTGCAACATCATTAGGGATTTTAGGATCAAGATCCTTAATATTTCCAGCAATATGAATTGCACCACCCATAAGACTAATTTTTACCTTCTTTTTATCCTCAGGATATGTCTTGAACAATCGATCTAAATCAGTTAATGGTCCTGTAGCAATAATAAGAATAGGATCTTCACTTTGAGATATAATTTGATGGAGACTTTCAACCACATCTGGAACCTGTTCATTTATAGTTTTTCCATTGAGCCCAACAAGAGAAGGCAAGGTATCTATAAATGAACGGATGTAGTCGGGAAAGCTTTGACCGTAGTCAGGATTAATTCGTTTGTCTTCGCCCTGCCCCAGAGCGATCCCTTGAAGATTCAATGCATTACAAACAGCAGCGACATTTTGCAGGCCACATTTGGCATCAACCTCGCCAGTACCCGCTGTCATTACACCGACTAATTTTATCTTTGACTGACGAGACAGCGCTGCAAGATAGCATAACGCAATGTAATCATCTACAGAACCATCTTGATACAAAACAACTTTAGTCATTACCTTTCCTTAAATTATACTTTTCTATTTTTCCTGCTGAGCAAAGCGCTCATAAAAATTAATCACTTTTAGGGCATTTTAAAATCAGTTACCTACTAATGGACATTCCCCTGACAATGCAAATCCTAAGAAACTACAGAGCCTAATTTCACTCCCTGTGGAGCTTAGAAAATCGACTCCCTCTACAGCATTATTATTCACCTCAAGGTTAGGAAACGCTAATATCGCTATACTACTATTTGCAGCTTCAATCCCTACAGCAGTTGCATCCGCTCCTGTAGCAGCTACCGTATACGTGTCTGCACGAAAAAATTTCAGCGCAACGATTAAATTCTTAAACTCACTTTGATTTAAGTTCAAACCTTCAGCAAAAGCTGACGATAAACCATTGGCTGTTGCTGTAAAATTCGAAGCTAGGACAGAACCATTGATACTTGCAGTTTCACTAATCAAACCATTGCTTCCTCTAATCGCTATAGCTCTTGCCACATTTGCCGAGGCTTCGCTGGTTATATCTACTCCCGCAAAACTCACAGTAGCCTTATTAAAAGTTGAAATGCCGACAGCGTTTATTCCAGTTGTTATTGCAAGGAGTCTTGCTTGAGATGATGCGTTAATTTGTGTCTGCTCTAGACTTGCTATTGCCCGCTCGTTAACTGTCAATCCTATAGAATTCGCCGACGAATTGTCTCCTCGGGATTCAGCAGTCACATTTGCATTTGTTCTAAAGAGCCTTAACGTTGTAAAGACATTTACAACATTATATCCAAGTGCATGACTAACCCCATTTGCAGTTTCATTTAAACTATTCACACGTACCAGAGAGTCTTCCACATTTACTTGACCACTCTGGACAAGGATTCCTTGAGCTACACTTGTACTTCCTATGCCATTACCAGTACTAGTAGCATTAACATTTATTGTGGAGTTAAGGATATTCGGTTTAATATTAAAATCTAAATCGTCAATAACGATTCCTTGGGCTATCGCATCGACACCTGCAGCGTTTGTTACTTGCACATTTGCCTGCGAGTTCAGTACTTTTATACTGCCTGTATCATCACCATCTATTATTATTCCTCGACCGCTGATAGTGTTGGCAGCGCGTTGGGTTGCATTGACGTTTATGGTGTCATTAATCAGTTGTACCCCTTTTGAATCTACTATTGAGATACCTGTTGCAATAATGTTTGTATTCACGACATTATCTACAAACGCCTCAAGCCGGCTGTTCTCGATAACGACATCTTGTGCCTCATTCACAAATACTGCTCTTTTATAACCACGGAAATTACTGGTCCCCCCAATCACAGAATTAGCAATTCTGACGTTAGAACCTGTAATGATTAATCCATTAAAAAATTCACTATTATTATTGATAAGAAAAAGTGAATCATACGTATTACCTCCGGTAAGCTCCATGCTGCCTTCTACAATACGTAGTTGGCTTGTAGCAAAACCAATACTACGCCCGTAAAGTGATTGTCCGCGATTTAAAGTCAATACTGTGAGAAAATCCGCTTCTGGGGCAACAAAGGTAGAAGCACCGCTAAATGTGCCATAACTTCCTGAGCTTAAGTAAAAATTAGCATTCGGGGAGATAGTGTCAATCGAGTTCACGGTCGTTTGACTAAATGAAGTATCCAGACAATTATTTTCATAAGTACAGTTGCTAAAACCATTTGCCGCGACAAAAGGTGTTCCTGCACTGCTAAAAAACCAGATGTTGTCTCGTGTCAGCACTCGCACACCTGTATTCACATAGGCTTCTTGACTGGGAATCCCAGAACCAGTATTCCAAGTGCCTAAATGTCTTCGGAATGGGTCTAATAAGCGATTCTCTACATTTGGGGGGCCACTTTTGTCCATGCCG
Organism: Legionella hackeliae; assembly: GCF_000953655.1. Taxonomy (NCBI): domain Bacteria; kingdom Pseudomonadati; phylum Pseudomonadota; class Gammaproteobacteria; order Legionellales; family Legionellaceae; genus Legionella; species Legionella hackeliae. The sequence continues at coordinate 2,500,156 of NZ_LN681225.1, forward strand.
CCTAAGGTTAAACGAATCGTTAATTGCGCCGTATTTTTTTGGACCTTGTCATAACTATCTCGTATCGATACCGTGAAATAGTTGTTCAGCGGCATTTCTACACCACCAATCACCCCATTGATATCTTGCGACTCTTTAAACGAAAAATGATAACCACCTGTGTAAAAACGAAGGTTTCTCGCCATGGGCAAGGTTAATCCCACTTCACCATCAACCCCATTCCCTACTTCTTCAACCAGATTAATTAAGTTATCAAATTGATTATGACCCGCAAAACTCACATATTGCGTCGTACCTAATTGTTCCCCTAAAAATACTCCTTGCACCTTTTGTTTCGGGGAGGTGGGGAAATATCCATTCACATGAATGTCCCAAAGACTAGTCATAAGCTCCAAACCTGGATTCACTACCGGAAAATGAGGGCCTCGAGCCACTCGGTTAAAATCACCAAAAACATAACCGCCCAATAAAAATCGGTCATTATAAATTCCCCGATAGCCTCCACCAATGCTACCTAAATAACCATCGTCATCACCCGTCTTACCCATCCCATCAATGTAAAAAATTCCGCCATGATTGCCATAAATTGGCACCAGCGCATCCGCCTCGCCTAAAGTCTCATCACCAAAAAAACCCTCGCCTATTACGCGCGGCATAAAAGGAAATAAACTCGGGTGAAATTCAGCATAACTGCTCGTGCTGGCAGCTAACAAGGAAAGCGTTAAAAAAGACAGTTGTGGGAGGCGCAGCATGAAAATTCCATTTTTCTAGTTTAGTTAAATAATCCGCAAATAGTATGAGATTAACATGTGTTATTCAATGATTGGTCTATTAAATCGCTTAGTTAACCTCATTTGAAAAAACAACCAGGTGGAACTATTAATTATTAGAGAATTTCTTGCAAAATTATATTGGAGAAATTATGGCTAAGGATGAAGAAAATAAACAACCGAAAAAAACACATCAAAGAATGGAAGAGGGTCCAGAAACCTCACAGCAAATTGAAAAACGAGCAAAAACCGAGGGTTTGGATACTTTTGGCTCTTTTTTTGAAAAGCGTTATACGGAATTAGAAAAGATTGCAGAAAATACCTATAAATTAGTTGTTGAAGGAAAATTAACGGAAGAGGAAGTTCCTAGCTTCTCTTTTCTTGACGTCTATAAAACTGAAAATTTTCTACTCAACGATGGCCGAATATCCAATTTTAAAGACATATTAGAAGGACAAAATCCTGCCATTATTGCCGATCTGATCGTGACCCATATTCAACAACACTCGGAGGATTCTCAACAAATTATACAGATTTCTTCCTATATCGAAAATTTACGACCAATAGCCAAAAAAGCAGGTTTAGAAGCAGAGCTGGCCAGTTCCCTCGACTTTATAAATAAAATGAAAACCCTCTCTGCAGCCAATAAATTATCTCAAAAGGGAGATTTTGGACAAACTCTTTTACATTTTTTTGCTGCGCAGTCACATCATACGGCTATGTTGATTTTGATAGAAGCGGGAGCCGCTCTTAATGCTCCCACAGAAAACGGTACCACACCCATACATTTGTTATTTGGTGATGAACAAACCTTCCCAGATAAGTATCCTTCTAATGATTTCCTACAAAAATTAATTGATTATGGAGCTGACTTCTCTGCAAATGCAATTGATGATATTGATCATCCAGGTGTTGGGATCACGCCATTAGACCATCTAGCCTCAGCCTACATATCTGCCGAAGATGAGGAGTCTAAACGGTGCCTTTTGTTTCTATTTGATGCGTTAAAAATAGATACTCCTGATAAAATTAAACAAGCGTTACCAACCTTGAGCGATGATGACCGCACTCAAATTAATGAATTGATTTGTGACCCCTCAAGAGAGCATACAATTCAAATCTAACTTTTAGTTACTGTTTCTATTAAAAGCAGCAATGTAATCATCCATCCCTTACTTTCCTACCACAGGGCAAGTACCTGTGAGGATCAATCCAGAAAAGCTACAGTTTCGAATCACACTATTTTGAGAGCTTATGAAATCGATGCCAGGTTTATTGTTAGTTGTTACATTCAGGACTGAATTAAATAATGTGGCCTGGCTATTATTAAATGCCAAAACACCAATAGCTGAACTCAAGTTTCCATTAGCTGCCACATTGTAAGTAACTTGTGTATCAAAACTTCTATTGTCTTTGACATTATTTGTAAAAATACTGTTATCTAACTCCACTCCTTCGGCAATAGCAATGAAGGAGCTATTAGCCTCTGCATTAATCGTCGACGGTAAAAAAGTTCCATTAGAGCTGACGACTTCTTCAGTTAAACCCCATTCAGCTACTAGTGCCTTAGCTGTTGCCGAATTGTTTGCAACAGCAACACTCCTGATATCCATGCCTGCAAAATTCAAAGTAGCTCTTTTTTCTATGGAAAAGCCTGTTTCATTGATACCAATTGCAGTGGCAGTGGATGAAGCTTCAGCTGAGGCAGTAATTTTAGCTCTCTCAAGGTTCGCTATTGCTTCTCTTCCCACACTCAATCCTAACGCACTGGCAGTGGCATTTTCCCCGGTGGCTTTCGCACTTGCCGTAGCTGAAGTTCTGGTAATAGTCAAAAGCGTTGAACTTTCCTCCGAATTAAAGATTTTTGCGTTACTACTTCCATTTGATGTTTCATTTAAGCTATTTACTGTTATTACCGAATCAAAAACCGAGACTCTCGAAGCATTAGAAATGCCCTCTGCCATTACTGCACTGCTTGTTCCGATCCCTGTGCTTATAGCATCGATGTTTAATGTTGAGTTCTTTATGGTCAAGGGTTCGCTTAATGGACGAGTAAGAACAAGCCCTCTGGCAGTAACATCTTGGCCCGCCAAATTTTGCACCTTTACATTTAATTGCGAATTTATAATATTTATCAAACGTGAATCAATAACAAAGATACCTTGACATTGTACTGCGGCGGCTCCATGCTGAGTTGCACTGACAACGATTACATCATTATTTAATGCTACTCTATTCGAATCAGTAATTCTTACACCATTAACACTAATATCTGAGTCAGTTGTATTATCTACAAAAGCCACTATGCGACTATTGTCAATAACTACATCACGAGCCCTATCAATCAGGACAGGTTCTCTATAACCTAACTTTCTACTAGCTTCGCCGATTATTGAATTAGAAACTCTGACATCACTACTGTCCATGATGATTAAACCCGCGCCAAACTCGTTATCGTTATTAATTAATTGTAATGAGTCATAATTGTTATCTCCTGCAAGCTCAAGACTACCCCTTATAATACGTAAACCTCGAGTAGTAAAATTATTACTACGCCCGTAAAGTGATTGTCCGCGATTTAAAGTTAATATTGTGAGGAAATCCGCTTGCGGTGCGACAAAGGTAGAGGTCCCGCTAAATGTGCCGTAACTCCCTGAGCCTAAGTAAAAATTAGCATTCGGGGAGATAGTGTCAATCGAGTTCACGGTCGTTTGACTAAATGAAGTATCCAGACAATTATTTTCATAAGTACAGTTGCTAAAACCATTTGCCGCGACAAAAGGTGTTCCTGCACTGCTAAAAAACCAGATGTTGTCTCGTGTCAGCACTCGCACACCTGTATTCACATAGGCTTCTTGACTGGGAATCCCAGAACCAGTATTCCAAGTGCCTAAATGTCTTCGGAATGGGTCTAATAAGCGATTCTCTACATTTGGGGGGCCACTTTTGTCCATGCCGCCTAAGGTTAAACGAATCGTTAATTGCGCCGTATTTTTTTGGACCTTGTCATAACTATCTCGTATCGATACCGTGAAATAGTTGTTCAGCGGCATTTCTACACCACCAATCACCCCATTGATATCTTGCGACTCTTTAAACGAAAAATGATAACCACCTGTGTAAAAACGAAGGTTTCTCGCCATGGGCAAGGTTAATCCCACTTCACCATCAACCCCATTCCCTACTTCTTCAACCAGATTAATTAAGTTATCAAATTGATTATGACCCGCAAAACTCACATATTGCGTCGTACCTAATTGTTCCCCTAAAAATACTCCTTGCACCTTTTGTTTCGGGGAGGTGGGGAAATATCCATTCACATGAATGTCCCAAAGACTAGTCATAAGCTCCAAACCTGGATTCACTACCGGAAAATGAGGCCCTCGGGCCACTCGGTTAAAATCACCAAAAACATAACCGCCCAATAAAAATCGGTCATTATAAATTCCCCGATAGCCTCCACCAATGCTACCTAAATAACCATCGTCATCACCCGTCTTACCCATCCCATCAATGTAAAAAATTCCGCCATGATTGCCATAAATTGGCACCAGCGCATCCGCTTCGCCTAAAGTCTCATCACCAAAAAAACCCTCGCCTATTACACGCGGCATAAAAGGAAATAAACTCGGGTGAAATTCAGCATAACTGCTCGTGCTGGCAGCTAACAAGGAAAGCGTTAAAAAAGACAGTTGTGGGAGGCGCAGCATGAAAATTCCATTTTTCTAGTTTAGTTAAATAATCCGCAAATAGTAAGAGATTAAGAAGCCTTATTCAATAAAAGCAATCTAGATCTACTCCATTAATAGTTTGAGAGCTTGAAGAAAGTAGCCTGGATGATTGCTTTAGCAAACATCCGGATGTCGTGGATCCCGGTTGCCACTAATGTGTCAACCAAGCTACTTGCCACTTGATATTCGCTTCCCGATCCCTACATCTCTCGGCTAGTCCGCGAGATCCAAACTACTATAAAATTGCTGCCAAACGACATGCCTGATTGATAGCGTGCCTTGCATCTAATTCCAAGGCTTTAAATGCGCCACCAATTAAATGTACAGATTTACCCTCTTCCTTCAAAGGCTCATAAAGCTCACGCAATTCCTTTTGCCCTGCACAGATTATGACAGAGTCAACATGGAGCAATTCCTTCTTATCGTCGATATTTAAATGTAATCCTTCATCGTCTATTCGTTCGTATTGCACCCCGGACAGCATTTTGACATGGCGATGTTTTAAACTTAATCGATGAATCCATCCCGTTGTTTTACCAAGATTTTTGCCATGCTTTTCTTTTTTGCGCTGCAATAAATAAACCTGACGAGAATGAGGTTCTCTTGTTGGTGTTTTTAGTCCACCACGATGTTCCATTTTAATATCAATACCCCATTCATTATAAAATTGCTCTTCATCTTCTTTCGTATTGTGCATTAATAATTCAGCCACATCAAAGCCAATTCCACCTGCCCCAATAACTGCTACCCGTTGTCCTGGTGCTTTCCGTCCCTGGATCAACTCGATATAACTCATTACTTTCTCATGTTTAATACCATCAATATTAGGAATTCGAGGGGTAATACCAGTTGCCAGAACAATTTCATCGAAATCTTTCAAGATGTCTTTGTTCGCTTGGGTTTTCAAACGGATATCAACTTGAAAATTTTCTAACTGATGAGAAAAATAATTAATCGTATGTTGAAATTCTTCTTTGCCTGGAATTTTCTTAGCCAAGTTAAACTGACCACCCAAAGCATCACTTTTTTCAAACAAGGTCACTTTATGTCCTCGCTCAGCGGCAACAGCAGCGAATGCCAAACCGGCAGGCCCTGCCCCCACTACAGCAATACGTTTGGGTTGATTAACATTTCCATAAACCAGTTCTGTTTCATTACAAGCACGCGGATTGACCATACAAGAAGCAATTTTATTAACAAACACACGATCAAGACATGCCTGATTACAAGCAATACAGACATTAATGGCTTTTGTATCACCCATTTTTGCTTTTTGAGGAAATTGAGCATCTGCCAGGAAAGGTCTTGCCATTGAAACCATATCGGCAACCCCTTCCTCAAGCAAACTATTTGCAAGTTCTGGCGTATTAATGCGGTTTGAAGTAATCACTGGGATGGTGATTTCGGGTTTAAGTTTTTTAGTAATCTGAGTAAATGCCGCAGGAGGTACCATGGTCGCAATTGTTGGAATGCGTGCCTCATGCCAGCCTATCCCTGTATTAATCAGTGTCGCCCCTGCTGCTTCAATTGCTTTTGCCAATTGCACCACTTCTTCCCAACTACTTCCCTCATTAATTAAATCAAGCATGGATAAACGATAAATAATAATAAAGTTATCGCCCACGGCGGCACGAACGCTGCGCACGATCTCAACAGGAAAACGCATGCGATTGCTAAAACTTCCACCCCATTCATCCGTACGCTGATTGGTATGGGCAACAATAAATTGATTGATGAGATAGCCTTCACTTCCCATAATTTCCACACCATCATAACCGGCTTCTTTCGCAAGGCGCGCACAGCGAGCAAAATGTTGTATTGTTTTCACAATACGACGCTTACTCATTACCCAGGGTTTGAAAGGGCTAATTGGCGATTTCAAATTACTTGGGGCAACAACAAAAGGATGATAACCATAGCGTCCTGCATGCAAGATTTGCAAGGCAATCTTACCCCCAGCATCCTGCACTGTTTGCGTAATCAATTCATGGCGTTGTCGCTCTTTGGTTGAGGTCAATTTAGCAGCAAACGGGGCCAAGCGACCCGCACGATTTGGCGCAAATCCTCCTGTCACTATTAAACCAGCGCCGCCTAATGCTCGCTCTTTATAAAAAGTGGCAAGACGCAACAAGCTTTCTTTATCTTCCTCCAAGCCGGTATGCATCGACCCCATCAGCAGACGATTTTTTAATTGAGTAAATCCTAAATCAAGTGGCTGAAATAAGGCTTTAAAAGGGGTATTATCAATCTTCAATTCCATTGAGTTACTCACAATAAAGATAATTAAATTTTAAGTATAATGCTTTTTATTGATTATTAGCACACCTTATGGTTTCTCTTGAGGAGGTTTTGTTTTTAGCTACTTTTTATATTACTCTCAACTGTCTGTCTAAAAAATAAGTAAAGCACATGACTCAAACTTGTTATTACCTAACTTACGAACAAAACCACCCTTTTTTTTACTCGAAAAATTTTTCTCCAGTAAACTCTAAAGAATTAAGTGGCTTCTTTGCTTTTGTTGCCTATGAAAATGCTGGGGAATTTCTATTTGTATTGCGCCGGGCAATAAACTATCAAACCAATCACTCAGGCATTTCATTAATGCTTCAACCCCACAAAACTATCGAACGCCTTAATTTTTTTGTTGAACCTAAACATCATTATCGTCTAAGTCATTTTATTAAAGACCAACCCAAGTTTGGTGGTGAGTTCCTTCTCTTCGAAGGAGAAATTGTATTTTGGAATTTTAAAAGCCGATGTTACTCCCTGAGTAAATCAGATTATCACGATAACAATCCCAACCTTCAAGCAAGCATCCAACAAACGTCATTACCAACCAATCGTTTTATTAGTGCAAAAAAAGCAGATCACTTTGCAGAGACCAGTTTAACTATTCATTTTAAATCCAATGGAGAATTTCTAATACCAGAGGATGCGTCCAAGACAGTTGTATTGCTTAATACCCAGTTAGAGTTAGTGCCAATGCCTTCTTTACTCGAGGAGGACCCAGTAACACATACACTGATTTGTTCCAGTCCATAATAGATAATCATAATTATTTGAATTGACTTTGTCCTCTAAAATTATAAAATGTGACCAAACTAACCATTTAAGAATCACTATGAATCCAGAAAATCATATAATTACCAGACTTTTACGCTTCCTTAATTTCAATAAAGAAGCCAATCAATTTGTTAGATCACTTTTAGGACAAAATCAGTCAGGACTCCTCCTCCATCCAGATATACTAAGAGCAGCTGATTTAATTCAACTACGAACACCAACTCCTGTCCCTATGTTCTCTTCCAAGAGTCAAACAGAGATTTTTCAAAAGGTAGTTCAGGAATTAAAACTCACTCAAATTACTAATCCATTTATTACTACACCTGATGAACAAGACCAATTAGGGATGTAATTTTTTGCAGTGAGTTTGTCAATCGCACACAAACTTATTGCACATGTTAAAACAACAAGATATTTACCCAAGATTCTTAATTGTTTACTATCTTAAAAATTTTACTGCAGGAAGCATTATGAATAAACTAGCCACTTTAACGTTATTTTCTCTTGTTAGCTTATACAGCTATGCTACTCAAGTTCAAGCAATTATTACTACCACAAGCGACAATAAAGAAATTGGTAAGGTTCTTTTTACCGATACCGACTATGGGTTGCTAATTGTACCCAGCCTGTCTGCACTCCCACCCGGCTTACGTGGGTTTCATTTACATCAGCATGCCGATTGCGGGGATAAAGGTAAGCACGCCGGGGCTCATTATGATCCTAAGAATACAAATAGTCACCAAGGCCCTTATGGGGAAGGACATTTAGGTGATTTGCCCATCCTGTATGTGGCTGCTGATGGCAGTGCCACAACACCCACGTTAGCACCACGTTTAAAAACCCATGATCTTAAAGGATTAGCTGTGATGATCCATGCTGGCGGAGATAACTATAGCGATAATCCACCATTGGGCGGTGGCGGCGATCGAATCGCCTGTGGCCCCATTAAATAATTCTATTGCCCATCTTACGATGGGCAATACCATTTTATAATCCAAGAGTAACAGCAGTGCTGTGAATAACAGCACTAATACGTCCAATACGCGCAAGTGCTTGTGCTGAAAGCCCATGTTCTTTAAGTTGACGAGTATGAGCACTCATACAAGCACCACATCCGTTTAATATCGATACTGCGAGAGAAAAAACTTCAAAGCTAACCCGATCCACTCCTGGACTCATCATCCCTTGCATGCGAAGACCTGCAGGAATTTGTGCTAACTCTGGTTGTTCACTTAAATGAATGAAGCGATAATAAACATTAGTCATGGCCATCAAGCTGGCCGCAAGTTTGGCCGACTCGCTGATATTCTCTGCATGAGGTAAAGCCAATAACTCGCGAATTAACGATTGATTTCCTAAATGGTAAGCAACAGCAAGCGCACTACCTACAATTTGTTGTTCACTTAAACCATCCGTCTGAGTTAAATCAAGCACCTTGCCTAAATTGATCCGTACATCTTTAGCAAATTCAGGTAATTGCTCTTTAATATTTTCAAGCATAATTTTGTCCCCCTACCTAGTTGCCTTGACAAAATTGTGCCAAGGCTTGTTGATTAATTATCAAATTTATTCGATATGAATAGTTTCTTCCCCTTTTTTCCAATTGCAAGGACAAAGTTCATCGGTTTGCAATGCATCCAATACTCGTAATACCTCTTGTGGATTACGCCCTACGTTTAAATCAGTAACCATTACGAAACGAGTTATACCCTGAGGATCAACAATAAATGTAGCTCGTTGTGCTACGCCTTCCTCAAGGTCAAGAATACCCAGCGACTGGCTTAAATTTCGCTTTATATCGGCTAACATTGGAAATGGTAGATCATGTAAATCGGGATGTTGCTTTCTCCAGGCTAAATGGACAAACTCACTATCTATACTAACCCCTAACACTTGCGTATCACGATCATTAAATTCACCATTTAATTTTCCAAACTCAGCAATTTCCGTTGGGCAAACAAAAGTAAAGTCTTTTGGCCAGAAGAAGACAACCAACCATTTCCCCTGATAGGTTTCGTTCGAAATCGTTTTAAACGCCCCATGAACATCACTACTGACTGTTGCTTTTAAGTTAAATTCAGGAAATTTATCCCCTACAGTAATCATTATTGTCCTCCTAATAATTTGTTTCATCTTTAATGTAGACCGCGCACATTAATAAGTAAAATTGAATATATTTATGATTTTGATTGATAAAATCAATTAAAAAAACTGTTAACTATTAAAACTTTATGTTTATTTAAAATTTTTAATATGGTAAAAATGCTCACTTTTTTATTTTTTAAAACTTAGGAGAAGATAGGTGAAGCCAATTGTTTTTTTTACGGATGCAGGCAAAGACGGTGATGATTTAGCAGCATTAATCAGTGTTCTACAGGCAAAATCAGCAGGCGTTATTCCAATGGACACACCTATCTATATGGTGACAACTGATGAGGTACCTAGTACTGAAAAAGGAATACAAGATCTAGACGGACAGTATGGTTTGCGAGCACTTTATTTGAATATGCAGCTTACCAAATTTAAACAACAGTTACCCTCTTTACCGCCCGAGGCATTCCCGATAATACTAGTCGGTCCTAAAACAACCTATTATCAATTTAATCCTGAAAAGAAAGCATTTTATAATGTAGAAACAGACAGCGTTCCTTTTTATCCAACTGAAGAAGTTCAGGAATATTATGCAAAAACTGAAAGCGATAAATCGACTGTTGCATTAAATGCTGGATGGATAGAGAAATTGCAACAAGCAACCCCAGATGGTGCAACGCTTGTAAGTATTGCCGCTTTTGATGCGGTTAGCGACTTTATTTCTGCAATTCCAGGTGAAAAGCAGCAAAATTTCAGCCTAACAACCATGGGTTATAACAAACCCTATTCACAAGATGAATATGCACAAAAAATAACGAAGCCAAATGCTCTTCCTTATAATGCACGCAGTACAGATCCACATAAAGCTTCTCAGGCTATAAGCAATATTACAAAATTAAATAGTTTTCATGTTGTTTCTGAATCAACACGTGCCGTACCAAAATATGATCAAAATAGCTGGTTAAACAGTTATTCAGAAATCATGGGTCGTGCTTATCCTTTATATGCTGGACGTTATGCTGAGTCTTCCTTATCAGCGATCGTCGAGTTTATGAAACACTCCAAATACCACGCATTTTGGCCTCACGATGTTGTTGCCTCGCTGGCTGCGTTAATTGAGCAGGGTCAATGGGAGAAACTTCAGTTACCTAAACTCAAAAAAGAAATGTTGTTTACCGGCGTTGAAACTGTTAAGGGTCAAACTGTTAATTTACGTATGGTAGGCAAAACAGGCGTATTAATAGATGCCAACGTTGCTATAGAAGAAAATGATATTAGCATTGGTACAGAAGCTCAATCATTTACTTTTGGAAAAGAAGTGGATGCGATTTTCTTTACCGCCCTTCTTCATTTTACGGCGATAGAAGCACTCCCGGCAGAACAAAAGAAAGAATTTGATTCGTTACAAGCTGGCTATAGGAACATTTTAAATTTGAAAGCACAGAGTTTTGACTTAAAGCATGCTGAAAAAATTGAGCCAACAGAAATACAATCTATTGAAAAACAAATCAATGCAACCTGGACACTAATTAGTTTAAAAGAATTGCAAAGCCAACTAGCTGCACATATCTCAAACGAAGATGTCCAGTACATACTCGGGAAAGCAAGCTTCGGTTATTCCTTAGCAAAATTAACGAATGATCAGGCTAAAGCTCTCAGTCGTTTTGTTGGGGAATTAATTGCGTGGGGTGAACAATTAGAAGACAAAACACTGCTCAATAATGACTTGCTAAAATTCATTAAAGATTTAGCTGAAGCCTTGCAGGCCATGGATTTTGATTTAACTGATCCCATAATTTCAAATCTGCAAAAAGCACTGCAACAAGTTTCTGTTGACAAGAAATTTACGGCATTAACAACCACTCTCTTTAGCGATTTAAGACAAGCTGCACTGATGACGCAAAGAGTGAATGATTTACTCAAAGAAGATGGCAAGCTAGCTGTAGAATTCAAAAGAACCGGAAACAGTTTGTTGCATGCTCGCGCAGCACTTCATGGTAATTTAGCGTTTGCATTTCCTGTAGGTATCCATGGTATGACTGAGTCCTATAAGGACATGCTAAGCTTAAAAAATCAAAAACCTTCTTACGGAAAAGCATTTTTTTACCATTTGATAATACACGATGCTGGCAAAGGGGATATTATTAAAAAAGCGGTCAGGATGAATGAAGAAGGTATTTACTTCATCGAGCTTGAAAATAATTTTTATCGATTAGAGCTTCACACTCGTAAGCCTCAAAAAGCAAGCAAAGAAGAGTTTGATCAAGCTACAGCACATGTTGATCATGATGCAGCTCTTGAAGTATATGCAATAACAGGAGCGCATGAAAAAAGCTGTTCGCTGACAGAGTTTTTAATTTGGGGTGGACCAAATACAGAGATTAAAGATAAAGAAAAAATCGCTATCAGCGATGAATTAATTACCTTGTGTAATGAAACAAACATCGCGCAAATTATTCAAGGGGAAATTCCTTTTGAAGGTGTTAAAAAAGGGTTGGACTTATTTTTTAAAGCCTATCAGCAAGACCCAATGAAGGCTGAACTTATATTTGTACACCATTGCTATGATATTTTAGGCTCCTCTGGCGCAGACGTGTTTACCAGTACTGCCGGTAAAGATCCCGAAATTCATATAAAGATAAATTTGCTTTATGAAACACTTTTACAAGTTGCACAAGAATCGTTAGGCGAAAAAGCCAGCAGTGAAGCTTATCATCGCTATCGTCAAAAATTAGCTATTTCGATTCCAGAAATCACTCCTCAAGATAAATCACAAGAGAGCGTGATTCTTGCTAAAACACGTATTGCACAAATGCTACGTTGTCATTTATTCAAAACTCAAACTCATCCCGACACCAAGCAACTGGTGATTTCCGAGCAAGGCGCTTATGAAAAGAGAACACAGTTATTTGTTGAAGCGATGGAAATAGCTGTGGGTCAGCTAGCCAAACCAGCGCAGGATACACTGATTGCTCTTCTTAACAGAAACGCAGGTAACCTTGAAAACCCTGCTATTATGGTCATGTACGGTCCTAAACTACTATTAACCGCAATAGCCGGTGCTGAATATGGAGGGATTGATCCAACTGATAAGCAAGTTATTGCTGAGCGCTTGACACCGATGTTAAATCTCTACATCAAATTATATGAGCATCAAGCCTTCAATACACAGGCGCATAATGCAGTTTATGGAGTTATTGATGTCAAAAATCTAGCTCTCATTACTCAAGCGCTTCCCCTGTGGTATCAAGCTGCTTCAGCCGAACAAAAAAATAATTTTGCCGATCTGTTGTTCTTCCTACAGCAAAAAGGTTTAACCCAAACGTTCCTGGATAAGCTTGGTAAAACTAATTTACTAGCCGATAAGGAGACACAATTAGCGAAGGTTAAAGAGGTTCTTGCCACTCTTGATACACCTTTTGAAGTGTCTGAAGCAGGCTTGGTAGCAAAGACTCAAAAGGCTGAAACCAAGACTCATGAAGAAACTGTTGTACCCCCAACAACAGCCAGCGAAGAGCAGAGCACCACAGAAAAACAAGCTACAATTGAAGGCTCTACTCATACTTCAACACCCGTCAAAGAAGAAGTTCTTAAAGCTGATGCAAAATCAACAGAGACTTCTGAAAAAGTTGTCACACCGCCCAAAGCTGTGGTTGAAGAAGATAAAAAAGTTGAGAAACCAGTCTCGCTTGATGGCTCTACTCATACTTCAATACCACCCAAAGTTACAGGACTTACAGCTGATGGAGAATCAACTACTGATGAAAAGAAACAACCAACAATCACGGCTGTGCCCAAGACAACCCTGGATCCTGACGTGTCGCAAATTGTCATCTTAATTAATAAAGCGACTACAAAAGCTGAAAAGCAAAAGGCTCTGCTTGATCAAATCGCACCAAAAACTCTATCCACGATTCAATATCATGCACTTTATCAAGAGATTCAGGGTATTGATGAGTTAAATGAACATCGAAACCCTCGTCTGGATAGTTTCTTTGGAATAAAGAATACAACAACATGGCGAAATACTTTGGAGACTTTCAGACAGACTGCATTGAAAGCCTTGTTTGACGAAGTAAGCACTGAAAGTGATCGCAGCGTACAAATCGCTATGTTAGAGCAGGCGAGGGGACTATCTTTATTTAATGAGCATCGTAATAATTCAATTTTTACAGGTGCTTGGGGTAGAACCACCGCTGTTAGACAGATCGATGAAAAACTAGAAGCGCTTCGTACCAACCAGCCTTCTTTTGCTTAAATACAAAACTAGATCCAACATGAATGTTGGATCTAGTTTGATTGATTTCTGACTATTTTGGTGTTCAAATATCCTATTCTGTTATTGTGGAGACTTTGTATGTCTAAAGAAGAAATGATCTGTCGTATTGTTCAACAAATCACAAAGCAATCTTTGCAAAAAACGTGTTGCCGGTGAAATTATTACTTTCCGAACTACTTACTTATCAAAATGAGCAAGTAGTTCGTTATTTTTGTCATCATTATCCAGATTTTTCTTATGAAGAAAGCCAACAGCTGTTTAGTGATCTCCTGGCCTGGATGTGGTTAAACGCCTCTCGTAAAATTGACGACAAACCCACCTATTTATTCGGTCCTTTGCTGACTCTAGATAAAATTTGGCATGTTTTTATTTTGCACACAGAAGACTATATCAGTTTTTGCAATCATTATTTCGGGAGTTATTTTCATCATCACATCGAGCCTATCGGTTTAGAGCATAAACTTAACCCTGAAGAGCTTGCTGATTTTCTTAATGACGCTTTTGAATTACTTGGCAAAGAATGGATTGAACGCCATTTTAGTGCGCTTCTTCAGGAAATTTGACACGAGTTTTTTACCCCCTCTTTTCTCCTGCATGAAAGCAATTGTCAACCGAGTCTATATAACGTATTATCTTTAACTCAACAATTCGCGTAAGTATCAATTTGAACAATTTTGTCAGTGCTCTTAACGCTGGCAAGTGACGTTAAATGATTATTTTTGGAGTAAAGCCATGACAGCCGAACGCTTTTCGGCCTCTATTGTGAACCGACTGTCATTACCTGGCGCCCAACAAATGCCTCAAGGCTATTATCGCTCTAAATTATTTATTGCGCCTTTTACGACCAACCCGTTGGTTGCAGCAGCAGGCCCTTTGCTTTCTCTGCTTGAACGCTTGTACATAACACCTACACTGCCACCTATAAATAACATTCGCGACAATATTGAACATGAATTACGTGCTTTTCATAGTCGTTTGAGTGGGAAAACCTATACTGAAGAATTTGATGCAATAGCACACTACTTATTATGTGCAACCATCGATGAATTACTAGGAAAGAATTATTTACGTCTTTATGGAAAAATTGCTGAGTTTAAAGCATTCACCCCCTCTTCTCATGATGATGTGGGTCCCCAACAACGATTTTTCGATATTGTGCGTTACATTAAGGAAAGACCAAATCAATACCTGGATTTAATTGAACTTGCTTATTATTGTTTAATTACAGGCTTTGAGGGGGAACAACATGGACGCACAGATGGAAGACAGGTTTTAGATAATTTAATCGAAGAACTGTATCAATTGATCAAACAACATCGCGTTAACAAGTCACATCAACTTTTTAAGGAACAAAGACTTGTTGATAACTTCCCCAAGAATTATAAACCACTAATAATCAGCTCGATTCTTGCCCTAAGTGTATTGATAGGTGGTTATTTAGCGAGTCATTTTTTACTTGAAAATCAGGCTAAATTTGTCCAGTTTGGACATACCGTGGCAGCTAAACTGGATGACTGATGGATAAATCATTAACTGAACTCTGTGACGCTCTAAAAAAAATTCTAAGTTTTTTAAAACCACAAACTACGGCTATTTCATTTCTAATTCTTACGGGAAGATCTAATCAGGGTAAAACTACCTTGCTGCGCCAAAGTGGGCTTACTCATTATCCAGTTGCTACAAACAGTAATGCGAATTTCTTCTATAACCAATACGGTATCATTCTGGAATTAGGTGAATCATGGCTTAACCAGAGCGAAAATTTGCTCGCTTATACATTAAAGCAATTAAATCGCTGTCATAGCAGTGTTAGAGTAAGTGGTATTATTTTATGTGTCGATAGTAGTGAATTACTACTTACAGAACCTGTACAACTTGCGGAACAATGCAAAGCCCACACCCAACTTCTTGAGCGATTTGGCAATGGATTAGGGTATTGTGTGGATACAGCAATTATCCTTACTAAACTGGACGCTTTGGCCGGTTTTTGTGATTTCTTTCAATCCGATCATGCAAATGAATTGAGTAAGCCTCTCGGTTTTTCATTAAACGCTATTAAACAACGTAGTAGCTTATTAGAATACTATCGTCTGCAGTTTGATCAAATGATTGAGGTGTTAAGTCATCAAATTATTAATAAATTACACCCTGCACGCTCTAGTGTAAAACGTACATTAATTCGTGAATTTCCATTGCAACTTGCAAGCTTGCGAATGCCGCTTCAGTGTTTAATGCAACATTTGCCGACACAACTTTTTCGTTTGCAATCCATCTATTTTACGAGTGCTGAACAAGGTGGTTTGAGTGTTGATAAGTTAAATCGAAAAATTCAACATGAGTATGCTCTCACGGTTCAAGACAAATATCCTCAATCGAATAACTTCCGCGCTTATTTTATTGAAGGCGCAATTAGAGCATTTCAAGAGCAAACAAAACGTTATAGTGCCCAAATGAGTGGTACACAAAAATGCCTGATTGGTCTTGCAACAAGTATCGTGAGTTTGTCTTTAATCTGGGTGGTACAACAACATTTCAAAACGTCCCGATTGTTAGATGAGGCGAGTAAAGAGCTGATTACTTACGAAACCTTTCTTGGTCAAGCCAATGATAAAACTTCTGCCCTCTACCATTTATCATTAGCTGCGGCAAAACTGCAGCAAATACCAACCAATATCCTGCCTGTCTCTGCAATTGAACAGCTAAAAAATCAGCTCCACAGCAATGCCAAACACCGCTTGCATGATGATTTTCTTCCTGAGCTTTTAGCAGGCATAGAACGAATTATGCTGGATCCAGCTCAGACGCAAAATGCTCGTTACCAAGCATTAAAAATATATTTAATGCTTGGCGAACCAGAACATTATTCCGAAGCCGAGGTTACTAAATGGTTTAGCGATTATTGGAAATCGACGAACCAGCAAGCCACAATGCATAAAAAATTAACTCTATTACAACATGCGCTAAGAAAACCTTTGCAGCCAATTGCCATCAACAGACAGCTAGTGAGTGATGTCCGCAATTATCTTAATGCATTACCAGCCACTTATCTTTATCACACATTAGCAAAAAATAATTTCCCTGCTTCCACGCAAACAATTGCAGTGGAAGGATTTGACTTGGCGAATAAAGAATTACCGTATTATTATACTAAAGCTGGATTCAAGGAAATCATCGTTGCCTTGCCTAAAATTTCGGGACAATTACAACATGAAAATTGGGTTCTTGAGCGACAAGATTTAAATAACTTACCCGCTCAACTTGAGCAAGCTTATTGCTTTGAATATGTAACCTGGTGGCAGAACTTTATCCGCCGTACAAAACCCTTGCATTATCAAGATTACCAGCAGGCAAGACAACTCACCCAAACATTATATCGCAATAATGCATTGGCTAAATTGATTAAATTGATACAACAACAAACCGCTCCCGATCCCAATGAAAATGCCGCTCTTTTTAATCAAAAAATTGCCAACGAATTTACAAACTTGAATCTAATGAGTGGTTCTGCAATAAATGATTTAACACTCAGCATTAATGAATTAGAAAAGTTTCTTACTACACTCTCGTTAGTGAATGATAACGGCCGCACTGCGTTTGATTTAACGAAGGCTCGTTTTTTAGGTGGAGCATCTGCTGATCCGTTAAGTAACTTGTATAATAAGACTAGACAATTGCCCGAACCCGTTGCCACATGGACTAAACAAATTGCTGACGATACCTGGTTTATTTTTATTAGTGAAAGTAAGACCTATCTGAATCGTTTGTGGGAGCAGCAAGTTTTCAATGAATATCAATTGACCATCGCAAACCGCTACCCCCTTGATCCCACGCGGCAAGAAGAGGTATCACTTACTGATTTCGATCATTTCTTCTCTCCTCATGGGACCTTAAATAACTTTGTAAACAACTATTTAAAACCTTTCCTTGATACATCATCGCCACAATGGCAACCCAAAGAAGTCAATGGCTATGTTATGCCAATTTCAAGTGACATTACGAACGAATTAATTCGTGCCAATGTGATTACTAATATGTTTTTCTCACCGGATACTGAAGCTAGTAAGATTGAATTTAGCTTGCAAAAAATTAGTCTTGATCCTGTTGTTGCCAATCTGCAGTTAACGATTGGTAAAACAACGCTAACCGATAATCAGGGCAGTGACTCTTACATTCAATTCAGTTGGCCACAAAATGATGCCAAATTAAGTCTGGATTCCATTGAAGGTAATCATTATGAACTTGAAGAAATCGGACCATGGGCATTCTTCAAAATGTTGCAAAAAGTCAATGTATTAGTAGATAGTGAGGACAGTGCTAGTTTACAGATTCTATTTGAAGTCAATGGAAACTCAGGAAGATACTTATTAAAAACCCAAAATCAAATTAATCCCTTCAGTCCGGGAATTTTAACAGGATTTATTTTAAAAAGAGATGTCGCCTAGAAAGTAATAGACAGTTGCTACTATTCCTCAGAAATGCACACAAATACGTCAATCAATTCCCTTAACTGGATGCCTCGGACAAGCCGAGGCACGTAGAAAAAATGCAAAGAACATAACTATCCTACGTGCCTCGGCTTGTCCGAGGCATCCAGAAAGATGTTGAGTCCAGGTTGGGTCATTTGGCTCATTTGACCCAACTCTTATTCTACCTATGCCTTAAGGGTTTTCTCGAGCAAAGCAATCAAAGCGTGCTTATCAATAGTCCCTACAGCACTTAGTTGCGGTAATAGTTCACCATTAGCATTAAAAAATAGCATTTGTGGCGTACCATAGATGGCGAAATGCTTCTTAATTTTAAGCACCTCAGGACTGTCACTGTCACTTAGATTTACCTTCAAGTTAACAAGACCTGCCATTGCTTTGAAAACTTCAGGTTCATTAAACACCTTGCTATCCATTTCCTGACAATCACTGCACCAGGATGCATAAAACTCAACAAAAACTGCCTTGTGTGCTTTTTTAGCGGCGCTTAACTGCTCTTCAATGGCCGCCAAATTATCTGCATGGACAAAAGGTGCTTTTGTGGTATAGACCTCCTTTGTCTGCTTCATTGCAGCAACCGTTGAGACAGTGGAGTAAATCATAATTCCACCTATCATGAGAATTAAAACACCCACTCCCTGAAACAATTTCCCCAATTTAGTGGATTGTGTGCGCAAACTTCCCAAGCTTACACTGCTTATGATTAATAAAAGAGCCCATGATAATTTGACCCATCCCTCAGGTAATATTCGCCCTAACATCCATATGGCCATTGCCATCATCATCACACCAAATAACTGCTTTATTTTTAACATCCATGGTCCGGTCTTCGGTAATAAAGCCCCTTGACCTGCTCCTACTAGGATTAAAGGAACCCCCATGCCTAAAGCCATAAAGAAAAGAATGATACCACCCATCCACGCCTGTCCACTCTGACCAATGTAGGTTAATACCCCAATTAACGGGGCAGTCACACAAGGAGAGACAACCAATGTGGAAATGATTCCCATTAGAGCCACCGACATAAACGTTGCTCCACTGTCTTTTTGACTTAATAAAGTCAATCTTGTGCTGATCTTGCTTGGCATTTTTAACTCAAACAGACCAAACATAGACAATGCCATGAGGACAAAAATTAAACTGAAGGCAATGATAACTGATGGTCTTTGCATTAAGGTTTGTAACGTACTTCCCATAAACCCAGCTAAAACACCTGCAGCGGCATAAGTTATTGCCATGCCTAAAACATAACTCAAGGAGAGCTTGACTGCTCTTACAGTGGATAAGGAGCCCTGTCCCACTATAATCCCCGATAATATCGGTACCATGGGTAGGACACAGGGTGTAAAGGCAAGCAAAATTCCAAGACCAAAAAACATAGTTAAATAAACGAATGCACTATTGTCTTGGATAAAATGCATTACGGTTATGGGGTTCGAACTTTCAAATGCAGGAGTAAAAGACCATACCGCGTGAGAAATAAGCATAAGCGTCAAAACGCTTATATAACGTTTTAAATTCTTCATAATTGATTCCTATTAATCAATGACTAATTAAAAAATATCCAAAATTAATGTATTGATTAGCAGGTAAAAATTGGCGGTTTGAATAATCTAGAGTAAGGTGAAGAAGAACTTAATTGTCTATAAATAAAAAAAAGTAGTCCTGCCAGAATAAGAACATATAAGTGAGCAACTCTACTTTCCTCAGTAAGTGTGTAACAAGCTCCCGCTGGGCAAGACGATACTGACGTAGTAGTCCCACCTGAGCACTTACTTACCGCACTATATTGTGTTGTAGGAAGGGTTTGCTTTGCTGATTCATAGCGCAGCAATGGCTTTATAGCAAATAAAACCAAGCTAAAGACAACGATGTAATGAAATAAGCGAGTCATTGATTTCATAAGCATCATAATAACAATAGTGCATCCCTGTGTAAAGATTAATCAGTACAGACAACAACCATAATTAAATCTCAAAATACACTCATTTATTCTTCAATGATTAATTCGGGGACAGGTTTAATCGGAAGGGAACAAATAATAGAGGTGCCACCCTCGGGAGAATGACCAAGTTGAATATTTCCTCCGTGAGCTTCGATAATTGCTCCACAAATAGCAATTTCAAGATCAATACGAAAGCCCCGTTTTAACTTCTTCCAAAGCGCTTTAGCACGCCCACTGGATAGAATGGAGCCTTTATCATAAATAGCAATCTTTAAATTATTATCATGGCTTGTTGCTGATAAAATTATACTTGTGCCTTTTGGAGTATATTTACATGTGCTATCTAGCAACGCTATAAGGACTCGTTCGATAAGCAGGTTATCTAAATAGACTAAGGGTAGATTTCCCTCTAACAGGGTTTCTATATGGTGTGTCGTCATTTTCGCATTCATCGCATGACTAACATTTATCAAAATTGTATCAAAATGGTGCCATTGCAAGTTTAATTTCAACTCACCAGTTTTAATACGAGCTATTTCAAACAAGTTTTTGATTAATGAGTCCATGTGTAATATTTCATTTTTTAGTGAGTTGGCTAATTCTTGTTGTAGTGGGGTTAACAAGGAATCAGACTTCACCAAAGACTCTGACAAATTGATTAGCGATGCTAACGGAGTTTGTAAATCATAAGATAGATTTGCTAACACTTTATTTCGCATTCGTTCAGATTCCATATGCACGAGCGCCTCTTGAGCCACCTGGATAAAATGAACGCGCTCCAATGCTATTGCTGCTAAAGCAGCAAAAGTATCAAGCTGTTGTCGCTCTTCGGGTCTCTGAAGCCACTGAGATATTTTAGGCTGAATAACCAACAAACCTCGCGTTCGCATAGGGGCTACAAGAGGTAAATAAAAAAAACTATTTCCGGGGAGTGTATCCGTACCGAGTCCTGCCGATTCTTTATGATCGAATGCCCATTGTGCAATGCCCATATCCAAATTTTGCATCTCTGAAGCTTGAAACGTTTCTTCATCTGTTGGAAGCTGTAATTGTCCATCGTCATCGGGTAATAAAAGCCAGGCTCGTGCACTAAATGCATGCTGTATATACGTTCTTGTTGTTTCTAAGATAGGTTCTGTTAAAAGTGCACTCGATAACTCATAAGCAAATTTATAAAGCACATGCGTTCGCGATTCCCGCTGTCCCTTTATAAATACTTGATAACGTAAATTTGCAGTTAAATGCCCAGTAATTAGAGCAATAGCAACTATCAAACACATCATAATCCCTTGCTGCCAATCGGCAATTAAAAAAGAGTAGCGCGGCTCGATAAAAAAGAAATCCAGGGATCCTGCAGCGATTAATGAGGCAACCAACGCAGGTCCACGACCAAATCGAATCGCAATTAATAGTGAGGTTAGTAATAAAAGAAGACTTATATTAATAAGACTAAAATAGGGCTCCAGAATCTTCGAAATTAGTACCGTAAAAAAAATAGCCCCTACTGCTACTAAATAATGGGCATACTCCTTCTTCTCCTTCACCGGTTTACTGATATCTTGTACATCAAGAGAGTTACCCGCTTTATCTAAATCACCAATGACAAGTAAATCAAAGTCTGGAGCATAGGCTGCAAGGCGGGATAAAATTGAGCTATGCCAAAATCGTAGCGATGGTCGTCTTCGTCCTAATACAATTTTTGAAAAATTTTGATTTCGGGCGTAATCAGCAATGGCTAATGCTACATCATCTCCGGTAACAATCGATGTGGTTGCCCCTAATTCTTCAGCCAATTTTAATGCATTTAAAGCATATTGCTTTTTGGAAAACGGCAGACGCATTAATGCAGGGGTTTCAACATAAATGACATGCCATTCCGCATTTAATTGACAGGCCAATCTTGCTGTATTTCTTATAACATATTCTGCTCCAGGGCGTTCTCCTACACAGGCCAATAAAGCAGTATCTGTTTTCCAAATTTTATCAATAGATTGTTCAATACGGTAAGCCTGCACATCGTCTTCAAGACGTTCAGCTGTACGTCTTAATGCAAGTTCACGAAGAGCAATCAAGTTTCCCTTGCGAAAAAAATTTTGAGCGGCTAATTCGCCTTGAGGTCCCTGATAGACTTTGCCTGCTTTTAAGCGGAGAAGCAAATCATCCGCGGTAATATCAACCATGACTACTTCATCGGCCTTATCAAAAATTGTGTCAGGAACAGTTTCAGCAATATGAATATTAGTAATTCCACCGATCGCATCATTTAAGCTTTCTAAATGCTGAACATTAAGAGTTGTAAAAACATCAATACCAGCTTCTAGCAATTCTTCAACATCCTGCCAACGCTTGGGATGGCGCATACCCGGAATGTTAGAATGTGCTAATTCGTCAACAAGAATTAATTGGGGATGTTTTTCAAGTGCTGCATCAATATCAAAGTCATAGAGTTCTTTATTGCGGTATAGAATCGATTTTCGGGGCAAAAGGGGTAGCCCCGACAGGAGTGCTTCAGTCTCTTTACGCCCATGCGTTTCAACAAGACCAACGATAACATCGCAACCATCTTCCTTAAGCTTTCTAGCCTCAACCAGCATCGCGTAAGTTTTTCCGACCCCTGCTGAGGCTCCGAAATAAATTCTTAGCTTACCCTTAGAAGCTTGCTTTTCCTGACTTTGCACTTGAGCCAATAAAACGTCGGGATCAGGTCGTTGGTTATCTGCCCCCATCATGGATAGCTCTCCGCTGCGGCAATTTAAACCAGTTATAGAATTAAGTGTTTATTGGCATTATAGTAAAAATTTACTACAGCTTGTTAAAGGAGCTTCCCTAAAAAGGATAAAGAAAAGACGATTATTTAACTGCGCTTATTTCCTCAGCAGTGTAAACATCGGTATTTTCTTCATGAATCGTTCTTATTTCTTCTTTAAAGGCGTTCAGATGAAATTGCAGAGTTTTATCATGACTTCCTCTAATTCTGCCTCTCGGCATAAATTTTTTTCCTTCATCAACAACCTCAAGCAATTGCTCGTAGTGTGATGAATCATTTTTATAATTTTGAAAAGCAGTTTTTAAATTTTGTAGATACTCCTGTCTTTGTTGTGCATCAGTTTTCCAATGAAAGCATTTAAGTCCTAACGCAATGTATGAGCTTATCAGATCTTGAAACCAGAATTCTTTCGCTCGTTCTTTTAAATAACTACCGAAAAAGCCTGATAATTGATCATCAGCGCCAAAATATTTACTCATCAAGCTATGGCGTATATGGGAAAACTTTTCCTTTTGTTCTGCCGGTCTATTTTCTTGTCCGAAGAGCCCAATAGACAGTGGGGATTGTGGCTCGTGAAGTGTCTTAAAAAAAGCAAGGTTTCCCTGAAGTTTTTGAATAGACTGTGATTTTTCTTGTTCGATCGCACCTAAAGTACTCTTATCAAGACGTTGCCATGCAGAAAATAACTCACTTTTTTCAAGTGCTACTATTTCACGATAGAGTTGTTGTTTGCTTTTTTCATGATACCGATATTGTGGCTTCTCAAGGAGTTTTAAACGTTCTACCAGCAATTTGAAGTTTACATCAACTTCATTTAACAATACTAAAGGATTATCCGTATAAAGTTTTACATATTTTTCTTTTAAACCATTTAGATTAACCTGGGCCTCTTCAATGCTTATTAATTTCTCTTTAGATAAAAGAAGTTTGGCCTTTCCTAATACTTCTG
Source organism: Legionella hackeliae (assembly GCF_000953655.1). NCBI lineage: Bacteria > Pseudomonadati > Pseudomonadota > Gammaproteobacteria > Legionellales > Legionellaceae > Legionella > Legionella hackeliae. The sequence continues at coordinate 2,524,235 of NZ_LN681225.1, forward strand.
AGGAACTTGCCTCTAACATGGCTGCTTTTTTAAACAGTTCAAGCGCGGGTTTTAAAGAATCAGGAGGAAGATTGCCTGCCTCATTTAATAACATTGCATAACGCTCAGAAATATCGTCAACTTGGTCAAGCAGGGGGATGACGACTTGCATTTTGTGTCTAATTGCATCAAGTCTTTTGTTCGCTAAAATAAGTTTTTCGAGAACAACTTTATCTTGAGTGTGAACACAAATCTCAATCGTTTCCTCTAAATAATTTTCAAAAATTCTCATTTGCTGGGATATTTGAGTCCTACTTGATCGATTAGCATTTTCTAAGTCAATTGATGCGAATAACCTTGAGTACTCTGATTCAGTATGTGTTAAGAGCTCAATTTGTAACGCAGTCTTAACGCGAGCAAGTTCTTTAATCAGTGGCTCAGTCGCCTCAATTTTTGCTTTAACAGCGTCATTTTTGTTAGATTCAAGCTGCCCCATTAAATCTGTTATTTTAGCTTGTGTAAGTTCTATCTCTAAAACAAGTACTTTCTTCTCTTCCTGAGTCGTTGGGCTGCGTTTTAGTAACTGCGTCACATTAAATTGTATTTCAGCCAATTTTTGTAAGCTCAATATAATTGTCTTGCGAGCGGCAATAGAATCAATAAGGGTTTGCTCTGCTTGTCGCAATGTTAAATTTTGCTTTTGAATAATGTTCAGATGTTCAGTTGCTTGCAAATTTAGGCTGTTTATTACTTCGGGTATAACTTTAATCGGCGCAAAGAAGCCAGGAAGGTCATTCCACTTTTTTATTATAGCCTCTAATTGATAGGTACTTATTGTCTTTAGTTGGGCACCACTAGGATCTCTGTAATCTGTGGATACCTCAAGTAATTTTTTGACATCAATACTTGCAAGTCTATCTTGCTCAAGCTGCAAATACTCTAAAGCATCTTTACCGTTCATAGTCACTAGCGACTGAGTAATTTCATCCAACGTTTGTGTTGCCATTTCTTCAATTTCAAGAAGCTTGCAATCAAAATTCGAGAAGTTAGCTTCAAGGATAGCTTGCTCATGAAAAATAGAAATTAATCTGCTACAAAGAATTGCCTCCGCTTTTCTTTGTTCAAAGTCATCTTTCGTGCTCTTTAACTCTGCTTCAGCAGCCTGTAACCTTTTAACTTCTTGATATCTTTGATGCAGTGCGTATAGGTCTATTTTGTCCTTGTGTAGTTCAGATACCACAGTTTGCTTTTGAATCTCTATCTTTAGCTCATCTGCAATTTGTTGAAGCTTTTGGTTAATCTGATTAACCAGTTCACCGAGATCGAAATCAAAACTGCTGGGCCCAAACAGGGCAGTATAGTGGTTCCAATAATTCGCTAAATTGGTAGTGATACCACCAACACCACTTGCATCTTGCACTTGATTGTAGAGTGAATCTATCCATCGAGCATCAGTTTCTAAATACTTTTTCAGGTTATCTTGTGGAATTTTGTCTTTGGGAATATAAATACTCTTACTCGATGTAAGAATATCTTTATAAGTCTTTAACGCATCCTCAGCAGCCTTGAGGAAACTAATGCGAGCTTTTGCCTTCGATTCCAATACACTTAGACATATGTCAGCATTTATATCCTCTATTTTTGCAATATTTTCTAACTGACACTGATAACCATCATAAATTTTATGAATAGCGGGATTGTAGTGAGAGGTAATAAAATCTGAAAAATCTGCAAGAACCTGAACTTCCTGGCCCTCAATTAGTTGCTTATTCTTAAAAAGGACTTGAATATGCTGGTTTGTATCTTGGACCTTTTTTTCTTTCTGCTTTTGCGAAGTTTCATTTCTCGCTTTCATCTCTGCTTTTTCCTCTGCTGTAATTTACATGCTAGTATCTTTCATCCCAAGTGTTGCTCTAAACCTTACGATGAAGGTTACGGGGTTTCTAAAATTGCAGTGCGCGACTAGTATAACTCTGTAATATGAAGGCAATATTAGCAAATTTTGACAATTACACTTCTTTCTGGTCAAAATTTAAATTAATTGTATTAAATGAGATTATGTGAAATATCCCAGTTGCCTGCAACTGAGATATTCATTGCACATTGAACTTAATGAGTTTTAGGTAAGCTTTTTACATTCGGATCTTTAGCATAGGCATTAAGAATATCTGACACCAGTTGCTCAACCACACTGGCTTTGGCGTCTTCCTCAATAAGTCCTGTTTGTTCTCTCATGGAAGCCAAACGCACTTCAATTTCTCTGGCAACAGAGCCATTGGGGAATAATGCTGCTAATAACCTTCTCGCTTCTGCTGGACCTAAATGACGGTACAGTTGATTACGTACGCTCGCATCCTCAGCGGTGGTACTAAATGCCCATAACTCCACAGGACCTAGCGTGAGGGTTAACAATTGCACGTTAACACCACTTTTTGTCGCATATTGCACAAGAAATGTTGCCCCGCCTTGACGTGGCCCATGGACTCGAGTGCGCAGTGCCGTTTTTGCAGTATTGGACAGTCCAAAAATTTGACTTGTTTTTTCCACTGCTTGAGAAGGTCCAGCATCCATGACATAGATTGCTGTACTAAAATCAATCATAATTGGATCAAAATCCTCGACGGCCTGGGATAATAACGCAATTTGTACTTTCCATTTACGCCCTTCCCGCATATCAATAATCACCTGATCACGCACAGCAGCTGATTTTGAGGTACGGTGGAATTCGTCATAAACAATTCGCTTAGGATCTTCTCGAATTTCCATCACTCGTTCTTTATGATATTCCTGATATTGTTCAGGAATATTATTTAAACTTTCTTCTGTTAAATAGTAATGACGCGCAAGTACATAACGAGCAAGCATATACATTACGGCTGTCTGTCTATCAGCAGCATCGCCTCCACTTTTAGCAACCTCGTCAAGGTCAAGGGAAACAACACGAGCATCACCTATATCGAAACTGGTTACCCTCGACAAAATTGGATATTCACGTACAGCACCAGAAATCATTCGCGCAAACGCATTAATTAGTGATTCACCTGTGGGTGCTGTTACCTTTTCGTAGAGATCTTCAATAGAAGGGGTACGGCAGATAGATGCCGCATCCGCTAATAAAGGCATTGCATAACGCTGGGCTAACATAGCCTCATGAACAAATCCTGCAGAATACAATGAATCCGTAACTTCCCACCAGGTTGATTTAGAATCTCTTACAAATCCAATTTCCTCAAGAATACTATCAATAAATTCTTCAACACCAGGCGCATAAGGTGTAGGGTTAAATTCATCAGCAAGGCTCTTATACAATTCATCCACGATCATGCCCGCCAAGTCAGCCATACCGTCATAAGGCTTTACGGCACCTAAGGGCGTGGTTAACAACGTTAAAAAATTGACGAGGAAAGAGCGTTCTAACGCTGTAGGATAACGACAGCCTAACTGGGTATCAAAAGGATTGATAGAATACTCTGGAGTCATACGCAAACGATGGTAAGCAACCAAGTGGCGTTGTGATGCCGGAAGAGCTTCTTTCAGCAAGGAAATTAATCCACTACTGGAAGGACCAATATCAATAATAGCAATACGAGGCAATCGTGTTAATCCGCCGGATAAACACAATGCCAAATTTAACGCGTTTGATAACACTGATTTACCAGAACCAGGTCGCGCATACACCAAATCAATCCAGGTTGTTTGTTGTGTAGAACCCGGTTGAAATGGCCAAGGCTTACCATCAGGTGTACGGAATAACAGAGCACCCGTTTCCCAAGGAGACGCAGGTCGGGTAATCGGTAACATGGTGATTACATGGGACAATGGAGCCACGGAAGGCACGGCAGCACTTTTTAAAGTGGTCGCTAACATACTGGATACAAAACCTGCAAATGGATCCCCACAAATTTCTGATACATCTGTTGAACCCCATCCCTGAAGTGCTTTAACCAATTCAGAGCTGCGTCGCCTTAATAAAGGTGCCTGATCTTCTGGCGCCCAGGTTGTAGCCACTACTCGCAAACGAACGATAGTATCGTCTGTGTTCAATTGTAAATATTTTAATAGGTTTACAGAATCACTAATCAAGCGATTTTGTGCTGAAGAAAAGCTTAAAATTGCTGCTAATAATCCTTTGAGCTTAAGAGTATTTAATCCTTCACTTTCAATTAAAAATGAAATTCGCCAAGGGATATGCGCAGGCAAAATCCGAGAAAATAAATTAATAAAAGGACGTATGTCTTTTGGAAAAAGATCGATAAAAACAGAAGAATATAACTTATTACCCACTTTAACAGTACGCAAATCGAGGTTCTCAGCATCGCGAGGAATCACTTGTTTTGCTAAAGAAGGCCATAATAAATCCGAGGGATCACCATTGAAACCATTAATCTCTCGCGGCATTATCTTATCGCCAGGCAAAGTCGCCTTCCAATCATCCGCCGTAAAATCTGGATCAGCAGTCAAGCGGATAGCATGGATGGCATCATGAACATCCATTAAGCGGGCAAAGATATTTAATGCATCTAAATCATTGATAATAGCTCGTACATAAGCCTCATGCGTATCACGTAATTCAGGAATTGCCGCATAGACAGTTTGAGTATTTTTAAATGGGGGTGCTTTCATGTCCTTAAGCATTTTTAGCTTAGCCTTGCTTGCTGCCTTTAGTTGTTCCTGGGCTAAGTTATAAGGACGAGTATATAAAACAAAATACACTCTTTCTTCAGCACAATATTGCGCTAAAAAACTCACTCGCTCTGTAAATAGATCATCTAAACTTAATTCTAAACGTTTGGCTGTTGCTTCAGCAGGTTCGAAGATGTCCTGAATGACTTTGCGGATATTTTGCTTATCATGGCTAAAATAAACTTGCAACGCATGGCCAGGGCGCCCCATAGCAGCCTGGAATGCATTGCTTAGACCTTCTACTAAACGCTCAAATTCTTCAGCCCCAGCAAGAGCCGTGATACCTTCAATTTTTAAAATCGATAACAAGCTGCCATCATGATTCACTAAAACAGTTGGACTATCGGCTGTCTCCAAATCACAATAGGACTCAGTTGTTTGCTTTAATGATGTACTTAACCAGGAAAAAAAGGTATCAACACCCTCAAAAAATGACTCTGCCCATTTCCCCATGTTGTTCCCTATTTATTAAACTCACATTCTCAATTGAGAATTAAAAACTTGTAAAAATATGGAAGATTATTTGCTTTCAGTAATTTCTTCCAAGGCACTCGCTGCCCATCGCTCAATTTGTTTACGGAATTTGGCACGCGACGGTAATAAACGAATATTTTTAAATAGATTATCCGCAACATCCGCAGTAACTCCTGAGTCAATTATTAATTGACCAAAAATAGCAGGGTCACTCGTACCCTCACCGTACTTTTCCTCAACCACTTGAGAGCGAAACTTAAAGCTTCGATATATGTTTTGGGCACTGCTCTTATAACCTGTGTCATTGGTAATTGCACAAAATAACACATGACATAAACTATTTAGTTCAGGCTGGCTGAGCTCAGGAAGATAAACCAGAGTCCCGCCTCCATATCCACCAACTCCAACAGATTCAATAAAAAAACACTGAGCACAAAAGCAACAAGCTGTCACCAAATTAGATAAACGATTATTTGTAAAATCATAATCGAGATTAACTACTTCTTGAAAAAGTTTTGCCTGAAACCCACAAAATTGGCAAGTGTAGCGGTCACGTTGGAAAACTTTTAATTCATAAGCTTTAAAACGCTCGTCAGCTTTCCTGGCTGAATAAAAACGCCAAGAACCAGCACTCGCTACCAGTTTTAAATTACAACGTTCTTGGGTACCCGCCATTTAATACTCACAATATTAAAGATAATAAAAAATCAGGAAGCGAATGAATGCCTTCCTGATTTTTGCATAGATATTAACCGCCAGAACCTGTGAAGATTGTTCCAGTAGGACCAGCTACAGAACCAGCTTCACCAAACATGGTTTGACCAGTAACACCTAGGATTGATGGCAGGAACAGCAAAGCAGCTGCAATAAACACTAGAGCGATTGGGGTACCAATTGGGATTTGGGTTGGATTATCTTTATGCTGTTTAAACTTCATAATCGCACCAATAGAGAAACCAAGACCCGCCAAATAAGAACCTGCGGTAATCAGCTTAGCTACGCTAGTAAAAGAACTTGTAATACTGGATGCCATATTACCCAAAGTTTTACTACTGGCAACAGCTTCTCCTGCCAGCACCATTAAACCGACGCAAGCAGTAAATATAAGCAGCTGTTTTAAGTTGTGCTTTAAATTTAATGGCTTTTTCACTTAATTTCTCCTTTGTAAAAAACTATTAACTCGTACCATAAATCGTATTATTAATGATTTGCAACGTCGCTACAATGTTCATTGCTAACATTCCACCAAACACATGAATTAGTCCCTTTCCTGTTCCGCCTGGTGGTTGTCCTTGAGAGGCGGAACGGGCTATAAGAACCCATCCTCTAACAAAAGCAATGACGCCGAGAGTCTGAATTATTATTGCTATCGGTCTTCCTATTGTACTGCCGCTACCAAATACTGCCGATATTGCCTGGTTATTACTGTTTACCGGTGCATATTGTAGAATACTGGATGAACCAAAAGAAGTCTGCAGTAAAATCGCTAAGCCCGTCGGAAAATAAATTAACATTCCAGCAACTAGCAAATACGCAAGGGGTTCTTTTATACTTGTATTGCTGGACATCATTGTTCGTGCTTCACCATAAGCTTTTAAACTATATATTGCTTTAAATGCAAATGCCAGACCTAACAAATAGGCAGCACCAGTAACCAAACGCTCTACCGGTAGCAAGTTATTAGCAATATTATTCAGTATATCAGCTTGATTATTCAGCCAATTGATAACGGAACTGCCAGTATTATTTCCAGTAGACATAGAATGCCTCAACTATCTTGCTGACTAAACCTTATTACTCTACCAGAACTTGTGAGTACTCTCCCTTGCCTTGAGTCAATCAGCTTAATCACACCATAACCAGCTACTTGAGTTCCCTCTCTTACGGTAATTGTAGACCCATTTTGAGCAATTAACCACGCTCTTCCAGGTATTATAGCCTGAATAAAATAAGAGGGCGGTGGTGGTCGCTTTATAATTACTCGAGCCACCGGTTTTGGCTTAACATGCACTGTTAAAACAGAGATTTCTTTTGACTGTTGCTCCACTCTGGAAACAATAACAGTTAGAGTTTGATTCAACTGAGCTATTTTGGTGGCCAGAGCATTAATATTCGTATTAATTGTGGCAACTTGGCTAGTTAATGAATCCAGATCTGAACGAAGATTTTGCTGGCTAGCCTCAAGCGCTGATAGCCGTTGCATCACCTCAGAATTATCAACAGTTGGTTGGGTGACAGGCATTGTCTGCGCAGTTGGAGGAGGTTCTGTCGGTGTCACAATCGGCTGTGGAGGAGTTATTGGCTGTTGTACCGGTGCAGGGGTTGCAATTGTTGGAACAGCGTCTGCAGGCTTTGGTTTCTTTGTAAAAAGTGGCCCTAAAAATTTATAAGCAAGCATTGCTACAACAATGACAACTATTGCGACAAGAGCATTACGTCTTATATTTGCATTAGACTCTTTTTTTTCTATAGGCGCTGAAGTAGTCTCTTTCTCTTCATCTGAATCAGGACTAATTACATCCAAATCAGAAAATTGATACTCATCACTGTATTCATTTTTATCGTCATCTACCATGTCTTACCTACTCATTAAGTTAAAGTGACGTTACATCTTGAGTAAACAATATACCCAAGCCAGTACCTGAATAAACTTCCACTGTTGTAGGAGTACTAAATTGCTGTTGAGCAACCTGTCCCCAACTTTTACCCACAGTTGCCAAGCCAATAATGGCATTTTCCAAGGCAGAACGGCCAATACCATTCTGCACGGTGATATTGTCGCCACCGCCTGTACCACCAATTGTTACTGTGGTATTGGCTGACTGAAATGCATTACCGAATCCTTCAATAAATGAGGATGCGAACAAAGAGCCATAGCGTAAAAGATAGTGATGGTTAACCTTACTAGAAATGGCCGTTCTTGCTGTATTTGGATCAATTGCATAAGCACTAATGGAGATGGTTCGTCCAGCCCCGGGAACAGACATTGTGTTAAAACTGATGACCATCTTGTCTGCATTGCTTGGTAAATTGAAGCTTCCTATGAGTTTGGCACCTTTAAACCTGCCTGAAACAATAGTCGCTAAAATTGGCCCAGGTTCATCGCTATTTACGGAAGTATCTAGAACTGCAAAGAGAATATCCCCTGTTTTAATGATGGCTTTTTGATTGGTATTTATACCACCACCAGGCACTTGGGCTTGATCCTGATTGGCAACTTGTCCTGAGGCTCCAGCAGTAGTTATTGCGGCTGCTTCTTTTGCTGCCTCGGGTTCTGAAGTCGCGTTATAAGCCTGAGCATTCACTTTCTGCCAAGACTGGAGCGATTGATTTGCAGTACCCAGCATTTGCGCCATACGTTGTTGGATTCTTTGCTGAAAACGTTGATCAGCGAGTTGTTGATTTTGTCTATTTAAAATAGCTTGTAATTGTTTAGCATTGCTAGCTTCTTCTTGTGCAGCCGCAGCAGGCCCCCCAGCTCCAGTAAGACTAGGTATTGAACCTGGAATACCGGCAACTGTGGACGGTGCCCCCTCTTGAGTAACTGCTGTTAAACCAGCAACCTCCGAGCCTGGAAAACCTGCTTCTTGTAACTCTGCATTAGTAAAGCCGGCATCCTGCAAATCTTTGGCACTATAGCCTGCATTCTTAAGATCGGCGGCACTAAAACCAGCATCTTTCAAATCTTTCGCACTATAACCGGCGGCTTTAAGTTGACTTGCAGAAAAACCAGCGTTTTTAAGATCAGCAGCACTAAAACCAGCATCTTTTAATTCACTTGCAGAAAAACCAGCATTCTTAAGCTCAGCAGCACTAAAACCAGCTGCACGTAATTCTCTGGCAGAGAAGCCTGCATTTTTCAAGTCAGCCGCACTGAAGCCGGCATTTTTTAATTCAGCAGCGGTAAAGCCCGCGGCTCTTAGTTCTGCTGCAGTATAACCTGCCGCTTTCATCGCTGCAGCACTACATCCTAATGTTTGTCTTATTGTAGTAGCGGATACACCTGCAGCTCTAGCTGCTTGTAATGAAGCCACACTGCAATCAGCATTTCTTCCAGCAGCAATTGCTGCTGCAGTCCCTACTCCTGCACGCCGTAATTGTTCGGGTGTAAAGCCCGCAGCAAGAAGTTCTGCAGGGGTAAAACCTGCTGCCGACAAAGCTTTAGCGTCATATCCAGCATTCTTCAATGCTTCAGCGCTACAACCATTTAACTCACGAATTCGCTTAGCAGAAACACCCTGACTAAATAAATATTTTAATTTCGCTGGATCACAACCTGCTGCACGAATTGTAGCATCAGAAAGTCCTGTTGCAGCTTGAATTTGATCCGGTGTAAAACCCGCTGCCACTAGTTGCTGTGGCGTAAATCCTGCTGCCGCCAAATCATTGGCATCAAAGCCGGCCGCCTTTAAGGCATCGATGCTACAACCATTTAAATCGCGAATTCTTTTAGCAGAGACTCCTTGGACCAGTAAGGCTCTTAATTTATTTGGATCACAACCAGCCGCTCGAACAGCTGCATCACTCACAGGACTTGCTGCTGCAATTTGAGCCGGTGTGAAACCAGCATTGGCTAAGTCGGCATCTGTAAATCCTGCATCTTTTAATGCTTGTGCACCATAACCAGCCGCTTTGAGGGCTGAAGCACTGCAACCATTTAATGCGCGTATTCTTTTAGCAGATACACCTTTAGACAAAAGCACTCTTAATTTGTCTGGATCACAACCTGCAGCCTTAATAGCTTCATCACTGGTCGTACCTGCAGCAGCAATTTGCGCAGGTGTAAAACCAGCATTGGCTAAATCAGCATCTGTAAAACCTGCTGCTTTTAGCGCATCAGCACTACAGCCTGCATATTGTCTGATAAGTTTGGCACTCACCCCGGCAAGGCGTTCTTTTCTTAGTATTTCAACATCACAGCCAGCACTTTTAATATCTGCAGGTGTAATACCGGGAGGTAACTCAGCTTCCGCAGCAGCTATTTCCCCGGGCGTAAAGCCGGCATTTCGTAAATCATCAGGGGTAAAACCTGCATTCAGTAAATCTCTAGCTCCGAATCCAGCTTGTCTCAACTCGCTAGGAGTAAATCCTGCATTTTTTAAATCAGCTGCACTAAAGCCTGCGTTTCTTAAATCTGCCGCAGTGTAACCTGCTGCTTTTAATTGAGCCGCACTACAACCACTAATTCGACGAATGGCTGCAGCAGTCACGCCTGCAGCGCGCAAACGTTTTAAATTATCAACTTGACAACCAGCACTACGAACATCCGCAGCAGTCATTCCATTGGGTAAACCGCTCGCTTTTGCAATATCATTATCAGAGAATCCTGCTCCCTTTAACTCACCATCCGTAAAACCACCATCTTTCATTTCCTGGGCAGTAAAGCCAGCATTCCTTAATTCGCAAGCATCAAAACCACAAAGTCGGAGCCTTCCTGCATCAAATCCTGCATCCTTCAATTGCCGGGCATTAAAACCTGCTGCCCTTAATTCTTTACAGGGGCAAACCTGCTGTAAATCTTTGATTTGATATCCAATATCTTTTAATTGCGTACAATTACACCCTGCTTTTAAATCAGTAAGTGTTGCACCCTGATTAACGACATCGGTTACCGCAGCCTTGCTACAACTGCTGTTTTGCAGCGATTGAATCCATAAACTACGTTGTGGCCCAGATTCATCTTCACGGGCAAGTGTGGCAAATCCAACCCCACCCTCTCCCTGCTGTGGACCTATGGCTTGAATGCCCTCCCCCATTGCTTGAGATCGAATAATAGTAGGAATAGCGCTACCACCGGTCTGCATAGCTTGCGCAGCTTGAGTAACATTTTGCTCTTGTTGTAATTTGGCATATTGAACAGTTGGGTCAAGAGCCCCTGGAATTGATTGAATGCCTGGTACAGTGGCTACTGTGGATGGGCCCCCGTTAATATCAGCACCACTCCTTAATCTTATGATTCCGATAGCAACAGCAATAATCAATAAGAGTGCAGTGAAAATAATAATTACTCGTGTTCGGGTGTTGGTAAACAGTGCTTTTAGATTTTCTTTTTTACCTGCCATTTATTATAACCCTTCTACCTTTAGTTGCATGACTTTTCCGTGCCAGGAAACAAGTAATACAGGAGATTTCTGCATTTCATAAGCGTGCATCCCATCTGCACTAGTCATACTGGCTATCCAACCAGGAGACAAGATTGTGAGATTGGTTCTTACATACATTTTTTCATTTAAAAGCCAACCACGAGCATCGCCACCGCTTATTGTTAAACGTTGACTTCCTGGAGGAGGGACTCCATCCAGAACATGAAGAAGCAAATCATTAGCGCTAGGCGGGATACCTTCTTCCATCGGCATTGCCTTTGCATTAGGGCCAATGCCTTGCACTCGTAAATCAACCCGATAGTCCACTGCCTTTTGCCCTGGAATGAGAGTCAGCATAACGGGTGTATTCAGCCCTCGCAAACGCACAGCCAAATTGCCGTAGGTATAGAGTTTCATTGATTGAATCATCAATGTATTACCCGTTTTATCCCATTGGATATTAAAAGAGGCAGGATCTCCTAAATCATATGCACTAATGGGCCAAGGTGCTCCAGTCGAATCAAGAAAAACAAGTGAGGAGACAAATCCCTGAGATAAACGAATAACAGGCGGTGTAGAACCTGGTGATAAATTCACAAATTGTGATGTTGCTGTTGGCTTTGGTGGTGTACCTGCTGTCGCAGCATTTGCATATTCAGAGGCATTATAGATTTGTTTTAATCTGACAATTTGTTCAGGTGTCAGAGGAAATAACTGGCGAGTAACCCCATCAAACGCCTGGCTATCAATGAGCTCATTATCAGCTACAGTTGGACCTTGATTCTGTGCTTGTTGTTGCTGCTGTTGTGGCGGTGGAGGTGGTGGCTGATTTGCAGGGGTTTGTGCTGTTGCGGCAGATGCTGCAGGTGTTGCTGCAGTGGTCACTGGTGCCTGCTGCTGTCCTTGATTTGGTTGAACTATTGGTGACAAAGCGTTACTGCTTTGAGAAAGCTTTTGTTGCAAAAGACGAAGCTGCTGTAAAGCTTGTTGAGCAGAATCAGACTCAGATCCATAGCTTAAATGCATTGACTCAAGGATAAGGACAGTAGCTATACCGAAATACCGCATCACTTTTTTCTTTTTCATTGCGATATTCCACCACTAGCAGGTCCTACAACAAACTGAGATATACCAATACCACGTGGAGAGTTTAATGTTGATACTCTTGTTATTAACATAGTTACCACATTATTTTGTTGAGAGAACTCGCTGGCACTCTGATAAGTGACGAGAATTGGCATTTGTACACGCCAGGAATATCTTCCATTTAATAAACCTTTCTGTAGGATAATTGGAGCACGAGTCGCCACAGCGGAAACAATCAATTTCTTGGCTTTGACTGCATCCAAGTTATTAGACTCTTGTAATGCACTTAAAAATTGGGTCCACCCATCTGCCGTAAAGAAGCCTGATGAAGCCTGAAGTTCTTCCCTGTAATTTACGAAATTGTAGGTAAACGCGGCAATAGCTGCCTGGTTTGCCCATTGTAAAACAGCGGAATCTGATTGGTTAGGTTCACTTAAAGGATATAAAGGTGTTATTCGCCCATTAATACTCGTTGCAAAATATTTTGGGGCAGGCGGATGCGTCAGTAAATAGAACGTCAATGAGCCCAAAATACAATTTACAAGAATAGAAATTAAAAGGGCGACCATTATTTTACGTTGGCCGTCACGATAAAACGCATTTCTCATTGCAACAGTTGTTAAAGCATCTTCAGCCATATTATCCTCGATTACTGCGGTATGATCCTCGTTTCATCCTCGTTAACAGGATCAGGTTCAAGCATAGGTGTGCCCGAATAATTCGGAGTATTTAGTGGGTTTAATTGCACAGGCGGCGTAATCCCACTCGTTGCATAAAAATCAGGCTCCGGCTGATTAAAATGAATATAATAAATTAAAAGACTTAATACTATATTTAACATCAACGATACAATAACAAATGTTCCAGCCTTTCGGTAGGTACGAATATAAAATGCTTTGGAACGCTTTATCGTATCCCACGTTTCTCGGCCCATTCTACCCTCATCTAAATAATTGCATCTCGGAAAGTAATTTCAATGCGTGAATTGGGTGATTTATCACCACCTTGAGTGTAAGCCATAATAGGTTTATCACTCCCCTCTCCCACTGTAAATAGTAACCGGCTATCAACTCCTTGAGACCATAAATAATCAGCCACTGCTCTTGATCTTGCCAAAGTTAAGGCATGTTCACGTTTAGCAGAAACATATTTACTGCTAAAACTGGTAACCGTAATCGCTACCTTGCGAAACTGTTTTAAAAAGCCTGCCACATTATTCAGTAAACCGTAGGACTGCCAAGTCAGTCGCGGAGATTGATCCGCAAATAAAGCTGCCGAAGGAATACTAATTAAATAATCAGAGCCGATTGTTATAACTTTAACACCACATTTAGCAAGATTTTTTTGCATGCGTATCACTTCTTTATCAGAAGTGCCTTCTACTTTCCTTGGTAATTTTGGTCCTTCCATAACCATAACACCGCCTCTATGGCAACCAAATAATAATAGAGACGCAAGCAAAGTGGCATGCCATGTTGTAAATTTTCTTAAACCAACATGCAATCGTCTCACTTCATACCCTCTTAATTATTAGATTTCCCATTCCATCAAATAAAAACATACAAATCATTGCGTTACAAGCAGTTGTTGAAAATTAAGTGGGAAGTGAGTAAGAAAAGGACATTCTTCACTGTATATATTGATATAAGAAGGGAGTCTTTAGATTTCTTCTGAAGCTTTGGCATTTGCTTTTTCACGTTCACTAACAATTTTGTCAGAAAGCATGTTCACTAATTGTGACAAGTCTGAAGCACTAATTTCATCTCGCTCTTGAGGAGGATAGTTTGTAGCCATTTGGAAGTCTTTAATTAACTCATTCGCCACGGTACCTGCATATTTATCTTTAGCACCACTAATACGCTCAATAACAGAAAGATAATTTCTTGTTTCATTTATTGCCAACAAAGGTTGTGAAAACTGTTCGATATCTTTAGCAAGAAGAGGTAAGGCATTCGCTTGACGGCGAAGTTTGCTAAAGATTGTTAGTATTCCGTCTTCCTCTTCTTCAACAATTTCCTCAATTGGAGCAGGTTCATTATGGCCATGAAAAGCGAGTAATGCGGCTACTCCACGTTCAATGGGTTCGCTGACATTAGATTCATGTAAAGCTTTAGTAATTAATGTAATCTCTTCAGTTTCAACCACTTTATTGATACTTAAGTCTCCGCTCTCAAGTATTTTTTGAAAGCCAGACAACTGTTTTTGTAGCTTCATTAAATATTCGTCAGGAGGCGGCTCAACTTTTAAGAACTGATTAAGTTTCAACTGTTTTACTGGCTTAGGATTGGCGTAAAACATACGTGCGCGAACAATTTTTGATTTAAAGAAGATATGGGCTTCACCCTCGGTTTGCTCTTTCAAATCTAGCAAATCGATACGGGCTCGTTTTTCAAAAGAAGAACTTTTTGTATCAAGATAGCTGTTCGCCATGCTTGTTTCTTTTGTTTGGAAAGAATCTACTTTAGTAACATAGGCCTCACCCGCTGTTTTTGTAAAAAAGTCCCAGGTTTCAGTAGGATCTTCGAGCTTCATACAAATTTTAATGTTTGTGTTAGCTCCGATGGACGCCGCCTCTTCTTTAGATGCTTTTTGGAAAGCAGGTAAATCTTGTCCAGCAAAAATTGCAGAGAACCCAAGTGAACGAGCCTGTGCTGGTACCACAGCAAATCCTTGAACGGCATAATAACCATACTCATCCAAAATACACATATAAGGTGTAGGCGAATTAGTGGGTTTTCTTTCAATCACATCGCGGTAATCACCCTCCACCTGGTCACCCAAACCTGCTGCCATCATTGCCTTTAATGAAGAAACAATGACTTTACCCAAGTTAGATAATTCATCGGGTGATTTCTCCAAAGCAGGAAGCAGTACAACAAGAATGCGTCGATTAAGAACAACGTCTTTAAAATCTACCTCTGCCAGGTTAGTTCTAATAATATGACCATAGGTATCTGCCAATGAAGAAAACACACGAACTAACTGCATGGTAATAAAACCGTGTTGTTCCAATACCTGTGAAACCTGTTTCCCTTTTTTCTCTTTATTGTAACCAGGCAAGTTAAATAGATAGTTTCGTATTGGGTCGGTAATCAATTTAGGCACAGACTCAATACTAATGCTCTCCTGCTCATCACGTGGGAAAACTTTATCAAGAACGATAGATTCTATTCGTCCCAAGTCAAAATAGTTACGAATCGTATTGGCATCAAGCAGTAATGCGCCTTCATCCCGCATGTATACGAGTAGTTTCATTAAGGCTTCTACGAAACTGATAGCACGACCTTTCCACATATCGCCATCAGAAGATTGACCTGAAGAACCCATTAAGCTAACAACAAGCTGAGTTAACATACTTGAAGAACCTTGGCAAAACGGGTTAAGTGTATTAGAGAGGCGTCGCTCCTGAGGTCCGACAATATCCCGGGCACCCGTCATAAAGTTAATTAGTAGCAAATCATCTTCTCGTCCCATGCTGCGAACCATCGAGAAAACCTTTGCATAGAGTGAGTTATCCCCTTTACCATCCACATAGATAAAGCCACTTGCTTGTACCAACGCGTTATAGGCAAGGGAAACCAAGGTTTCGGTTTTACCACTACCGGTAGAGCCAAAAATAAGGGCATGCGTTCTTAGGTCATCGTTTGCAAACCATAATTCTTCTTTGGTCTTGCGATCATTGCCAAAAAAAGCAATACCTCTTGCAATATTTGGAGTGCCAATACCCGGTTTCAAATCATTGTAATCTTTTACTCTTGCAATTTTAGGTAAGCGAAAGGGTAGTATTTGCTTGCGAGAAAAGGCAAATAAGAAAAAGCCAACTCCAATAAGAAGCATCAGACTAGAAACTTGCGAGATATAATAAGCAACCGCACCTAAGCACACCAGGACAATTGATACATTCGTGGGATCTGAGAAAAAATCACCAATTCGCTGTCCAAGAGTGCGGGTATCACGCAATAGCTGAGTTGGGTCTATTTCATGACGTGAATCAATACCTCGCATCATGGCTCTAACTCCTGCAACTCTTTTGGTGTTAATTTAACTTCTTTCACTGCAATTTCCAACGCTTTAATAGCCTCATCAATCATTGGTACAAGCGAACGTCGCCCCATTACTTTTTCAGCACGCCAATGAGCAAAAGCTCCAGCCACTTCTGCAAAAGGTGTTTGTCGCCCTACACAATTAAGCATATACCATAATCGACGATCAATGGGTTTTAGCCACAAAAATTCCGAACTTGGTACTACTCCATCCTCTCGAGCGGCTTCTAATAAGGAAGCCATCACTGTGAGCATATAGGCATGCCTTGCTAAAATCTCCTGAACGTTTGGAGCGCCCTGATATTTCTTTAAAATTGTTTTTGCCACAGAAAAATCAATTTTACCGGTAGAATACGATTTATCTATCGATTCTAATATAGCACTCGCAGAATTCCTGTCTCTATTCATACGTGCCATGAACACTGCAGCCAAAGCCCAAACTTGAGGAGGACAACGATCAAAGCCATCCCAATAAGGTCCCAATTGTAGTGTAAATACCCGCTTGGCGTCTCCTTTACGAACTCCGGCAGTCATTTCCTGCCCAGGAACTGGATTATCCAAAAGCGCATCATCTTTTTTTAATAGCTTATATTTTCGGGCAAATTCCATGGGGGTAAGAGCCATTGACCAAGGCCCTTTATTAATATCGACACTGGCGAGGTCTTCCTTAACTACTGGCATAATTGCCATCCAATTATGCTGCTCCTGTGCCCGCAGTGTTTTCATATTATGTGCTCTGCGGAATTTTAACGTGATATCAGATTTGTAGAGAAAAATAGCCAAGATAACAAGCATAGCTACCACGGGATAGCGAATATAATCACCGACACTTTTTGTTAAATCAACAAATTGTTCCCAACCCACTGTGGCGGGATCAATGGTTTGCATTAAGTAAATATCATTCTCGAGTTGAGCATTACTCACAAAAAAGCTAACCAATTTTGCTTGCAAGATATTGAGGTAGAAAACGAAGGCAACAATATGTTGATGCCCTAATTTCCAAACAAAAAAGAGAGAGAAAAACACCAGTACCATAACCCACACTGGTGCCATCGAATTGTCGCCGCCGCCTTGTTGCTGTGGTTGTTGAGCCATCCGCTTTTCAAATAAAAATGTTAATTAAAAGAAAGTATATACTCTCTTTAACTGCGGTGCGACCATCCGGTCTATTCCTGAGAGGAATTTTTTACTAACCGCCCTTTTGTATATCGATAAACCCCGGATAAATGGACAAACCGCAGCACATTATCCAGGCTTAGGGAGCGATCCTTTAGAGCTAGTAATGGTCTTCCGAATCGATCCATGGGAGCTTTGTCAGGAGCTACTTGCAGAATATCACTTTGATTGATATAAGCTGCTACATAAGCTTCATTAATTTTATTTTCTTTAGATTTAATTAGATTTTTAACATCTTGCTCGTTTATATAAATGGGTCTTGAGATCATTTGACGGGGCAAGTTAGCAAGAATACGCTCCCAAGCCTGTATGTTATTACCTTCAGTAGAGTAGAGCCCAATAAAAACTTCCTGTTGACCAGATAAAGCAGAGCGCTCTGCAGAACCAGAGACTTTACTTTTAGGTGCCTCGGTAGCATTTCCAATGCTATTTGCAAAATTCTGGCGTATTTCACGTAGATTTTTGCCGATTACACGTAAAAAATTAGATTCCTCCCAAGGACCTTTTTCAATTGTGTCATCTAATGCTTGTAAAATAGCTTGAGCTTGTTCTGATGTTAATTTATCTTTCATGAAAAAATAATTATAGCGGCTAGTGCTGCTGGTGATTTAAAGGGATATGAACAGTATAACAGCATTCTGCAAAAACGCTGCATACTATTGTGTCAATTTAAGAGGGACGGTACGTTGAAGAATTGAGTTCTTCGACCTCAGGTTCCACTGCTCTCTTCTCATTGATTGTAGCAGAGGGAGTGAGGACAATTGCTCTTATCGCTTTCATTAAGTCACTCACCATATCTTTAGCCCGGTCATTTTTTTCATCAGATTTAATAGCGGTCACAGTATTAAGTGGAGTTTCAGCTTTTTGACGTAATGGACCTGTAAGTACGCCCTGCAGGTCAATTTCAATAGTCTTTTCAATAGAAGATTGTGGCGTAGCAGGCCTTGCAAGAAAACTGTGGCTTCTTAGTGCTTCCACTACTGTCTTGTTGCTGCTTTCATTTGCCATATTAATTACTCCTACTGCTTGAATAAGTTTAGATTATCACTAAATTCCTTAAGGTAAACTTAAGAGTTTCTAAACTTTCACTTTTTTTACAAATAATTTTTTTCTTGACTTTAATCATACATTAATTCATCTAAGGGAGTGTAATCTCTGCTTGGACCTCCCTGAATTAACTCATTCAAAACATCAGTCATGCAAAGCAAACGTAGCGCATTCGGAGTCACTTCGTCAAAAACAACCCGTATGCCCAGCAATGCATTCTCTGCTTCATCAAACGTAACGCCTAAGCCATATCCTAAACAAAGAGAACACAATTGATCTGCCCTTCGTGCGATGGCCGGGAGTAACCCAGTTTCAGAGAAAACTTCCTCAAAACTTACAAAACGATCATTAAGATAAAATTTGGCGTTCATGCTTCCGGCAATTAATGCCATACTTTTTTTTATATCTGCTTCCATTTAGTGGCGCCACCATGGTTGTGAACTTTTAACCGAGCCTGCCAAAACTTGTCTTAACCAACGTAAGAATACAGGAACAGTAAACCCATAATGCTCAATAATTCCGAAAAAAATAGCAGATACCAGCACTAAAACACCAGTCCAAATTCGGATATGCATTAAAAAGAGAAAAATTGGAAATGCCGCTCTTGCATCTACCATGAAGAAACGAGTACTTCGTGCTGAGTCACGCCAATGGGCTGTTTCAGCAAAACCGCCAGCCGCCATATAAACCTCTTACTACTTGACTTATATATTAACAGTATATCGTTCGTTAACGAGAATTCAAGCAGTAAACACAATTGCAGCAAAGTTAGAAATAAAAATTGAATTAGGAATTAGGGGTATTACTGTATTGATCTTTTTTAATCAAACACTCTTGCACTAATTTTTGCATTGAAGTTTCTTTTGAGGATGACGGAGTATCCTTTTCCAAAGTTTCGGGTTTAGCAGATGCTGTTGTTGCCTTGGGCATCTTACTCAACATAAAGTTTGTGCTATTAGCCATCACAGCCTCCGTGAAAATTCATGATATCATCATAACAAACGAAGATTAAGGCTTTATTAAGTCATTTAATCTTTTTACCAGAATGCTTTAAAGCTAACAGAATGGCAAAATTTATAACCTCTTCTTATAACTTGCCCGAATTAATGCAGAATGACAAGAGAAAATTTCAATAACTAGGCTATTATAAAATTAAAAGGAATTAAGAATTGATGCAAAAACTTACAATAACTTAACATTTCTCAATGACTATTTGCGGTATTATATAAGTATAAATTCCAACCTAAATGTATTAACCATGCGTAAATATAACTCCGAAGAAGCCTTAATTTTTGCCTGGCAAAAAAAGCTTAAGGAGACTGAAACCAATAGAAAACATTTAAAAATTGAGTTACTGGAGATACTCGCAAAAGATACCAGTGCAAATCTTCGCCTAACAGAATTTCAAACAAGAAGAAGGGAATTATTAGGTGAAAATCACCAGCAAGGATGGAATTGGACAGCCAATTTTAATTGGTTATGGAATTTTCTTTTCGTCGTATCCTTTGGACTATTTAAAACCAACCTTCAGACCGGTTCTAGATTACGTGAGGCATTATTTGATACCCCAAAACCAGATACTCAAGTGCTCACTCAATTTGAAGAAACGGCATCTTCCCTCTCTTTGAATGAAAAAGAATTTGAAGAGGCTCTTTTTTCCAATCCCAGCCAGGCATTTCAAGATGTTCAATTTCGAGTTCAAGAATTAAAAATTGATTCAAGTTCAGAGCAAAAAATCGATGTCATTACACGCTTGGAGGCTATTAAACTTCGGTTACCGTCACAAGTCTATCATTCCTATTTAAAAAAACTTTTTGCGCTAGCATCTCCAGAGTGCCTTACTTTTTATTATACTCTTTATAATAAAAACGACTCACCCACTCAGCATGAATTTATTGAATATTATTTAATTGCTGACGCATTAATTAAATACTTTGTGTCACCTAATAAAGTCATTACCGCAAAGGAAACAACACATCCTTATATCTTTGCGGCTCAGGAACTGATCATTATTTTAAGCGCATCAGACTTTAACGTTAAACCAATGGAAAAATTACTTTTTTCCATTGGCCTTAATAAACAAGAAAATAGTTGTTATGAGAAACGAGAGACTGTTTATCTTGAGGTAAAAGAAAAAATTTTAGCCCTATTGGCTGAACGTATCGAATCCCACAGGTTCAAATGGACTGATTATAATACTCAAATAAAAGTTGTCGAAGACCTTTACGAATACGCCAAACCGAAATCTCACCCTCTTCTGGTTGTAGTGACCCGAATGCTCTGTGAGATGTTTATTCAAGCCACCTACACTGCATCAGAAGAAACTAAAAAGGAATGGTTATATCCCAATCAAAATTACCAGACCTTAAAATTCTTTGCTAAGCAAATTTTGAACTCTTGGCCAGCTACCTATGAACTAGGCGATTTTGAAAAGAATAGTGATTTATTAAATCCTTACATGTATGGTTCTGGAGTCGAGGCTAACTATCGTCGTGCTGAAAAATTTACTGTTGATATTCTTCTCCATGCTTTTATATTTGAAGATTTAGCACTGACAACAATGCGAAAAATTTGCTGTAGATACAAGCTGGAACGGATGGAAGTAGAGTGGATTCTAGGTCGTGTTGGAGCTATATATCCTGATTTGATACCTAAACTGCAATCCATTTTACAAGATGTAGTTTTTTTTGAAAGTCAACACTTGACCAAAATTCCAACCAAAATACAAACTGACGATCTTATCGATGACATTGCCTCAGCGCTTACAGCACGAAAAAATGCTGGTATTAAGTCTGAAAATTCCTTTAATGAAACCGCATTATGCGCGATAAATAAATTACTCAATGATTGCCCCCTGAACACACAACAACTCAACCTCATCTACAATGAATTCCTGCTAAATAACTTCCACAACTATTGTATTAGCGAAACACTATTTCAGCATTGGAAAGAAAAAATTAAAGACCGTCGGAATGAGCTTCTGCGCGTGAGCGAGAATGAAATTGCTATTACAGAACCTGAACTCGAAGAATTACGCAAAGAAGATCTTAGTATAGCTAATATTTTAACTGAAAAATCTCCTTTTATGCGTATTAAAACCCTTTGTGAGTACGTGCGTGCAACATGTAACGAAGAACCCATTAATTTTTCTTTAGCTACTAGAAACTATACTCGCCTGGCTGCGAACAATTTTGCAGCACTAATGGATACGATAACCAAAGAAAATGCAGAACAGATAATGGACCTTTTAAAAACGGAACTCCAACCCTATTTATCCGAAGAATTATATTCTTCATGGTATAAAAAATTATTAGATGTTGAGAATCCTCACATGGAAAAAACTCCAATTGCTTTCTTCAATTCAACTCCAAATCAACACATTGATAACTCACCGAAGCTTCAAGGAAGCTCTCTGAAATCCTAAGTAGTTAGCAATTTGCCAAGCTAAACTAAACTTGCTCAAACAAGAACTCTGTAATAAAGTGACTACTATGCGGTATAGATATAATTACGAATGAGAGTATTCTGCACAGTATTGGCATTAATGGCGTTTATTGCGAGTGCCTATTTTTTCCAGCAGAATGCGCCAATTATCCTTCATAGCATCAAAAACTTAGGTTGGCTTGCCCCTGTTTTGTTTTTGTTGATCTATTGTATTGCTACAGTATTACTGCTGCCGACAATGGTACTCACCCTTGCTGGTGGGGCATTGTTTGGCCCTCTGTTTGGTACTCTGCTTAATCTTCTGGCCGCCACATTAGGAGCTGCTTGTGCTTTCTATATAAGTAGGTATTGGGCTATCGACTGGCTTGCTAAAAAAAGAAGTCCTCGTATTCATAAATTGATTACAGGAGTAGAAAAGAGTGGTTGGCAGTTTGTTGCGTTACTTCGTTTAGTTCCTATCATACCTTTTAGCCTTGTTAACTATGGTTTAGGGCTTACGCAAATTAAATTCAGTCATTATGTAATCACTACTTTTATTTTTCTAATGCCGGCTGAAATTGTTTACACTTACTGCGGCTATGCTGGCATGGGCGTCTTAACTCAACAGGCCCCCTTTTACAAAAACTCCAGTGTCTTTTTGTTAGTTATTTTAGGACTATTATTTATTTCGATAAAAGCTGTCAGATACTATCAACGTTACAGACAACGTGTTAGAGATAACTGTCTCTCGCCAACAGATCTTGTAGCAAGTTCATCAAGGGATGATTGATTGAAAACGGAATAGCATCCAAGGTTGAGACTGGACGTATTCCTTGCAAAGCATTGCATACAAACATTGCATCAGCATCTACAAGCATCTTTTTCTCAAGCTCGTGCTCAAAACAAGCGATAGCATTTGCTCTACTTAATGCTATCAAGCGTTGGCGGATAATTCCTGCCAAAATCCCACTATTTAAGCTCGGAGTAAATAATTCATTATTTTTAATGATAAAAACATTAGCAATGGAGGTTTCTGTAGCGTGATGTTTTTCATTAAAAAACAACACATCATCTGCACCTACATCCTCAGCCTGACGCCGAGCAATAATCGCCTCAAGGTAGCTGATGGATTTCAGCTGATAAATGGGGTTATTACTAGCTCGTACCCAGGATGCGCTAATCAGCTTGAGTGCTTGGGAAGTTTTGATGTAACTGAATGCATCAAAAATTAAACGTGACTGAGACGCCTTTTTTGTTAGTCCTCTGGGGGCACTTCCCCCACCAAGCGTAACTTTGATACCGCCATTTTGAATTGAAGTCATTTGAATGCACTGTAGCAATGTTTTTAGCCACAGTTCAAAAGAAATATCGAAAGGGATACCAAGCGATGCCGCTGCATATTGAAGGCGTTGCCAATGAAGTTTTGCATAGCATGGTTTCCCGTGGACCACGCGTAGTGTTTCGAAAAGTCCCTCGCCCAAAAATAGTCGATCATCCGTAGGAAATGGGGCGTTTTGCCCATTTTTGTTTATAAAAATGAGCGTAGACATTGATAACTAATAATCAACGAAATCATCAAGTTCATCACGCAGGCGTTTTTCTTCAAGCATATTTTCCAAACGTCTACGGGCATCCAAAGTTGGGGTTTTAGGTGCGTCGATATCAATTAGTTCTTCTTCAGGATTTTCGAAAGACTCAACTTCCTCTAAATCGTCATCTTCAAATATATCACTCATGCCACTCTCTCAAAGTTTACTCGTTATTTGCATAGTATCTTCTTACTAGCACCAGTAAATTTGACAGCTATATACCTTATTTTTTTAACCATGCCTAGAGTTTTTTTAAAATTTTTCTTCATTAAGCCTTAAACTTGGAATAGTATAGTCATTTTGCGCGATAAAATATAAAGAGACATCTATACATGGCCGATCGCTTTAAACTTGCCTTAAGACGCAGCTGTCGAGAAATTCGTGAAAGTTTATCCGCCTCCTACCAGGAAGCTGCCTCCAATCAGGTTTGCGCGCGTATTCGGACAATTGAACGCTATCGCTACGCAAAACGAATTGCTCTTTATAAACCTGTCAATGGGGAAATCAGTTTAAAAGCATTGTGGGACTCAGCCCCTCTACAAGGAAAATTCTGTTATTATCCGGCTCTAAACAATGATAAAACACTTTCTTTTTTACCAGCAACACCTGCCACTTCCTTTGTTGAGAACCAATACGGTATTCTTGAACCTGATGTTGACAGAAAAACGGCTATCTTACCGCGAGAATTAGATATTATTTTTATGCCTTTGGTCGCTTTCGATGAGAAAGGAACCCGCTTAGGTATGGGAGCGGGTTATTATGATCGCACATTTGCGAATGAAATATACCCTTTACTGATAGGTGTAGCCTATGAGTTTCAACGTCAAATCCATATTGAAGCGCATTCCTGGGACATTCCCTTAGCGGCAATAGTCACACCTCGTTCAATTTATTGGAGTAAACGATGACTCGTTACTGGTTAATGAAATCAGAGCCTGATTGTTTTAGTATTGATGATTTAAGTAATGCCCCGAATCAAACTACACATTGGGATGGAGTGCGCAACTATCAAGCACGTAATTTTATGCGGAATGATATGTCTATCGGAGATAAAGTTTTTTTCTATCATTCAAATTGCAATCCGCCCGGCATTATAGGTATTGCCGAAGTGACTAGTAAAGCCTATCCCGATCATACTGCCCTTGATCCGGAAAGCGAACATCCAGATCCTAAGAGTACGCCGGATAATCCACGATGGTATATGGTTGACATCCGTTTTAAAGAAAAATTTAAGCAACTTATTGCTCTAGATAGTTTACGACAATACCCAGAACTTGAAAAAATGCTTCTACTTCGCAAAGGAAATCGGTTATCCGTTCTACCAGTACAGAAAGAAGAATGGAATTTTATTGTTGAAAATTTGAAAACTTGAACAATTAGGGAGTGCTGATAAGTTGGGACTCTGTCTAATTAATTTTCAATGTTTCTCCCACTAAACGATCAACAATACAGCTATCATTACACTAGAGTGCATCATTGCCTACTTCGCCTGTACGAATACGTACAACTTGCTGCAACTCATAAACGAAAATTTTTCCATCACCAATTTTACCTGTATAGGCTGCTTTGCAGATAGCATCAATGGCCGGCTCAACCATCTCATCTGGTAGTGCTAATTCGATTTTAATCTTTGGCAAGAAATCAACGACATACTCTGCACCTCTATAAAGTTCAGTATGTCCTTTCTGTCGACCAAAGCCTCTTGTTTCAGAAATGGTTATACCTGGCACACCAATTTCCATTAAGGCTTCATGCACATCATCAAGTTTAAACGGTTTGATAATTGCGGTAAGCATTTTCATAATCATTCCTTATGACAACATCGATAAATACATGACTGACAGCCCTAAGTTTTGTTAGACTGTCGTCAATAAAAATAAACACGCAGGAGATTTGCATGTTTGACTCAAAAAATCTTGATGATTTATCAAAAAAACTTTTTGCCACCTTACCCACAAGTCTACAAAACTTTGAAAAAGATATTCAACAAAAATTCAAAGATGTCTTGCAAGCGACTTTTGCACGCCTGGATTTAGTAACAAGAGAAGAATTTGATATTCAAACCAAAGTGCTAGCAAGAACGCGAGAAAAGCTTGATGATTTACAACAACAAATTGAAACGTTAATCGCTAGTGACAAAAAGATTGAACAATAAAATTTTTCTCGCCAACTGAAGCAAGAACGAGATAGAATTAGCGCGTTAGCACGTCCAGCTTTAAAATCAGGAAGATAAAAAATGAATCTCGCTTTCAGCAAAACGCGTAGTACCGTGGGTATTATCGCGCAACCCGTTTCTGTCGAAGTCCATTTATCAAATGGCTTACCCGGCTTCACCATCGTTGGACTTGCCGAAACAGCCATTAAAGAAAGTAAAGACAGAGTGCGCAGCGCGATCATCAATAGTCAATTTGAATTTCCATGTCGCAAAATCACCGTTAATCTGGCTCCAGCAAATTTACCTAAATCAGGAAGTGGTTTTGATTTACCTATTGCCTTAGGCATTCTTGCTGCCTCAGGTCAACTGCCAGTAGAAAAACTAGCATCTTATGAATTCATCGGTGAATTGGCTTTAAGTGGTCAACTACGTGGTATATCAGCAATTATTCCAGCCGTCCTGGCTGTCCGGCGAGATAATCAACGATTAATTATTGCGACAGCCAACGCAGAAGAAGCGTCATTGGCAGGGTATAGTGACGTTCTGAGTGCAACAAGTTTACGCGAAGTCTGCAGCTTTTTGTGCCAAGATACACCACTTAAGTCTCTTCCCAATCGACCAGAAACAAGTAATGCGCATTCTAAAATTGACTGGTCTGATGTTAAAGGTCAAGTCCATGCGAAACGAGCAATGGAAATTGCTGCTTGTGGCGGCCACAGTATTTTATTAAGCGGCCCTCCTGGTAGTGGTAAAACCATGCTTGCGAAACGATTCAGTACTCTTTTACCCGAACTTACTGAAACACAAGCACTCGAGTGTGCCGCAATAAACTCTGTGCGAGGACGCTTTCCTGATTTTAATGACTGGCGCTCTCCTCCTTTTCGCTCGCCCCATCATACAGCGTCTCAAGTTGCGTTGGTGGGTGGTGGTAATCCGCCTAAACCGGGAGAAATTTCATTAGCCCATCATGGTGTTTTATTTCTTGATGAACTACCTGAATTTCATAAACAAGTTTTAGAGACATTGCGTGAACCCTTAGAAACCGGCAATATCTGGATTTCTCGTGCAGCTACTCAAATTGAATTTCCAGCACAGTTCCAACTGCTTGCCGCAATGAACCCTTGTCCTTGTGGACAATGGGGAAATCCTCAGGCAAATTGTTTATGCAGCCCAGATCGCATTACTCGCTATCTGGCAAAGTTATCAGCTCCGCTACTTGACCGAATTGACATGCAAATAACCGTGCAAGCCCTAACTCAAGAAGAA
Source organism: Legionella hackeliae (assembly GCF_000953655.1). Classification (NCBI taxonomy): domain Bacteria; kingdom Pseudomonadati; phylum Pseudomonadota; class Gammaproteobacteria; order Legionellales; family Legionellaceae; genus Legionella; species Legionella hackeliae. The sequence continues at coordinate 2,551,239 of NZ_LN681225.1, forward strand.
TTGATTAAACCTAATTCAACAACGCCCAACGAAAGTAGCCGTATCAGACAAATAGTAATACAAGTAAGATCCCTGCAATTACAACGGCAACAGTGTATGAACGCTCAACTGAGCGCTAGAGATTGTGAAGACATTTGTCAATTAGGACATAGTGAGCAGAATTTTTTGAGTGAAGCGATGAACCGCCTTAAATTATCAGCACGCGCCTATCATCGACTTCTAAAAGTAGCAAGAACAATTGCTGACATGAAGGCGTGCAATAAGGTAGACTTAATCGCATTGCAGCAAGCGCTGTCCTTTAGACAAATGTTGCACTTGCCTAAATAATTACTACTGTTTCACGTAATAAAATTTAATTGCGACAGGTAGTTTAGCTGTTGATATATTATAACTTTAACTAATAAAACCTTAAGATTTTATTAGTATAATTCCGAGATGTTCTGTCTCTATAGATTATAATTTCTTCAAAATGAAAGAAGAACAATTTAAACAATTTTTTACTGAATGGCGCAAAGAGGCTCCAACAGAACAAAAATATCTATTTACCGCTCTTTTAATCCTTAGTTACATCGAGAGGGTTAATAGTATTGATACTATTAAAACCGATTTAGTAGACAGTAATTCAAACCTTTTTAAAAATTTTGATACCTACAAGGGACGATCATTTGGCGTTGCATTGTACGGTAGGCTTGCAGTTCAATCCTATCTGGGAACATTAGACTCTGAAGAAGAGAGACAGGAAAGGGAATTACTCTCTACTGTAATGACGGCTTTAAGTAATCTTTATACTGCCCCAACACAAGCGACAGCTGAAAATTTTAACCTTTTAACCACGAATATGGAGTCATGGCTAGATAATTATGCAATGCGAAATCCGCAAAGAGCAAAAACATTACTTCCTTCGTTGTATATAGTACTCAAAACAGTGGCAATCGCTCTTGAGGGCCTTCCAGGCGCAGCAACATTCTTTGCAAACTGCCATAAAGTTAATATTGATAGCTGTAAAATCAAAATTCACTCTCTTCTTGTTAAAACAGAGAAGGTAAACCAGGAAATAGATCAAGTTCTTGTTCCTCCTAGTGATTCTTCAGCACCAAAAAATGTTACTGAGTATTTTAATAGAGAGTTTTTAAGTATTCTCTCCTCGACCGAGCCCTTAGAGAATAAATTGGCTGCTTTAGAACTTAAATTAGAACAAGTCAAAACTGATACGACTAATCTTCTCCAGGCAAAAAAAGCAAAACGTGATCTTGAAGAGAAGGAAACGGCTGTTAAAAAATTATTAGATGCGGCCATTGCCAATGAGCAGCAAATCACTGGTCAGAAATATTTTCTAGAATTAATTGCCTTACAAAAATCCGGATATGATTTTTTGGTAGCCTCCCCCCAAGGTAAAGAATTATTACAAAAAGCAAATTCATTAAGTAATCCCAATGAATGGGAGCAACTATACGACGCTATCCAATACGGTATAAGCTGGGCAACCAGTGCTACTACAGCTCTTTACCGATTAATGACACCTAAAAATGTACAAGAGAATATTGTCACTTTATTTGCAACCCGTGATAGCGAGTGTAAAAATTTACTTAAAATCTCAGCGAAGAATTATCTTGTCCATTTAACTGAAACCCTAAACTCTGCCACAGAAACTCTAAATATAGCCAAGGATGTTCTTGCAGCTGAACAGAATCAGCTAAAAACACTGATTTCAAGAGCATCAGAGAAAGAACTCAATGAAGTGTGTAATGTCATTGATGTCATTAAAAATGCTGTTATTGAATATCGACAGTTAGTACAGCTCGTACAAAAAAAACAACCCGAAATTAACACCGTAATTGGTTTAAATAAGAGCATTGATGCATTCATCGCTGAACATAATACCCTTTGGGTCAAACTATGTAATTTATTGGCCAGCTTATTACCCGTTTTTAAAACGGAAATGACACAAATGATCGATGAAGTTAATAAATTTAAAGTAGAACTGCATGATTTAACCGCGTTCTATCGGGAAACATTAGCTAGGCCCTGTGAATTTTTTGATAATGCTCCAGATGCTGCATCACCACTGCGAAAAATTTTAACTCAAACAATCACACTAAATTTTGACGCTAATCTGGCACCACAATTAGAGCGATTAAGTGCTCCTAGTGCCTTTGAACTAATCAAAACAACTTTTGCACCGTTTAAAAACAAAACAACCTATAGAGAAGAAATTGAGGAACAAGAAATCTCATCCCCCGTACTAGAATAAACTCATTGTTAATCAAATAGCACAATCTGTAGGCATCACGACGAGATCTCTAATGCATATTCTTTGAGGTAATCGCCAGCAAAACATAATGATTTCTGCTAATTCATCAGCTTCAATGAATGTGGGATTCCCAAGCATATCGCAGTAGGTTTCAAAACTAACGCCCATATTCGCGTGAATGTTTGTTTTAATTAGCCCAGGAGCAACGTTCATGATTCTCACATTATTTTTTGCTTCCGCCATTTGCAAACTTTCGCTAATACAGCGGACAGCGTGTTTACTGGCATGATAAGCCACAGCTGAAGGATAGGGTTTGCGATCGCCAATAGAGCTTATATTTATAATGGTGCCTGATTTTCTGGCAGACATATCGGAGAGAACAATTTTAATGCCATTTACAACACCATTTATCAACACTTCAAATTCATAATTAATTTTATCAAGGGGAAGATCTCTGAATTCTCCCACTGTAACAAGACCTGCGTTGTTAATGAGACACTCGGTTTTCCCATATTGTTGTTCCGCTTTACGAACTTCCACTTCGAACCGCTCATAATCAGTCACATCCAATTGCGCATAAAGCACCTCATGTCCTTTTAATTCAGGTAACGTTCCCATATGCCGACTGATTAATAAACAAGGATGATTCGCTTCAGCAAATTTCTTAGCCAGTGCCCGCCCAATGCCCGCACTCGCACCAGTAATCACTATAAGACCTTTTTTAGAACTCGTTTCTTTTTTCATGAATTAGTCCTTTTTTGAATCTAAATTAGGTTTTTTGCTTAACCAGAGACTCCAAAATAGCCATGCGCATAAAAACACCGTTGGTGACTTGTTGCAGAATAAATGATTGAGGACCATCTGCAACATCACTGTCAATTTCGACACCCCGATTTATAGGACCTGGATGCATAATCATTGCATTGGGCTTTGCATAATTTAGTGTATCCGTAGTTAGGGCAAAATTTTGGCGAAAGGCTTTAAAATCCATATGTTCATTGTCTTGCAACCGTTCATTTTGTACCCGTAAACAAATTACAACATCAGCATTGTTCAGTCCTTCAGCTAACGAAGTAGTCACATAGCCAAAATGAACATGTTGCGGTTGCCAAATGTCAGGGGCTACCAGTGCTAACTCTTTAATCCCTAACGTTGCACAAAGACATTGTAAGGAATTAGCGACACGCGAATGACGTATGTTGCCTACGATTGCAATCTTAAGTTCGTGTAGATTAGGTTTGTTCTCATAAATAGTCATCAGATCCAACAAAGCCTGACTTGGATGAGCATGCTGGCCATCACCCGCATTAATAATTTTAACATGGCCTTTTAGGATGTTGGCCAACGCTTGTTGCAAACCATTTTGACTATGTCGAATTACAAATAAATCAATACCCATGGCAGCCAGGGTCGTTATAGTATCTTCAATGATCTCCCCTTTCGCTTCCGAAGAAGTTTCAAGGTTTAAATTAACGACAGTCATACCCAGTTTTTTTGCTGCTAATTCAAAACTTACTCGAGTGCGAGTACTGTTTTCATAAAACAGAGTCGCCATTGTATGCTGCGGGTAATTCGGGTATGCGTGATCGTTTTTAAAAGAAATTGCACGTGCTAGTAATGCCTCAATTTCCTGGCGTGATAATTGACTGATCTCTAAAAAATGTTTCATCTTCTTTATTTGGGAAACTGTAGCCATTGCTGAAGAATAATACATGCAGCAAAGCTATCGACTTTGGATTGTTTAATTTTACGGTATCCCCCCTCAGCAAACAACTGTGCACGAGCTTCTACCGTAGAAAGTCGTTCATCAACTAAATGAACGGGTAAGGAAAATCGCTGTTGCAATTCTTGCGCAAAATTACGAGCTGCTGCAGTTGTATATTGTTCGCTGTCGTCAATGCGGGTGGGTAATCCCACAATTAAGGCTTCAGGGCGCCATTCCACAACAATTTTTTGCACAGCATCCCAATTAGGAACACCCAATTTTGCATCCAAGGTTGTCAGTGGCCGAGCAGTGGAAGTAACTTGTTGTCCAACAGCCACACCAATTCGCTTATAGCCAAAATCAAACCCCAAAAAAACACCTGCAGGCATTAAGCACTCCAACAAAATTTATTAAACGATTATGCATGACCAACAATTGAAGTTAACTGATTCATTTTGACACCAATAAGCGCTCCTGCATATTCCCAACGCTCAGAAAAGGGGACTTCATAAAGAAGTTCTGGTGCAAAGGGACATACTAACCAGGTATTATTCATCACTTCAGCTTCAAGCTGGTTTCCCCCCCAGCCAGAGTACCCTAAAGTGACCAGCGCATCTTTTGGACCTTTGTTTTCAGCAATAGCACGAATAATATCATTCGAAGTAGTGACGGTCACGTCATCGCGTAATGACAAACTTGAACGCCATCCACCAATAGGACGATGAATAACAAAACCTCGTTCAGGTTGCACTGGTCCACCGAATAACAAGGGCTTCTGAGTATGTTCGCCTTTAGCAGGCTCAATTTGCATTTGCTCAAAAACCATGCCTAGTGGATATTGCATAGGTCGATTAATAATTAGCCCTACCGTACCTTGTACGTGGTGTTCGCAAATGTAAATTACTGCATGTTCAAAATTAGGATCCGTCAACGCAGGCATGGCAATCAGCAGGTGATTAGCCAATGAAGAATTAATTTTCATGGCACACCCCCGAATCCCAATTGAATTACTATAAGTATACACTAAATAAATAAATTCACTTTGAAAGGATGGGGAATAAATTTTACTATTTTTCCATTATGTACTAAAAATTAACAAGACAGATCTTTAAAATTTTTATATAGACTATCATCGCATTACCACTTAGAGTAATTAAGTTTTAAATGAAACTTTGGCTATGAGGTTATTGTAGAGAAGTTAGTAAGGAAGTATTGATCGTGGAAACTCTTCAACTTAAAAAGAAAGATGTTTTTTTCCTGCGTGCCTTGGAATTAAATGAGTTAATTCTACTTTTACTTGTAGTGGGCTTAATTACTGTACTCATTTTTGTTTACCTATGGGATAGGCGTCAGAAACATCATGCGATTTTACGTAACTATCCTGTGCTTGGCCATTTCCGTTATTTTTTTGAGTTTCTGGGGGAATTTTTCCGCCAATATTTTTTTGCGAACGACAGAGAAGAAATGCCATT